>CANQLY010000001.1 GCA_947624795.1 uncultured Marinospirillum sp.
AAATGGTAGTGAGTTACCAGCCAACACAAAAGACGGTGTAACTGGTGTAACCGGTGTAACCACCAGCAACGGTGCGGTTTCCAAAGTTACACCAAGCAAGAATCAAGGTGTAACCGGTGTAACCTCTTTTATAAAGAAGGTTGATTTACAGGCAGAACCCACAGCCCCCGAAGTAGTGGAAGCTAAAATTCAGCGCCCCTGTTTTATGACGCATGATGATTGGTTTTTACTAAACGGCAAGCGGTACAAAGCCGGTCTGTATTGGCACGGGGAAAAGGAAGGTGCAGATGATGCGCCGCCTGAACCAATTAACGAGCGCATTTGTAGCCCAATTTATATAAAAGCCATTAGCAGCGATTCGCAAGACCAAGAGTTTGGTAAGTTGCTTTGCTTTATCAACCTAAACGGTAAGTGGAAAGATTGGGTTATGCCAACCCGACTATTAAAAAGTGCCGGTGATGAATTGCGTGGTGAATTGCTAGACCAAGGATGGATGCCAGAATCTAACAGGGCGCAAACTAGGGCTAGGTTTACTGAATGGCTATTACAAGAAAACCCAAGTGAACGCATAACCGCTGCAACTTCAACTGGCTGGCACGATGACGGCAAAGCCTTTGTTTTTCCTACGCATACCTTGGGTAATGAAAAAATACGCTTTCAATCAGAATATACCCGTAATGATTTTTTTGTAGAACGCTCAACACTGGCTGAATGGAAGGAAACAGTAGCCAGTCAATGCGTAGGTAATCCAATGCTAACCCTTGCGCTATCGGTAGCTTTCGCTGGTACGTTGCTATTGCCTGCAAAGCTTCAGTCTAGCGGTGGTGCTGGCATAAACCTTATGGGGCGAAGTTCACAAGGTAAGACTACGGCGCTAGAAGTTGCTGCTAGCGTATGGGGTGCAAGTGAATACGTTCGTACATGGAATGCCACAGGCAATGGTTCTGAGGCAATAGCCGCTAGCCTAAATGATGCGCTGCTAATTTTGGATGAACTAGGGCAAAGTGACCCCAAGAATGTTGGCGATGTAGTTTATATGCTGGCAAATGGTAGCGGTAAAACTAGAGCTAAAAGCAGTGGTGGCGCTAGAAGAACGCAAGCATGGCGATTGATGGTGTTAAGCAGTGGTGAAAAGACGCTACCTTCACACATGGCAGAAGTCGGCATTGTAGCCAAGGCAGGGCAAGAAGCTAGATTGCTTGATATACCTGCAACAGAACAAACCTATGGTGTGTTTGATGAACTGCACGGCTGTAAAGATGGGCGTGAGTTTGCAGACAAATTAAAGTCGGCAACTTCCAAAGCTTACGGCACAGCAGGTAAGGCTTTTATAAAAGGCGTGATGCAAAAGGATGACTTGCCAGCGTTATACAATGAAATAAAAGAACAAGCTGGCTTCACTGCTACCGATGGTGTGGAAGCTAGAGCCGCTGCAACCTTTGCGCTAATAGCCCTAGCTGGTGAACTAGCAACAAACCTTGGTATAACTGGCTGGGATGCAGGCGAAGCAATGGATAGCGCCGTCATTGGTTTTGAGTTGTGGCGTGGTGCAAGAGGTCAAGGCAGTACAGAAGACCGGCATATCTTGGAGTCTATCCAGTCTTACATTGAAACCTACAACGACAGCCAATTTACCAACCTAGACAATGCCAGCGATTTAGTTAAAACAGCCAAGCGTTCCGGCTACTGGAAAAACACACCTGATGGTCAGCGTATTTATTACTTTACTACAGCAGGTTTAAAAGATGCGGTAAAAGGCTATGAGGTTAGAACAGCAAACCAAGCGTTAAGGAATGCTGGCTGGCTTGCAGAAACCAGCAGTGACAATAAGCCGACAGTGACAAAGCGAATAAACGGCATTACCACACGCCTTACCGCTATTCTGCCAAAGGAGCTAACCTAGTGAATATAGGTGAGATTGCCAAGGCTGCACAAAAGAAGTCACTACAAAGGAAATTAGCAACACAAGCAAAGCCGCTTGGTAACACTTGTAACACCGCAACAAATGAAAGTGTTACACCTGAAAACCGCATGAAACCTAGCTGTAACACTTGTAACACTTGTAACACCGCAAATGCAGAAGGTCAGCAACTAAACCCTAAAACTGAAGTGCATACAAAGCCGCTTGGTTACACCGGTTACACCGCAACAAATGAAAGTGTAACCGCTACAAGCCGCATAGAGCCTAACGGTTACACCAGTTACACCGGTTACACCGCAAATGCAGAAGGTCAGCAGTTAGGGCAAAGTAGACCAGTAATAACCCACCCTAGCTTTTTGCCACCAGAAGAACCGGCACCAGAAGAAAAGCAGCGGTTAATAACTTATGAGCTAGCTAAAAAAGCTTGGTATAGCCATTACTGGAAATGCCAGCTTTGCATTAGCCACCACACCAAGCTAAGACCACCAGAGCACCACCCGTGCAGCATAGGCAGTGAGCTAGTAAACAACTACAACCTAGCAACAATATAAGGAAGTGACTTAGCCAAGGATCGGCAACAACCCAACCCCTGATGTAACAGGTATTGAACAGATGAAGAAAACACAATTTAAGAAAGGTCAGAGTGGAAACCCAGCCGGTCGACCTAAAGGCAGTGGCTTAGCAGGTCGATTAAGGCAGGCCATAAATGATGATGCTGATGATATTTTAAAGGCCGTTGTCGTTGCCGCTAAGGGTGGCGATATGCAAGCCGCCAAGATACTACTCGACAGAATATGCCCAAGCCTGAAGCCTGAATCCCAGCAAGTAGACCTACCCGAACTATCAGCAGGCACACTTACCGAACGAGCTACAGCGGCGCTTGATGCCGTGGGACGTGGTGATCTAGCACCCGATACAGCAGCGCAACTTATCAATAGTGTTGGAGCGCTTGCCCGTGTTGTCGAGCTGGACGAAATGATGGAGCGTGTAGCACGGCTAGAAGAACACACCGGCGTAACTGATACAGGGGAGCATCAATGGCAAGTATAAGAGCAAGGTTAGCTAGGTTAGAGAAAGGTAATGCTGTTCAGATTAAACCACCAGCCAAGCGAAAAACACTTGATGACTTCTACCAAGAGCTAGAAGAAAGCAAAGGCGCAATTATGAAGGAGTTTTACCAGTGAACCTAAAAGCTAGATTGGCAAAGCTTGAACAGCGTCACCAGAACAAGCCACAAGACACACAGCAGGCGGTTATTGCGGTACTAAGGTCAATGCTTGCCAACTGTAAAGATGACCACAGGCACGCCGTAATTCAAGCGGTGCTAGGAGGTGTAAGAGCATGAACATTAGAAATAGATTAGCCAAGCTTGAACGCAACACGACCACCAGCAACGACACCATGAAGTTAATCGTATTGTCTGCACCAGAACAACAGATAAACGGCCTTGCTCATGGTGGCGAACGTATTGAACGGCTAGCAGGTGAACCGCTGGACGCATTACAGCAACGTGCTATTGCAAGGTGGTACACAGGCCAGCCGATTATATGCGTTGCAGTGAGTTAAATAATTATCGGACACGTTAGGGCTAGTAATTAGCTATTGGGATTAGTGAATAGATAGGGAAATACAATAAGCGCTTAATTCAAGCTGTTTAGTTAATTTAACACTAAGAAAAACGGGGGTATATATGGGGGTATTTTCTGTTATCTTAACTCTTAAGCCTATATGCCATAAGGCTTAGAGAGTTTTTAATGGTACCGGTGAGCGGACTTGAACCGCTACGCCTTGCGGCAACGGATTTTGAATCCGTCGTGTATACCAATTTCACCACACCGGCTTATTTGAAAATTTAAACACGCTTGTTAGGTAGCAACTGCTAGCTAACAAGGTGTGTATTATAAAGCTGTTTTTCTTCTAGTCAACACTTATATTATTGTTACAAAATGTTGCTGCCGTGGGTGCTTAGCAGGCTTACCTGTTTTACTTATCAAATGCTCTAATATCCATTAGAATCGAGTAATTAAAATAATGTAGCTGTTATTCTACAGCCAAGAGATGCTATGAAATTTACTCAAGAAGAAAGTCGGGTCGCTTTAATTCGCAAGCGTATTTTATTGATCGCTTTACTGGGTGTATTGGCTACTGGCTTGGTTGCAAGCTTAAGTACTAGTATTCCTTTTTACTTCTCAGCACGCTCTAACCTTGAACAGATCACTTTAACGACAGTTCAAAGCCAAGCTAGTTTATTAAATAATATGTTAGAGAAATACCAAGACCTTGCTAGCCAGTTTACTAGCAGAACCGAAATACGCTTACGTTTAGAAAGGTACACTGCAGGTCAGCTATCAGCTGAAGACCTAGTGGCTTATTCTGAACCTCGGCTTAAAGATGCCATGCGTTTATCAAGCGAGCTTCTAGGTCTTATTCGTTTAGGCCTTAAAGGTGAAGTGTTAGTAAAAATTGGCCAAACACCATTGCTGCCTGAAATGATTGGTCAGCACCTTGAAAACACCCCATTTAGCAATTATATGCCTAGCTATAATTTAGTGGAAATTAATGCTACTCCTGTGATTCAGATACAGGCAAATATTTTTTCTCAGCAAGGTCAAGTGATTGGTAAAGATGTGCTTTATTTTAACAATAACGACTTACTTGACGTGCTTAATGAAAAATTGCAATTAGATAAACACGCTAAAACTTACATGGTTAATTTAGCCATGAATCAAAGTTTAAACTATGTTGAAAGCACTAATAACTTAATGCTTACAAAAGACATTGATCCTAAAAAAATAGTCCACCTAGATAAAGCTAATCAGCTAGGGCAGTGCGCTATTAGGCCTGAGAGTCGATGTGAAAATGTTATTTTCTTTGTGCCATTAAAAAACTCTGATTGGTCACTGGTTGCTGAAATTCCAGTGAATAACTTTTATCTTCCTATTCGTCAGCAAATTTTTTGGCCACTTTTAGCCATTATATCCATGTTGGTTATAGCCATTTTTGCCATTAGCCAAGCATTACACCCTTTAACGCGTCGTTTAGCTTATCAGGCCAAAGAGCTAGAAGAATCTACTGAAGAGTTACGCCTAGTTGCCAGTGTTTTTGAGGGGACGCGTGAAGCCATTGCTGTCACGGATGAAAAAATGCATTTAATAAAAGTAAACTCTGCTTTTAGCCAAATCACCGGCTTTCCTGCTGCTGATGTTTTGGGCAAAGACTTACAAGATTTTTTTTACAAAAAGAAAACCATTGAAAAGCTACAGTTAAAAATTCAGCAATCACTTGAAGTTAAAGACAGCTGGCAGGGTGAAATTTGGTATCAAAGTCAAAGCGGTGAAATGTTGCCTGTATTGCAAAGTATTAGTGCGTTACTTGATAAAAACTCTCAGGTTATTAATTACATTCATATTTTTAATGACATTTCTGAAAGTAAGGTTATTGAGGAGCGTATTAACTATTTAGCCCATTACGATCAATTAACCGATTTGCCTAACCGTACTTTAATTAATCGACGCATTAAAAAAGCGGTGGAAAAAGCCAAGCTTAATGAGCAAGGTTTAGCGATTCTTTTTATGGATTTAGATCATTTTAAAGAAGTGAACGACACTTTAGGTCACCCTGTGGGCGATTTGCTTTTGCAGGCGGTAGGGCAAAGGCTTAAAGCAAGGCTTAGAGAGCAGGATACTTTAGGTCGATTAGGCGGTGATGAGTTCTTAGCCATTTTAGACCATTCAGCCAATACAGAAGCAACCGGCACAGTGGCACAAAAAATTATTCATTCTTTAGTACAGCCTTTTCACATCGAGGGTAATCCAATTCAAATTGGCGTTTCTATTGGTATCGCTATTTACCCTAAAGACGGCGACACGGCAGATGAGCTGATTAAAAATGCAGACATTGCTATGTACCGTGCTAAAGATAGCGGACGTAATACCTTCCGCTATTTTTCTGACTCTGAAGAGGTTTAACCAGCTTTGCCATCGGGCCTTGGATTAATAAGAATAGGCAGGTAAACAATGACAAATAACAGCAGTGCTAACATCCAAAGCACTGCTGATATTTGATAAGCAAGTAAGCCCTGCCAGCTTGCTAAGAACACCCTTACCACGGCGGCTAACGTCATTAGCACTAAAGCTAAAACAGTTAAACCTGCAGGTTCCAGCGCTCTACCTGTATGACCTAAAGCCACTCGGCTCATCATGCTTAAAGTAAGTAAGCCTATGCCGCCCACAGTGAGTGCGTGAACACCTAAATAGGGGCTGACCCACCCTAGTGCACTGCCGCCACGTAAAAACAACCCCAACACTAGCCAAGCGTAGGCTAAATAAAGGCTCCATAATAAAGGTTTGCGCCAAATGGCTGAATCGTGCCAGCGCCACAGATTAGGCAATAACCAGCAGCCTAAAACAAAATTAATCAGCGCTGCCCAAAGGCTATTGGCAAGTAATAAATTAGTAGCCAGCATAATTACCAACAAAGGTGGCAAGCCTTTTTCTAGCCAAGGAATACGGGCTTGCTCTGCTTTTTGTAAACCCCGCTGAATAAAAAAGGGAATCACTCGCCCGCCCATCACAAGCATAATAATCAGTATTAAATCTAAGCCTAGATAAGCCCCTACATAGCTTAAGTGTTGGTTATCTGGCGCTAAAATAGACCAATGGCTTAAAGCTGCAGCGGCTCCTAGCAAGCCTACTAACAGTAAAAACACGCGGTTACGAACCACGGCAGTAATTAATGCGTGCCACAGGCTTATAAATAATCCTACCCAAAAAAGCATATCAACGGCCACATAAAGAAGCTGTTGTTCACTGACTAGCGGAACTAGCCGTGCGGTAATCCAAATAAGTGCAAGCGCTGCTAGGGGCTTACCGTCGGGTGTTGATTTACCTGTCCAGTTTCTTACGGCGGTTAACAAAAAACCGGCGATAACTGCACCAGTATAGCCAAAGAGCATTTCATGCCGGTGCCAAGTAATAATATTAGCCACACCAGGCCAGCTATAGCCAGTAGACAAGGTAATAATCCATAGCAACATCATGGTAAAACCACCCACCCCTGCTAATAAAAAGAAAGGCCGAAACCCCAGTGAAAAAAGTGTCATAAAAGCTACCCTGTGTTTATTAGTTTATTGGTTTATTGGTTTATTGGTTTATTGGTTTATTGGTTTATTGGTTTTTTAAGTTTTTTAAGTTTTTTAAGTTTTTTAAAATAAAGCGTGCTGGGTTAAGGCAGTTAACCAGTTCTTGTTCAAAAGGCGCTGGCTCGCCCACTAGCTGACTGGCTAATAATTCAGCACTGATTGGAATACTGGCTAAGCCCCGTGAGCCATGACCAATATTTAGCCATAATCCAGTATGATTCCACTTACTAGGAAACTCAGAAATAGCCAGGCTTGATTGCGTTGATTGGTAGTTTTTTTGCCAAGCTTCAATGGCCGGTACTTGCCCAACCAGCGGTAAATAATCCGGTGAAGCACAACGAAAACTAACCCGTCCATTAAGCGAGCTTGTCGATAGTTCAGCCAATAAAGTAGGTAATACCGCAGTTAATTCCTGCTGGTTTTGTAATTGATCTGTTTGACTTAGCTCAAGGCTTGAATCTTCAGCATCAAAGGTTGCTCCAAAGCAAAGGGTGTTATCCGCCGGTGGAAGGGCATAGCCTTTGCCACATACTACCGTGCGTGGTATTGCTTCTTGATCTAAACACCCTTTTAAAGGTAGATAGCTCACCTGCCCCCTGACGGCGGTAACCGGCAAGGTTTGGCTAGGTGTAAAGTTTTTAGCCGCTGCCGCACAACAAATAATCACCTGTTGGTAATTTTTAATGCCCTTAGCTGTTTCTAACTGCCAAGCTTTTTCTTCATTGGCTAAATTAGCTTGAGTTAAACCCGTCACAGCTTGGTTGTTATAAAGGGTTAAGTTGTTAAAGCTGTTGGCAAGATGCAGAGCTAACGCCTTAGGCTTTACCCAGCCAGCCCTTGGGAAAAACAACCCCCCAGCAGCTGTCGCACTGCCTGCTAACTCACTGGCTTGGGTTTTATTAACGGCTGTTACCAGTGTTTCAGGTAATTGCTGGTTAGTTAAAAACTTCTGCTGGCGTTTGGCTTCCCGCTCACTAGTGGCTAGTTGCAGTACACCTGAAGGCGACCAAAATTGTTGCTTAGGATCTAAAGCTTCTAGCCAGCGGCGAGAATATTCTAAGCCTGCCAAATAAAAACGACTGGACGAATTGGCATCCACAGCCAGCTTAATATAAAGCGCCCCTTGTTTATTGCCCGAGCCACCTGAGGCCGGTGTTTTTGCTTCATAAACATCAACTTTAAAGCCCCGTTTAATAAGTGCTTGTGCTGTAGCCAAACCAGCCAGCCCTGCACCAATAATGGCAATGGGTTGTGCTTTGTTAATGGCTGAAGGGGTTAAATGAATCACTTTTTTACAGGCGTTAGGTGGGTTAAAAACACCGCTTAGCATTTCTCGTTTACGGCCAAAGCCTTTGACTTTATTAACAGTAAAGCCCACATCTTGTAAACCGCGCTTTACAGCACCTGCAGAAGTAAAGGTAGCAAAGGTCGTGTTAGTATGGCTAGCATTACCGAGTGCCATAAACAGTTGTTCTGTCCACATGCTAGGGTTTTTGCTGGGCGCAAACCCATCTAAACACCAAGTATCTACTTTACCCGTTAGGCCGCTTAAGTTACTGCCCGCATCGCCTAGCAATAAATCCACACTAATGCGTGGGTGAAGGTTAAACCGATGAAAGCCAGAAATAGCCAAGGGGTAGTTTTCTTGTAGTGATTGGGCAAGCGCTGCCAATTCAGGCCAAAAAGCATGGGCACGTTTTAAATCATCAAGCGTCAGTGGGTAAAGCTCGGTGCTTATCCAATGCAATCTTGCTGTTGCTGGCGCTGTTTTTAGAAAACTCGCCATAGCCACCAGCAAATTTAAACCGGTGCCAAAGCCCGTTTCAGCCATAACAAAGGCACGCTCTTGCGACCAAGTTAACCAGCGTTCAGGCAAGTTGTTTTGTTGCAAAAAAACGTAATTACTTTCTGCAATGCCTTGGTCACGTGAAAAATAAACATCATCAAAGTTTTCAGCAAAAGGGGTAACGGCCTGCCAGTCAATGGTGGCAGTCTTTAGCTTGCAAGGCTTACGGTAGTCAGCAGGTTTAGGGCTTATAGAAGTAGGCATAAGTAACGGCTTAAAATAGAAGGAACTAAGATTCTAACGCTTTAGGCTGCTAAGTAGTAATCTACTCATTTTTGCCTAGCAATAAGATCAATCAGTGCAGTGGAATTATTTAATGGCATATAAAGGAAGGTTTGAATGAGTTTGCATTTAAAGGCCGATTTACTGTTAGTTTTCGCCACCCTAATTGCTGCTACTGGGTGGATTTTTTCCAAAGAAGCACTGGCCGGTTTTAGCCCACTGTTGTTTATGGCATTGCGCTTTGCAGGGGCTGGTTTAGTGCTGGCTTTTTTCTGTTTAAAACCACTACAAAATTTAAATAAGAAACAGTTGATCGCAGCTTTAAAAGTTGGAGTGCTGTTTGGCTTTGCTATGGTGTTTTGGATACTTGGCTTAAAATATGCCCAGCACTTAGGGGTGGGTGCTTTTTTAACTAGCTTGGGCATTGTAATGGTACCGCTGCTTAATTTTGTATTGGGTGGTGAAAAACCCAGCCGTTTTGCTTTTCTTTCGTTGCCTTTTGTTATTTCTGGCTTGGCCATTTTATCGCTTGATAGCGAGTTTGTTTTTGGCTTGGGTGAGTTTTATTTTTTATTGGCCGCTTTCTTTTTGGCCTTTATGTTTATTTTTAACAGTCGTGCAGCAGCACGTATTCAAGCTCTGCCCTTAACAGCTATACAATTAATAATGACAGGTTGTATTACTGGTGTTTTTTCATTTATTTTTGAAGAGTGGAGTTTTCAACATGCACCTGCCATTTGGGGTTGGTTTTTAGCCAGCTTATTTTTAGCTACCAGCCTGCGTTTTTTATTACAAACCTATGCCCAAGGTTTAGCGCCACCCAGTCACACAGCGATTATTATGACGTTAGAACCCATTTGGACGGCTATTTTAGCCAGCATTTGGTTTAGTGAGGTGATGAGTTTTTTACAGCTTTTAGGCTGCACTTTAATTTTTGTTGCTGTGCTGGTTAATCGTGCACCGGCTTTGCGTTTGTGGCTAAAAACTAAGCGAGCGATCAGTGTAAAAACACCTTGTCCATGACCTTTCTAGCGATCTAGGTTAAAATCTTGCACCTAAGCTTACACAACACTTGCTCAGCTAACCATTATTAAGGCCGCCATGCAGCGCACCGATTTTCACTTTGATTTACCCGATAACCTAATAGCCCACTACCCAACCGCCCAAAGGCGCGGTTCACGTTTATTGGTGCTTGAAGGTTATGACCTACAGCACCGGCAATTTCCAGATTTATTAGATTACCTAAAGCAAGGCGATCTGCTGGTTTTTAATAACACGCGGGTTATTCCAGCCCGTTTATTTGGGCAAAAAGCCACGGGCGGCAAAATAGAAGTATTAATTGAACGCCCGTTAGATGAGCACCGTGCTTTAGCGCATATTCGCTCTAGCAAATCACCCAAGGCTGGCGCTAAATTATTTTTAGAAGGCGGCATAGAAGTTGAATGCACCGGCAGAGAAGGGGCGCTGTTTTGCTTAACTTTTCTTAACCCTGAGCCTTTATTAGAGCTGTTAGAAAAACACGGCCATTTGCCTTTACCGCCTTATATAGACCGAGCCGATGAGCTGGATGACCGAGAGCGTTACCAAACCGTTTATGCTCAGCATTTAGGTGCAGTAGCAGCCCCCACGGCTGGCCTGCATTTTGATGATGAACTGCTAGCGCAAATTCGTGCCAAGGGCGTCGATACAGCTTTTGTAACCTTGCACGTTGGCGCAGGCACTTTTCAGCCCGTAAAAGTAGACAAGCTAGAAGAGCATGTCATGCACAAAGAGTGGCTTGAGGTAACGGAAGAAGTCGCCGCCCAAGTGAATGCTACTAAGGCGGTGGGTGGTCGGGTAATCGCGGTGGGTACAACAAGTGTGCGCTGTTTAGAAACGGCAACTCGCTGCGGTACTACCCAAGCCTTTAAGGGTGACACCGATATTTTTATCTACCCTGGTTATCAGTGGCGTTGTGTCGATAAGTTATTAACCAATTTTCACCTGCCAGAATCCACCTTATTAATGCTAGTCAGCAGCTTTGCTGGCTATGAGCCAATTAAAAAAGCCTACCAAACAGCGGTAGCCGAACATTACCGATTTTTTAGTTACGGCGATGCCATGCTCTTGTCGTTAAATACTGCCGCCGAATAAATAACAGGATTAAAGTTAATGAAGCGTTCTGAATGTTCCATGCAGTTTGATCTGCTTAAAACCGATGGTAAAGCTCGCCGTGGTCGGATGACCTTCCCCCGTGGCACGATTGAAACGCCCGCCTTTATGCCGGTAGGCACTTACGGCACGGTTAAAGGTGTGATGCCGCACGAAGTCGAAAAGCTAGGCGCAGAAATTGTGCTAGGCAACACCTTTCACCTAATGCTAAAGCCTGGCACTGACGTGGTTCAAGCGCATGGTACTTTGCATGATTTTATGCAATGGCAAAAACCGATTCTGACCGATTCGGGCGGTTTTCAGGTTTTTTCACTGGGTAAATTACGCAAGATTACCGAAGAAGGTGTGCATTTTCGTTCACCGCACGATGGCTCTAAAGTGTTTATGGGGCCAGAAGAATCCATTCAAGTGCAGCATGAATTGGGTTCCGATATCGTGATGATTTTTGATGAATGCACGCCCTACCCTGCCACTTTTTCTGAAGCAGAAACGTCGATGGAGCTGTCTTTGCGTTGGGCTAAACGCTCACGCGATGCGCACGGCGACAATACTTCGGCTTTGTTTGGCATTATTCAGGGCGGCATGTACCCCGAACTACGCAAACGCTCGTTAGAAGGTTTGTTAGGCATTGAATTTGATGGCATGGCGATTGGTGGCTTGTCGGTTGGTGAACCCAAAGAAGACATGATTAGCACGCTAGATTACCTGCCAGCTCTTATGCCTGAAGATAAACCCCGTTATTTAATGGGCGTGGGCAAGCCTGAAGATTTAGTTGAAGCCGTGCGCCGTGGTGTGGATATGTTCGACTGCGTTATGCCCACCCGTAACGCCCGCAATGGCCATTTTTTCACTAGCCAAGGCGTGGTTAAAATTCGCAATGCCCAGTACAAAAAAGACACTGGCCCCATTGATGAATCTTGTGATTGCTATGCTTGTCAAAATTTTTCACGCAGCTATTTACACCACTTAGATAGAAGCAAAGAAATGTTGGCGCCCATGTTGGGCAGTATCCACAATTTACGTCACTATCAGCTGTTAATGGCAGGTTTGCGTCAGGCGATAGAAGAAGGTAAATTATCGGACTTTGTAGAAACGTTTTATTCACAGCGTGGTTTGCCTGTGCCAGCAATGGCGTAATGGCCACAAATTAAAAAACTGAAAATATAATACCCACAACCTTAGGAGTTTTTTATGGACTTTTTTATCTCTGCTGCACACGCCGACGCAGGTGGTGCTAGCCCCATTTCTAGCATTGTTATGCTGGTTGGTTTTGTCGCTATTTTCTATTTTATGTTAATTCGTCCTCAGCAAAAACGTGCTAAAGAACACAAGAACCTGTTATCTGATATTGGCAAGGGTGATGAGATTTCTTTGGCAGGCGGTATGCTTGGCCGTGTAACTAAAGTAACTGATGAGTTTATAGTGCTTGAAATTGCAAACAACGTTTCAATTAAAGTACAAAAAGCGGCGGTAACTGCTGTGTTGCCTAAAGGCACTTTAAAAGCAGTGGACGCTGAATAACCCCTACCCTCCTTTTACGACCAAATTAAGGCTGCCATGCTGAACCGTTATCCACTCTGGAAAAACCTGCTTATATTGCTGGTGATCATCATCGGGGCTGTTTATGCCCTGCCTAACCTTTACCCAGAAAACCCTGCTGTACAAATTTCTGGTACCCGAGGTTCAATCGAAATCACCGATTCTGATTTAAACCGTGCTGAACAAGCGCTAAAACAAGCTGGAATTAATGTAGTGCAGGCCAGTTTGGAAAACAATACGGGGTTGATTCGGTTGTTAGCCGACGATCAACAGCTGGCAGCCCGTGAAGTAATTCAAGCATCGTTTGGAGAAAAATACGTTGTGGCGCTGGCACAAGCGGCAACTACACCGGAATGGTTGGTCAACCTAGGTGCGCGTGGCGTTAACCTAGGTTTAGACTTGCGTGGTGGTGTGCACTTTTTAATGGAAGTGGACATGGATGCTGCGGTAAAGCAGCAATTAGAAGTGACGGCTAGCGAAGTGCGTGCCACCTTGCGTACTGAAAGGCTACGCTTTCGCAAAGTCAGTGTTGAAAATAAAAAAGTGGTGGTTTTGCTAGGCAGTGCTGATGACGTGGCCAAAGCTCGCCGCTTATTGCAAATTGATCGTAAAGACTACATTTTTCAAGACGATGCAGGGGTGTTATCACTTTATTTAAACGAACAGGCGATTAGAGATTTAGAAGATTATGCAGTGGATCAAAACTTAATTACCCTGCGTAACCGTGTGAATGAGCTTGGTGTAGCCGAACCTTTAGTGCAACGCTCTGGGCGTAACCGCATAGTAGTTGAATTACCCGGTGTGCAAGACACGGCTGCCGCCAAGCGTATTTTGGGTGCAACGGCTAATTTGGAATTTCGTTTAGAAGCCCGCCGCAATGCCGAAGTCTTTGATACTGAAACTTTTGAGTTTCGTGACCAGCCTAACCGCACTGCCGTACTAGAAAGAGACATTATTACCACGGGTAATCACGTGGCTAATGCCAGCGTAGGCTTTGATGAAAACAACAAGCCACAG
The DNA here is from genome assembly GCA_947624795.1 of uncultured Marinospirillum sp. GTDB lineage: Bacteria > Pseudomonadota > Gammaproteobacteria > Pseudomonadales > Halomonadaceae > Marinospirillum. Next base: position 13,837 of record CANQLY010000001.1, read on the forward strand.
GTCAATATTCGCCTGAACGGTCAGGGCGGACGGTTAATGTCGCAAGCCACCCAAAGCAATGTGGGGCGTAGCATGGCGGTGTTGTTTATTGAACATAAAACCCGCAACCGTTTAGTTGAAAAAGACGGCGAGCGTGTTGAAGTGCGAGAGCCTTACACCGAACAAGGCATTATTTCTTTAGCCACCATTCAAAGTCAGCTAGGTGCAAGTTTTCGCATTACTGGCTCTGGTAGTGTGCAAGAAGCTTCCGAGCTTTCTTTATTACTGCGTGCCGGTGCTTTAGCCGCGCCTATTTATTTTGTTGAAGAACGCACCATTGGCCCAAGCCTTGGGCAGAAGAACATTGAACAGGGTGTCACTTCCATTCAAATTGGTTTGGCTTTAGTGGTTATTTTTATGCTGGCTTGGTACCGAGTGTTTGGTATTTTTGCTTGCGTGGCCTTAACAGCCAATTTGGTGTTACTGGTGGCCTTGCTATCTGTTTTAGGTGCAACACTTACCCTGCCAGGCATTGCCGGTATCGTGTTAACGCTGGGTATGGCAGTGGATGCTAACGTGCTGATTAATGCGCGTATAAAAGAAGAAATTTATCACGGCGGACTGTCGCCACAAAATGCCATTCATGCCGGTTACGAACGTGCCTTTGCTACCATTTTAGATGCCAACATTACCACCTTTTTGGTGGCCATTATTCTGTTTTCTATTGGTACTGGGCCGATTAAAGGCTTTGCTGTCACCCTTTCTTTAGGGCTAATAACTTCCATGTTTACTTCCATATTAGTTACCCGAATGCTGGTTAACTGGGTGTATGGCGGTCGTCGAATTGAACGCATTTCGTTATAGGTTAGGAGCCGAATATGACTAGTAAAATCAGTTCCAAACTATTAAATATCAATATTAACTTTATAGGTCTGCGCTTTGTTGCCTTTGGTTTATCGGCTATTTTGCTGCTGGCTTCCATCGGCTCTTTAGCCACCCAAGGGTTACGCCTTGGCCTAGACTTTACCGGTGGTACCTTGGTCGAGCTGCATTACACCAGCTCACCTAACTTAGAAGAAGTTAGGTCGCACTTAGATACGGCAGGTTATGAGCAGTTTGTAGTGCAAAATTTTGGTAGTTCCCACGATGTGCTGATTCGCCTTAACCAAGGTTTTTCGCCCGAAGTGGGTGAGCAGGTACGCAGCCTTTTAGATGCTAAAGATGCACAAAAAGTAGATTTAACCCGTGCTGAATTTGTCGGTGCTCAGGTGGGTGATGAACTGCGTGACCAAGGCGGTTTAGGCATGCTAGTCGCCATGTTGGGTATTATGATTTACGTGGCTTTTCGCTTCCAATATAAGTTTGCTCTGGGTTCAGTTGTAGCTTTGGTTCACGACGTTATTATTCTGCTAGGTTTCTTTTCAGTCTTCCGTATCGACTTTGATTTAACCGTGCTAGCTGCGCTCTTGGCTGTGGTAGGTTATTCCATCAACGACACCATTGTTGTTTATGACCGTATTCGTGAGAACTTTCGTAAAGTGCGTGAAGGCACAGTGGATGAGCTAATTAACCTTTCCATTAACCAAACGCTAATACGCACCACCATTACGTCATTAACGACCTTGCTGGTTGTTGTTGCGCTTTTCTTGCTGGGCGGAGAAATGATTCATAACTTCGCGCTAGCTTTAATGGTGGGCATTATTGTGGGTACTTATTCCTCTATTTATATTGCCGGCACACTGTTGCTAAGCATGAAAGTAACCCGAGACGATTTGGCGATTCCAGTTAAAGAAGGTGTATTAGAAGAAGACGGACGGCCTTAATCAGCCAAGCTGCTGGAAGGTTGTACAGAAGGTTTTAATTAAAAAACTCAGGTTAACAATCTTACAGGGGAATCTAACCTATGCTTAATTTACCTAAAAAAGCACTTGCAGTTTTAGCAGCCTTTACACTAGCAGCCACGAGCAGCTTAGCCATGGCTGCTGAAACTAAATCGGTTGCCATTACCGCCATTGTTGAACACCCAGCCTTAGATGCAGTAAGGGATGGTGTGTTAGATGCGCTGAATGAAGCCGGTTATATTCAAGGCAAAAACCTTAAGTGGCAATACCAAAGCGCACAGGGTAATACTGGTACTGCTGCACAAATAGCCCGCAAGTTTATTGGTGATAAGCCCGATGTTTTAGTCGCCATTGCTACCCCTTCGGCTCAGTCTGCTGTTGCAGGCACTAAGCGTGTACCGATAGTTTTCTCGGCAGTAACCGACCCAGTCGAAGCCCAGCTCGTTCCTTCTTGGGAAGCCAGCGGCACTAACGTAACGGGTGTATCTGACCTGCTTGAGTTAGACAAGCAAATCGAGCTAATTAAGAAAATTGTTCCCCATGCTAAAAAAATTGGCATGGTTTACAACCCAGGCGAAGCTAATTCGGTGGTAGTTGTGGAAGCCTTTAAAAAACTGCTACCTAAATACGGTATGGAACTAGTCGAAGCTGCTGCACCTCGTACGGTGGATGTGGGTTCTGCTGCACGTAGCTTGGTTGGTAAAGTGGATGTTATTTATACCAACACTGACAACAACGTGGTTTCTGCTTACGAAGCCTTGGTTAAAGTCGGCAATGATAGAAAAATACCTTTAATCGCTTCAGACACTGACAGTGTTAAGCGCGGTGCTATTGCTGCCTTGGGTGTGAACTACCGTGACCTAGGCCGCCAGACTGGCCGCCTTGTAGTCAGGATTTTAGAAGGCGAAGCGCCCGGCGAAATTAAGCCAGAAACGAGCGATAACCTACAGTTGTTTTTAAATGAAACCGCTGCTAAAAAACAAGGCGTTACCCTTTCTGAAGAACTGCTAAAAACTGCTAGCGAAATTATCCGTTAATCTAACTTGACCGATCCTGCTTAATTTAAGTTTTTTAAGCTGGATTGGTCGTTAACCACCCTCCTTTGGTTTAGCCCATGTCCTTGTTTTCTTTGTTTGGTGCGCTTGAAATTGGCCTTATTTTTGCCCTAGTTGCACTGGGCGTATTTATTTCTTTTCGCTTATTAAAATTCCCCGATTTAACCGTTGATGGCAGCTTCCCTTTAGGCGGCGCTGTGGGTGCGGTACTGATTGCCAGCGGTATGGATCCTTTTCTAGCCACCTTTTTAGCCATGCTTGCCGGTGCTTTAGCCGGTGTGTGTACTGCCTTATTAAATGTACATCTAAAAATTATGGATCTGCTGGCCAGTATCCTAATGATGATTGCGCTCTATTCAATCAACTTAAGAATTATGGGCCGTCCTAATGTGCCCTTAATTATGGAACCCACAATTTTCAGTCTGTTAGAAGCAGATTGGGTTGTTGATTATGTGATGCGCCCCCTTATTTTATTAGTAGTGATCATCATCGCTAAACTGCTGTTAGATGCCTACTTTGCTACTCAGCAAGGGCTTTCTATTCGTGCGACTGGCTCTAACCCACGCATGGCCCGCGCTCAGGGCGTTAATATTGGCGGTATGATTATTCTAGGCATGGCAATTTCAAACGGTTTAGTTGGATTAGCAGGCGCACTTTTTGCACAAACCCAAGGCGGTGCCGATATTTCCATGGGAATTGGCACCATTGTTATAGGCTTAGCGGCGGTAATTGTGGGCGAAAGCATTCTGCCTGCCCGTAAAATGTACCTGCTGACCCTTGCCGTTATTATTGGCGCTGTGGTTTACCGCTTCTTTATTGCGCTGGCTTTAAACAGCGACTTTATTGGCCTAAAGGCACAAGACTTAAACCTAGTCACCGCTTTACTGGTTGTATTTGCGCTGGTTATTCCTTTAATTAAAAAACGCTTTACACGCCGTAAGAGGCTCTAATTATGCTTAAGGCAACCGATCTTAATATTACCTTTAATGCGGGTACGCCAATAGAAACCCGTGCTCTACAAGGCATGTCTGTCACCATTCCTTCGGGGCAGTTTGTTACCGTTATAGGCACTAACGGCGCAGGTAAATCAACCCTTCTTAATGCTGTTTCAGGTGATTTAGAAATTGATAGCGGCAGTATTTTAATTGATGAAACTGAAGTCGCTAATCAGCCAGTTTGGAAAAGAGCAGGCCTAGTGGCTCGCGTTTTCCAAGACCCGATGGCGGGCACTTGTGAAGATTTAACCATTGAAGAAAACATGGCCTTAGCTCAACAAAGGGGTAATCGCCGCGGTTTAAGCTGGGCGGTAAAAACCTCGCAAAGGGACTATTACCGTGAACAACTGGCCCGTTTAAACTTAGGCTTAGAAAACCGCCTAACCGATCGCATTGGCTTACTTTCGGGTGGTCAACGTCAAGCCGTTAGCCTGCTAATGGCTGCACTGCAACCTTCACGTATTTTATTACTTGATGAACATACCGCAGCCCTAGATCCACGCACCGCAGATTTTGTACTAGACCTTACTAATCGCCTAGTAACTGAAAAAAACCTCACCACCATGATGGTCACCCACAGCATGCGCCAAGCCCTAGATATAGGTGATCGCACCCTAATGCTGCACCAAGGCAAGGTGGTTTTAGATGTAGCCGGAGAAGAACGCAAAGGCATGCAAATAACCGATTTACTAGCCATGTTTGAGCAGGTAAGAGGCGAACAAGTAACCGATGATGCCTTATTGTTGAGTTAAGGGTTGGTCGAATGATTAAGCATAAGCAGCAAAATTACCACTAGATATTAATCTAAGGATAGAAAATTAAATGCAAAATATAGACAAGAAAAAAGTTTTGAATGATGCAAAAATCTGGTTTAAAGAAAGCTTTGCTGAGTCACACATTAAAAATACTCTTAAGCTGATTAACCCTAATGAGTTTAATATTAATCACTTTACTACCACCTATCTAGCTAACTTTCTTACAGGTGATTCATCGCCAGAAAGCATTGCAAGGGCTTTGTTATACCCTCGTGTTTTAGGTACTTCGGTAGCAACAATCTTTGGCGCAGGAATTCAAAAATTTACTAATGAAGTTCTTGGAACCTTAGGCAGTACAACGAATGGTATTGATATTGAATTTATTGATCAGCTTGATAATCACAAAAAATATTGCCAGCTTAAGTCAGGCCCAAACACGATAAACAACGATGATGTAAGTACTGTGGCAGGCCACTTTAAAGACATCATTAACTTATCCAGAACTAATAACTTAAGAATTGCTCATGATGACCTTATTGTGGGTGTTATCTATGGAGCACCCCAAGACCTTAGTAACTTTTATAAAAAAATTACTAATGACCACCATTACCCTGTGTATGTTGGTCAAGAATTTTGGCATAGGCTAACAGGTGATCCAGAGTTTTATGATGATTTACTAGGAGCGATAGGATCAGTGGCTGTTGATGCTGATTTTAGTAAAGAGTTTGAAGAAGTAGTAAAGCAATTAGCTGCCACTCAAGAAATACAGTCTTTAAGCAACCGTAATTAAGGTTTGACAGCTAAGCTGTACCTGCATACAGTTATAACCATGACCAAGGTTTTGCTTTGATAGCGCATCTTATGACAGGTAAAAAAATGATTCCTACTTATTATTCAATCGCCCAAGTAGCTGACATGCTTGGTGTTTCTAAGGAAACCTTAAGACGCTGGGACGCTAATGGTACTCTAGTGCCCCAAAGGCATCCTGATAATAATTACCGAGTGTATCATCGGTCTCAAATTGAACATTTTGAAGAAATACAGCTTTTATTTAATAGCAATTGGCATGAAGAAATAAATACTAAGCCCAAACGAAACTATAATTTAATTGAATTGTTTGCAGGTGCTGGTGGACTTGCTTTAGGCATGGAGAAAGCAGGTTTTAATACGCTATTATTAAACGAGTTTGATAAACATGCTTGCAATACCCTGCGTGAAAACCGCCCTAACTGGAAGGTTGTCGAAAGCAGTATCTCAAGCCTAGACTTCACTGAATACCATAATCAAGTTGATCTACTTTCTGGTGGTTTTCCCTGCCAAGCTTTTTCTTATGCAGGAAAGAAGTTAGGTTTTGAAGACATTAGAGGTACGCTTTTTTTTGAATTTGCACGCGCAGTTAAAGAAACGAATCCAAAGGTTATTGTGGCTGAAAACGTTCGGGGTCTTTTAAAGCATGAAAATGGAAAAACCCTTGAAGCAATCACTAGTGTAATAGACGAGATTGGCTATGAACTTGTTGATCCAAGGGTTTTAAAGGCTATGTTTTATCAAGTACCACAAAAAAGAGAGCGTTTATTTTTAGTCGGAATTCGGAAAGACCTAGCTAAGTATGTGAAGTTTAATTGGCCAGCGCCCTACACAAGAATTATGACGCTTAGCGATGCTTTAAAAAAAGGCATTCTTTATTCTACCGATGTGCCTAGCTCTGCTGGTCAGACCTACCCTAAAAGAAAAGCAGAAATACTTGCCTCTGTTCCCCAAGGTGGCTATTGGCGTGACTTGCCCGATGACTTACAACGCGAATATATGAAAAAAAGCTATTTTTTGGGTGGTGGAAAAACTGGCATGGCAAGGCGCTTGGCTTGGGATGAACCTAGCCTTACACTTACTTGTGCGCCTGCACAAAAACAAACTGAACGTTGTCACCCAGAAGAAACTAGGCCATTAACGGTACGTGAATACGCCAGAATACAAACCTTTCCAGATGATTGGAGCTTTTCAGGCCCCATTACAGCTCAGTACAAACAGATAGGTAACGCAGTACCTGTAAATCTTGCCTATGCCGTTGGCCGTTCATTAGTTACTTTGCTTAATGGCATTGAAAGCCTTCATGCAGAATCACATCTCACTTAAGTTGGAAGTAAAATAAAACTATGCAGCCTAACTCTCCCTCACTCACTATGAGTGTTTTAATGACACCTGATAAGGCTAACTTTTCTGGTAATGTGCATGGTGGTACGCTGCTTAAATATTTAGATGAAGTGGCCTATGCTTGTGCAAGTCGCTACGCTGGCAGTTATGTTGTTACCCTTTCTGTTGATCAGGTAACCTTTCGTCAGCCTGCTCATGTGGGTGAACTGGTCACTTTTTTAGCTTCGGTTAATTACACCGGACGCACTTCGATGGAAGTCGGTATTAAAGTGATTACTGAAGATATTCATAAAAAAATGGTGAGGCATACTAATAGTTGTTTCTTTACTATGGTGGCTGTTGATGATGAAGGTAAGCCAATGGAAGTACCCAAGTTTGAGCCTCAAACAGCCGATGAAAAAAGACGATTTTCTAATGCAAAAGTACGCCGTACTATTCGCCAAGAATTGAACGAGCGTTATGCTGCTTTAATAGACTAAGCTGCTTAAATTTTTAGGATTAAATACCTATGCCAACAGTGATGATCACTGCATTGGCACCAATTAAAATGGCTTCTGTTTGCATTCTCTTAAATTTAACACCAATGGAAGGCAGTATAACGGGGCCAACTTTAAGTTGATTAAAGGGCACTTTGCCACTGTATTCCCCTCTGTAACCATGAATGAATCCACCAGTTAATTTACTATAAAAAGGCGTTCCTTCAAAATCAAAGCGTTTACCTACATAGCCATAAATGGAGCGCTGTTCAAACGAATTAATAAAAGCTGCCGCCCCCCAAAGGTAGCTTTCATCTGTGTTGCGCTCAATACCCATAAGTTTCTGCCGATTATTATGCTCAGGTTTAGGGCTAAAATGCCGAGTTAAAACACTGGTTTGTATGTACCAATAAGGTTTGGCAACAACGGGCTGTGCTAGTTGCAAAAGGTTGGTCTTCAGCCAGTTTTTATCTGCAGGCTTGGTTTCACTCAATACAAGCGGTGAATAAGCTAATAAAATACCTAGCAAAATAAACAAAGTGTGGGTAAAAAACCGCATTAAAGCCTCCATTTTAGTCAGGTTATGTTAAGTTTAAAATAATAAAAAATGGCATCTATTTTAAGTAGATGCCATTTATATTTATACATTAACTAACATTGTTAGCTGTAAGTCTTATGCCATAATGTTATGGCCAGCATCAACGTAATGTACACTACCCGTTATAGCAGAAGATAACGGGCTGACTAAAAATGCAGTCATATCACCCACCTCTTCTATTGTACACAAGCGCTTAAGGGGTGATTGCTCTTTAGCACTTTCAACTAATCGGCTAAAGTTATCTATGCCTGATGATGCCCTTGTCATCATAGGGCCTGGTGATACACAGTTAACTCGAATATTATTGCTGCCAAGCTCAGAAGCAAGGTAGCGGACTGTGCTTTCTAGTGAGGCTTTAATTGGCCCCATCATGTTGTAATGATCCACTACTTTTTCTGCACCATAGTAGCTCATGGTAATTAAAGAGCCACCATTTTTCATTAATGGTTCTGCAAGTTTTGCCATACGAATAAATGAGTGGCAAGAGATGTCCATTGCTTTACAAAAACCTTCAGTTGTTGAATCTACAACACGGCCATGAAGTTCATTGATAGGAGACCAAGCAATTGAGTGAATGACAAAATCAATTTGTCCCCACTTGTCTTCTACTGCTTTAAAAAACGCCTCTAATTCACCTTGCCTAACAACGTTGCATGGCATGAAAACTTTAGCATCGACAGCTTTTGCTAAAGGCTCTACAAAAGGCAGTGCTTTTTCATTTTGATAAGTCATTGCAATTTCAGCACCTGCTGCATGCAATGCTTTGGCACAACCAAAAGCTATGCTTTGCTCATTGGCAACACCAATAATAATCCCTTTCTTTCCATTTAATGATAAAGACACTCTTTTTTCTCCATAAATAAAAAAACTAACTTTAGTTAAATAATTGGCAAGGTGTATTTTAATATAAAAAACTTTAAATTTCAAAGTGATTTTATAAGCTAGTTAATAAACAATAAGTTAAGTGCTTTTTTTCTAATTAAACGTTTGTTTTCAAATAAAATACATTGTGTTTTATACCCTAAGTCAGCCAAAATAAGCCGATGTTTAGTCGTTCTTAATTAAAGTAAAAGAAGCAATCTTATGAATGTTTTAGCAGCTGTATTTATCATGTGTTGTGCTACTTTTTTTACACTAGGTTGTATGGCTGAAAGCCTAGAGCAGCGGAGTAAGGTCAGTGATCTTCCTGTTTGGGCTTCGGGTTATGTTGAGCCTTTTCATGCTGATTTAACCCAGTGGGTCGAGAATAGCTCACGTTCATTGGATAGCTTTTTTGGCAGTACGGATGCGCTTACGGTAGAAAACGATTCTTATTTACGCCTTAGTTATGAGGTTGAGTGGTTTGAGGGTCGCACTAAAGACCATAATTTAGGGGTACGCTTTCGCTTAGATCTACCAACGACCGAAGAGCGTTTTCGCTTTGTTATTGAAAGTGAACCTGAGGAATACCGTGGTGACCTTGCAGGCCAAGAAACGAGTTTAAACAAAGACCCTGATAGGAGCCTGCGGGGAATTCTTATAGGGATTAATCGGTTAAGTGACCGTGATAAAAGAAAGCAGTGGAATGCTGAATTTAGTGCAGGTATTAAATTGCGCTTAGTATTTCCTGATCCTTATGTGCGTTCTGTTATTCAGCGCCAATGGGCTTTAGGTACCAGTCCTTGGCAATTACACAGCGATAATCGTATTTCTTGGTTTAATCGTGATGGCTATTCTGCCCGTACACGGTGGGATGTTGGTCGACCCTTGGGTGAGCAATATTACTTTCGTTTATTAAATAATGTGCAATGGCGTGAAACAGAGGACACGCTTGAATACAGTCAGGCGCTTGAGCTTAATCACCGTTTAAGTCCACGCAGCATTTTTCGTTATTCAGCTGTTGTATTGGGTGAAAGTGCCTCAAATCCAGCCATTGAAGATATTTATTTTGAACTACGTTACCGCCGCAATATTCATCAGGGTTTTACCTTTATTGATATTGCTCCAAGCTTACACTTTCCACGTGAAGATGACCGTAAACCGCATTGGGCATTAAATATTTCCATAGAAATGTATTTCCGCCGTTACATTGATCGAGCCAGCTTTTAACTGATTTCTTAACTAGTTTTTACTGAAATCTATTCTATTTAGTTAAAATGAGTTTGCCACGGCTAGTGATGCGCAAAGTATAGATTTCACCTTCATGTAAGATTGAGAGTTGTCGAGTTTTACCAAACAGAGCCTTGCTTTCGATCTGAGGGCGGTTCTGTGGGTTATCTAATGGCGCAGTCTGTTGCTTAGTTTGGTTATTACTCATAACGGGTTGCTCTAGGGTGCATGGTTTGGTTGGTTAGATTTTATGCTGCCTTTATTCTTGGCTGTACTTTAGTTGCAAATGATAACTATTGTTAAATGAGTTTTGGCTTTACGCTTTTACCATGAGGCTTGCCTTCTTTTTGTTTTTAAACTTCTTCTGACCCACCTCAAATTAAATTGCAATTGATAGTAAGTCCCATTTGATTTTGCTTCTTGATGGCGTTAAGCTTCGCCATTAAACTTAAGTGCTAATCGTTCTCATTGCGTAGTTGGTGGTTATGAAAGGTTTTTCTCTTCCTAAATACAAGCTCTCTCGTAGCCAGCGCTGGGTTCGTCCTTTGCATGCTTATAGCTCGATGCTGATGCTGTTTATTCTGCTGTTTTTCACCCTAACCGGTATCACGCTAAATAACCGCCAATGGTTGCCTACACCGCAAGCCTCGCAAGAGGTGGAATTAGCCTTGGCTGAAAAGTTTGCAGCAATACCCATTGAAGCCACTAGTGCCGAAATGCAGGGGCAGGCTATTTGGCAGTGGTTAAAAAAAGAGCAGGGTTTGGCGGGTGGTGAACTCAGTGTGCAATGGCTAGCCGATGAGTCTTTGCTTCTACTCGATGTCAAGCGCCCTGGTGGCTACACCTTGGTGGAAGTATTTCCTGAAGAGCAGCGGGTTTGGTATGAAAACCAAAAACTAGGCTGGATGGCTGTGTTGAACGATTTACACATGGGGCGTTACAGCGATAAGGCTTGGAGCTGGTTTATCGACCTGTCGGCCGTGGTTATTTTGTTCTTCACCTTAACCGGTTTTTGGTTGGTTTTATTTCACCCTAAACGCCGCAGCCGCACCTTAATGCTCAGTGGCTTGGGGACTTTATTAATGCTGGTTCTGTATTTTTGGATGGTGTCATGATTCAAACAAAAAAAGTAACAACTTTGGCTGCTTTGGTATTGGCTGCTTTGGTATTGATTAGTGCCTTAACCAGCGTCTCTTCTGCTTTGGCAGCTGAAGTGAGTATTGAAGTTAATTTGCCCGTTAGTGAAGGCTCAATGAATTACCGCCCTTACGTGGCAGTTTGGGTGGAAGATGCCCAAGACCAAACAGTTAAAACAATTGCTGTATGGCGCAAAGAAGCAGATTGGCTAAAAGACATGCGCCGCTGGTGGCGTAAAGCAGGCCGTTATGACCAAGGCGAATTAGACAGCGTGACTGGCGCTACCCGTCGCCCCGGCAAGCATGAGGTGAAATGGGATGCCACCAACCAACAAGGCGAAGCCGTTGCTGCAGGTGAATATACGATAAATATTGAAGCATCACGCGAACACGGCAGCCGTAGTTGGGTTCGCCAAACCATCACGCTAGGTAAGGGTGAAGGCAATCAAGTTTATACCACTAAGGCTGCTGAAGAATTGGGCAGCATGACGATTAAAGTAAGTCATTAAAGTTAGCCAATAACTGGCATTAAGGAGTTTTATTATGAAAAAAAGAACTTGGTTAGGGGCTGCTGCCCTGTCGTTAGCTTTACTGGCGCCTAGTGTGCAAGCCCACCCGCTATGGATGTTGCCCAGTGAATTTAACCTTTCTACTGAAGAGTCCTTTTGGATAACCGTAGATGCCACGGCAGCGCATGGTGTGTTTACTTTTGATAAACCGCTGGGGCTAGATAGCGTCAGCATTTATAAGCCAAACGGTGACCGTCAGCGCATGGGGCCTTATTTTAAAGGTAAGCGTCGTAGCGTGTTTGATTTAGAAATAGACACTGCCGGTACTTATAAAATTGAACTCAGTGGCCAGCAGCGTTATGTAACCACCTATGAAATTGGCGCACGCAATACCAGTCGCCGTATTTTTGCTAATAAGCAAGAAGCAGAAATTCCTGAAGGCGCTAAAAACGTTAAAACCACCGCAGTGCAAACCTTGTCTGCTTTTTATGTAACCCAAGGCGCACCCAGCAACAAGGTACTTGAAGCAACCGGCAAAGGTTTTGAGCTGCACCCTTTAACCCACCCCAGCGATGTGGTTGCTAAAGAAGATGCCCGTTTCAAATTCACCTTTGATGGCGAACCACTGGCTAATTTAGACATAGAAATCACCCCCCATGGTACCGCTTGGCGTAATTCCCGTGAGCAGATGAATTTAAAAACGGACAAAAATGGCGTGGTTACTTTTAAGCCGACAGTCGTTGGTCCGCACTTATTAATGACCAGTATGCGTAAAAACGTAAACAGCCCTTTAGCCGACGCTGCGGGTGTGAACTACCACTTAACTTTTGAAGTGTTATCCCAGTAATTGTTAAAACTTAACCTAGGAACCCACCATGATTAAATTGTTGATTCGCACTGGCCTAATGTTATTGGCCGCCACTTCTGTTACAGCTTGGGCGCACTACCCAGTTATGGACTGTAGTCGGGAGGGCGAAGCAATTGCTTGTCAGGTGGGTTTTAGTGACGGCACTTTGGCGCAAGGGCAGGCAGTGGTTATCTATTCTTACGATGATGAAGAACTAGCCCGCAGTGTGACAGATGGTAGTTCTGTGGCTCGATTCGACTGGCCAGAAGGCGAGTTTTATATCCAGTTTGATGCCGGCCACGAAGACCCAGCCGAGTTTGATTATGTTGAGTTCTAGGTCAAATTCTAGCGTCGAAGTGGTTCGCCCTGACGATGGCCGCCTAGAAAGTGTTTGGGTGGCTTTGTTTATTGCGGCTGTTGTACTTTTAGGTGCATTAGGCATTTGGGCAAGGCAAACACCGGCTACGCTTGCCGACCCTTCAGCCAGCTTAACCACCGCAGAGCGCCAGTTGCTGTTAGAGCTTTCTATCGCCGCCGATGAAATCGAGTTTATGCAAGGCTTGCTGGGCGAAGAAGCACTGACCCTAGGCAATTTAACCCAACAGGCATTGTTGCCCCTATTTGTAGGGCAAGATTTACAGGCTTGGCAAGCCATTGAGCAAGGCTGTTTTTTATTAGCCCAACCCAACACCAGTACAGCCTTTGCACTCAGCTTACAGGCGGGTGCCGCAACGGCTATTTTTTATACGCCTGAATTGGTTCACCCACCCCACACCTGCAACGAACTTAGCGGCTGGCTAAGAATGGATAACAATCTATGAATCAGTGTTCGATTAATCAAGGTTTAACTAAATACCTCATTTGGCTGGCGCTTATTGTTTTACCTAGCTGGGCAGTTGCTAAACCGCTAGTGGTGGGCATTACTTTACACCCTTATTACAGCTACACCGCACAGGTGGTCGGTGATAGAGCCACTTTATTACCTTTAATTGCCAGTGGTTTTAATCCGCATAACTATGAACTACAACCCTCTGATATTCAGCGTTTAAGCAGCATGGATGCGCTGGTTTTAAATGCGATAGGCCATGACGAGTTTGCTGTTCATGCTTTGGAAGGTTTAGATTTACCTAACCTAACCGTGATTAATGCCAATAAAGATGTGCCGCTCTTATCTTCTGGCAGCGGCAATGCTAACTACAATCCGCACAGTTTTGTTTCGATAGATGCCGCGATTCGTCAGGTGTACACCATTGCCATTGAACTTGGCAAACTTGACCCTGCCAATGCTAGCTACTTTCAACAAAATGCCTTGCGTTATGCCCGTGAGCTGCGCCAGTTAAAAAACACCTACCGCAGCAAACTGCTCGATGTCAACCTAAGCGGTGTGCGTATTGCCAGCACCCACAATGCTTATGGTTATTTGTTGCAAGAATTTGGTATCGGGGTAGATACCGTAATTGAACCTGCCCACGGTGTTGAACCCAGTGCTAGCCAATTACAAGCCACCATTCAGCGCATTAATGATGCCAATATCCAAGTTTTATTTACCGAGCTAGATATGGATATCCGCTATGTGGATGTAATAGAAGCCGCCACAGGCATTCAGATTTACCATTTTTCGCACATGACCCACGGTGATTACGATGCCGACCAAGTTATAAGGGAAATGGAACACAACCTTTCTACCTTGGTAGAAGCCTTAACCTTAGCCGCTAAGGCGAATAGCTAATGGGCCCAGCAATTGATTTAAAAGAAGTTAGCCTAACCCTGAAGGGTGTGGAAATCTTGCCTAAAATAAACGCCTATTTTAGCCCGGGTAAACTACACGCCATTACCGGTGCGAATGGTTCGGGCAAATCCTCGTTACTTAAAGCGATTTTAGGCTTGGCTGCCCATCAAGGCCGGATTGAACGCCACTGGCCAACGGCTAACGAAACAATAAGCAAAGCAAGGCAGATTGCTTACGTTCCCCAACAAACTGCTTTTGAACCTTCTTTACCCATTACAGCGCAGGAATTTTTATTAGCTAGCCTAACTAGACGGGCATTTTTTGGCTGGCGTAAAGCCGCAGATTTAAAGCAGGTGCAAGCATTATTACAGCGAGTGGGTATGCAAGCTAAAGGGCATTTACGCTTAGGTGAATTATCGGGCGGTGAACGCCAGCGTTTGTTATTTGCCCAAGCTTTAGAGCGTAATTCTCAGTTTTGGTGCCTAGATGAACCCATGACCGGCCTAGACCTACAGGCGCAAGCCTTGATTAATAAAGAAATAACCCAGCTTCGCCAAGCAGGTGCCACCCTGTTAGTGATTCACCACGACCCAGCTTGGGTTGCCGACTATGCCGACCAAGTTTGGTGTGTGGATAACGGCCTGTACATTCAAGGAGACCCGCTATGATGGATGCCTTGCGAGAGCTAGTTTTTGGATTGCAGCAAGCCGGTTATTTACCAGAAATGTTTCGTTATGGCTTTCTAACCAATGCACTGGTCGCTGCTTTAATTGTGGGGCCGCTTTTGGGTGCTTTAGGGCCTTTGGTGGTGGTTAAGCGTTTGGCCTTCTTTTCAGAAGCTGTTGGGCATGGTGCTTTAACCGGTGTGGCTTTGGGGATTTTGTTAGGCGAACCTGCCACCCAGCCTTTAGCCGCCTTATTTGCTTTTTGTGTGGTTTTTGCCATTTTGCTGCACTGGATTAAAAGCCGCACTCAAATTCCTTACGATGCTTTAGTGGGCGTATTTTTAGCTTTTGCTATCGCACTGGGTGCTTCTTTACTTTTATACGTGGCAAAAAAGGTCAATGTGCATATTTTAGAAAACGTGCTGTTTGGCTCAATTCTAACCGTAAAAGACCAAGACTTATTGGTTATGCTGCTTTTAGCCATTGTTTGTATCGCCTTAATGTTATTCAGCGGCAACCGCGCTTTAATTAGCAGCCTAGCCCCAGACTTAGCCAAGGTAAGAGGCATACAGGTGCGCTTTTTCGATTATGTGTTTGTCTTGCTCATTGCGCTGATTACCGTGGCTTCAGTCAAAATTATTGGTTCTATTTTAGTGGGCGCTTTGTTACTGGTACCCGCTGTTTCTGCCCGAATGATTAGCCGCACGGGTCGAGAGTTTTTCTGGCTATCGATTGTTTTTGCCACGCTAAGCTGTTTGCTGGGTATTTTATTGCCCATGGCTGGCGCTCTACCCATACCTTCAGGTGCAGCCATAGTGCTAGTGGCTTCTTTTGGGTTTGTTATTTCCTTAGTTATCCGCCGTTGGAGGTCATTAGCATGAAGCGCCACGCTAAGTTTTTAGTGCTTTTTTTAGCCGTATTTTTAACCCTGCCAGCCTGTGCGGTTAATCAGCAGCAGCCAATAACCACTCAGCCCAGTGTGACTACGGCTGTACCTATAACCCATTTAATTGCTTCGGCATTATTAGAATCTACAAGTATCGAGGTTATTTATTTACCACCCAAGCGTTTACCCATTAACCGCATTCCAGCTTGGTTAAACCGTGTAGGCGCAAATGAATTAGCCTTTACTGATGCGGTGTTAACTATTGAATCCGTTTTACCTGAGCTGGCTATTTTTCCTTTAATGCGCCAAAAAAATATGCGTTTAGCCACCTTAGATTTAGCCCAAGAAATAACCCCTGGCGGTGCAGGCATTAGCCAACGGCAGGGCATTATCGAACCTGATTATTTTTGGTTAGAAAGCAATAATTTACTATTAATGATTAATATTGCGGCAAGGGATTTAACCCGCCTTTACCCAGAAGCAGCAGAGCAAATAAACACCAATCGCCAACAAGCCCTACGCCAAGTGCAGCAAATGGCTTTAAAAGTTGATGAGCTTTTATTACTAGCGAACATTAACTCGCTGGCACTAACCGATGATAAGTTAATGCCTTTAGCCCAAGCCACGGTTTTACCCTTAGTTGCACAAGAAGAAGCCGATTTAGTAATAAGTAACCGTGCAGAAAAAGGCCAACCAGCCTGGGTGGTAGACCCTTTGCTTCGCCCAGGTGCAGCTAGCCTAGAAGCTTGGTTAGAGTCATTAGTGGTAAGCTTACAAAGTGCTTTAAAAAAATAGCTTAATTTGTAGGTAGTATAAATGACCGTTTCACTGCATCGCCTGTATTCTTTTCGCCGCTGTCCTTATGCCATGCGCGCTCGATTAGGCATTCTATTTGCTGAACAAAAAGTTGAACTGCGAGAAGTAGTGCTGAAAAACAAACCAGTGCAACTGCTAACCATTAGCCCTAAAGGCACAGTTCCAGTATTAGAGCTAATCAACCCAGACGGTAGCCAGCAGCATGTTATAGAAGAAAGCAGAGAAATTTTAGAATGGGCGCTAGAACAACACGACCCGCAAGGTTTATTAAACACTGACTTAACCAGCGCCAAAGCACTTATTGACCAAAATGATAACCAGTTTAAGCACTGGCTTGACCGCTACAAATACGCTGACCGTTACCCAGAGTTGACCCAGCAAGACTACCGCCAAAAGGGTGAAGTGTTTTTACAAAGCTTAGAAACACTACTGACTAAAAACAAATACCTGCTAGGCGATAATATTAGCCTTGCCGATATCGGTATTATGCCCTTTGTGCGCCAGTTCGCTCATGTAGATAGAGATGCTTTTTACAGCCTGCCTTATCCTTATTTGCAAGCTTGGCTAAAAGACTGGTTAGACCACCCAAAATTTCAACAAGTGATGGTTAAATTTCAGCTGTGGCAGGCAGGTGATGAGCGAGTGATATTTCCTAAATAAGCGACTCTCCACCATTTTTTAATTCTTTGAAAGTTAAGACTCCACCTTCAAGCTTTAAACTTTCTGTTAAACAATGTAACCTAAACACTCTTTTTTGTAGTAAGAAAATGGCAACTCCAGAAGCACAACTTCTGTAGCAGCTCAGTGGGTTAGAAGTTATTCAGCAGGGGTTTAAGTGTGAAGATTATTAATCGGCTTTATTTGGGTTTTGCAGTAATTCTAGTCATTATACTAACAATAACTTTGGTTGGCTTATATAAAATAAATATTGCAGATAAAAGCTTAACAGAGCTTTCTCAACAAACTGCGATTGAACAACGCCAAGCAATTAATTTTCGTGGCAGCGTTCATGATAGAGCTATAGCTATTCGTGATGCTGTTTTAGTGGCTAACACCCAAGATTCTTTAAAGCACCAACAGAACATTGTAGAACTTAATCAGTTTTATCAAAATTCAGCGACTGTTCTTAATGCAATGTTTGTAAATTTTAAGCATTCGACAGCAGAAAACAGCATGTTTAAAGCGATTAAAGAGGTTGAGAAAACCACGCTAGTTAAAACTGAAAAACTACTTGAACTCATTAATAGTAACCAGTTTGAACTGGCTAATGATTACCTGCTAAACCATGCTTCACCAGCTTATACTGAGTGGCTAAAACGAATTAATTTACTCATTGATTATCAAGAAGTAGCCATTCAAGACCATGTTGCCACAGCTGTTAGTGAGACAAATAGCTTTCAGCACACCATGTTGATTTTAACTTTCTTAGCTTTAGTTATTGTTATATTTGTTGCAATGAGTGTTGTTAGTAAACTGAAGAGAATCATTGGCGGCGAGCCTGAAATTGCTGCTTCAATTATTAAAGTAATTGCCTCTGGTGATTTAACCGTAGAAATTAAAACCAATAAAAATAGTATTTTAAGTGCAGTTGAAGACTTAAGAAAATACTTAACCGACATTACTAAAAACTCAATTGTAACTGCTAATAAGCTAGCTTTAGCTTCTAAACACTTGCTTTTAACGGCACAACATAACGAAGACTTAATTAGTAACCAAAAAGACTCGACCGAGCGTGGTGCTTCAGCCATTGCAGAAATGTCGGCGAGTGTTACCCATGTAGCTAACCACACCAGTGAAGCGGCTAGTTTGGCACAAGCGGCTATGACAGAGTTTACAGAAGGGCAAGCCGAAGTTAATAAAACTCAGTTAAGTATTAACGACTTGGCTAGTAAGGTTGTGGAAGCTGCTGAAGTGATTCATCACCTTTCAGAAGATAGCAAAGAAATTAGCCGCGTAATGGAAGTGATAGAAGGCATAGCCGAGCAAACCAACCTACTTGCATTAAATGCTGCCATTGAAGCGGCAAGGGCTGGAGACCAAGGACGAGGCTTTGCAGTTGTTGCCGATGAAGTGCGTAATCTAGCTTTAAGAACACAAGACTCAACGCGCGAAATTCACCGAGTAATTGAAAAAATGCAATCCAGCTCTGGCAAGGCAGTAACGGTAATGAACCAAGGTCAAGAGCAAGCTAACCTAAGTGTTAACCAAGCAAAATTAGCAGGTGAAGCATTAAATGCTATCAACCTGTCTGTTACACGTATAACCGATATGAATCAGCAAATTGCAACAACAACCGATGAGCAATCGGCAGTGGCAATTGAAATTAGTGAAAACTTTAATCAAATAACCAACTCTGCATTAGAAGCAGAGCAAGAGGCAGCAAAAATAACCCTAGCCAGCAGAGAGCTAGAAGAATTAGCTAAAATGCTAGAACTTAATGTTAAGCAGTTTAAAACCAAATAACGCATTTTTGGTAATAACTTGGTTTTGATAGCTTTAATTAGGCACCTCTTAGTAGGTGCTTTTTTTTATTTGTAAATTGTTTTTAGACGACTGGTCTAGTAGTCTGTATATTAGCACCTATGGAAGATCAAAAAGCTACTCGCACACACATTCTGACCGTTGGTCGTCGCTTAACTGCTCAAAAAGGTTACACAGGCGTTGGCCTTAGTGAACTATTAAAAGTAGCTAGTGTACCCAAAGGGTCTTTTTATCATTACTTCGCTTCTAAAGAAGCCTACGGCTGCGCCTTATTAGAAGACTTTATTACAGAATATAAAGGTCGGTTAGCTAGCTCGCTTCAGCATCCAAAAATGAATGCTAGGTCAAGGTTTCTTGCTTACTTTACAGATTGGCATAGAAAACAAGTAAGCCCTAACCTAGAAGATCGTTGCCTAGTGGTGCGCTTGTCAGCAGAGGTTGCTGACTTGTCACCAGCGATGAGCAGTATTTTGCATCAAGGAGTAGTGAGCATTCTTGCTTACTTGGCTAACACTTTAAAAGAAGGTGTTGCAGAAGGCACGATTGCCCAGCTAGATGACCCAGTTGCCTTGGCTGAAACAATTTATCACCTCTGGCTTGGTGCAAGTCTTGTTGCCAGTCTTTCACATAATGATGCATCCCTAAACGCAGCCATGCGTGCTACAGAAGCACTGGTACCACGGCCGTAATTTTTTGCCCAAAAACTAGACGACCGGTCTAGTAATATCTAGTTTAACGAAAGGAAACAGATTTATGAATAATTTTAACTTTCAAAACCCTACCCGTATTTTGTTTGGTAAAGGCACTATAGCTGATTTGAAAAAGCAGGTAGCTACAGATGCTAAAGTTTTAATTATTTATGGTGGTGGCAGTGCTGAACGCACGGGTGTGCTGGGTCAGGTACGTGATGCATTGGCTGGTTATAGCCTTGTTGAATTTGGCGGTATTGAACCCAATCCTCGTTATGCCACAGCAATGCAAGCGGTTGAAGTGATTAAAGAAAATAACATTGATTTTCTTTTGGCCGTGGGTGGTGGGTCGGTTATTGATGCCACTAAATTTATAGCAGCGGCAGCAAAATATGAAGGCGATGCTTGGGATATTTTAACCACTGGTGGCAATGTTATTAGCCAAGCACTTCCCTTTGGTTCGGTATTAACCCTGCCTGCTACGGGTTCAGAAATGAACAATGGTAGCGTTATTACTCATGCTGAAAAAGGGGCCAAGCTGCCTTTTAGTAGTCCCCATTGTTACCCACTTTTTTCAGTCCTAGACCCAGAAGTAACCTATACCCTGCCCCCTCGCCAGATAGCAAACGGCATTGTTGATGCGTTTGTTCATATTACAGAACAATACCTAACCTACCCATTGGCTGCTTATGTTCAAGATGGCTTTGCTGAAAGCCTGCTTCGCACATTAATTGAACTGGGCCCTAAAGCGCTTGAAACACCTAACGATTACGCTATTCGTGCTAATTTAATGTGGGTAGCAACTTTGGCATTGAATGGCTTGATTGGTGTGGGCGTGCCCCATGACTGGGCAAGCCATATGATTGGACATGAAATAACCGCATTAAATGATACCGATCATGCACGTACTTTGGCGGTAGTTTTGCCTGCTTTAATGAATGATCAGCGTGAACCTAAACGTGAAAAATTGCTGCAATATGCCAGCAATGTTTGGGGTATTACCGAAGGCACTGAAGAAGCTCGTATTGATGCAGTGATAGAAACAACGCGCAACTTCTTTGAGCAGCTAGGCATTAAGACGCGTTTAGGAGATTATGGTATTGCTGCGGCGGAAATTGAAATTATTGTTGCAGCATTAGAAGCGCATGGCATGACTGCTTTGGGTGAACATCAAGCCATTAAACCTGCGGATGTTCGCCGCATTCTTAAAGCTGCTTTGTAAATTAATGGATCAATAAAAACACTTAAAGGAAGCCGTATGCCTTCAAAACCACACTCCCCTTTAGACTTAGAATTAGACTATGGCTTTATGCTGTTGCAAGGCAATCGCTTGGAAGACTTGCGTGATTTATTAAGCGAATGGATTACCAGCTACCCACTAAAGCCGCTAGAAGATGAATGCATTTTAGTGCAAAGCAACGGCATTGCTCAGTGGCTTAAAATGGCTTTAGCCAGAGACCAAGGGGGTTGTGGAATAGCTGCAGCCATGAAGGTAGATTTACCCGGGCGCTTTTTATGGCAGGCTTACCGCAGTGTTTTTGATGAATTGCCCGAGATTTCCCCTTACGACAAAGCCCCCTTAACTTGGCGACTTTACCGCCTGCTAGGTGACTGGCCTGCTTTAGAAGCTCGTGTGCAAAAACTGGGCGAAAACCTTGAAGAACTAGAGCCATTAAAAGGCTTTCTTAAGCAAGATACCGACCCCCGCCGTTTACACCAGTTAGCCGCCAACCTTGCCGATTTATACGACCAATATCAGGTGTACCGTGCCGATTGGCTAACCGCTTGGGAAAAAAACAATAACAGCTTAATTACCGCACAAGGCCAAGTTAAGCCACTAGAAACAGCCGACCTTTGGCAAGCAGTTATCTGGCGTTTATTAGTAGAAGATGTACAAAAAGATAAAGACTTGCCCGATGCCACTAGTCAGTGGGCAAGGGCTAGCCGTGCCACCATTCACCAAGCTGTGATTGAAAAATGTAAAAGCTATACGCCAAAAAACCGCCCAGAAGATTTACCTCGCAGGGTATTGGTATTTGGTATTTCTTCCCTGCCACGCCAAACCCTAGACCTATTACATGCCTTAGCGCCTTTCACCCAGATTATGGTATTTGCCAGCAACCCTTGTCAGCATTATTGGGGCGATTTAGTGGAAGGCAAAGAGCTGCTGAAGCGTGAATACAAACGCATTAGCGAACGTAAAATTTCTGCCGACCTTAACCCCGAAGATTTGCACTTAGAAGGCCACCCTTTATTGGCTTCTTGGGGGAAGCAAGGGCGTGACTATTTGCACCTGTTAGATGAACAAGACGAACCCGACAGCTACCGTGAAAAGCTAGCAACAATTAAACGCAGTATCGACTTTTACCGTGACCCGCTTGATGAAGGCAACAGCCTATTAAACCAGCTGCAATCAGATATTTATAACTTACGTCCGTTAAAAGAACGCCAAGAACTTAACACCTTTATAGACCCTGAAAAAGATACCAGCCTGCAGTTTTTAGTTGCCCACAGTGCCCAGCGTGAAGTGGAAATTTTGCACGACCAACTGTTAGCTACTTTTGAAAAAGCTCAGCAAGAAGGCAAAGAACGACTGCCCCGAGAAATTTTAGTCATGGTGCCAGACATTAATGTGTATGCGCCGCACATTCAGGCAGTCTTTGGGCGTTATGCGGGTAAATATGAAGAGCGAGACCCACGTTTTTTACCTTTTCATATTACCGACCAAAGCCAGCGTGGACAGAACACCTTATTGATTGCCCTAGAAAAACTACTGCAATTACCGGGTTCACGTTTTGCAGTGAGTGAGCTGCTTGATTTATTAGACACACCGGCATTGCGTGAGCGTTACCAGTTACAAGAAGCGGATTTACCCCGCCTAAAAGAGTGGATTCAGGGCGCTAATATCCGTTGGGGTTTGAATGCTCAGCAAAAGGGCGATTTAGGCCTGCCAGCCGAAGAGCAAAATACTTGGTTGTTTGGTTTGCGCCGTTTGTTATTAGGTTTTGCCAGTGGTTCCAGTGATGCTTGGCAAGGCATAGAGCCACACGATGAAGTGGCAGGTTTAGAAGCGGCTTTATTAGGCCCACTGGCGCAATTATTAAAAGATTTAGAACTCACCCGTGCTGAACTGCAAAAGAAACACCCCCCAGCCGATTGGTTAACAACCTTTGAAAACTTGATGAAACGTTTTTTTGTTGATACCAGTAAAGCCGATAGCTGGGCGTTAATGAATTTAGAAATTCAGTTAGAGAAATTAGAGAAAGTTTGGCAGCACGCCAGCCTAAAGAAGCAAAAATTACCGCTTGAAGTGGTCGCAGAAGAATTGCTCAGCGCTTTAGACCAGCCCACCCTAACCCAAAAGTTTTTAGGCGGCGCAATTAACTTTGCCACCTTAATGCCCATGCGAGCCATACCTTTTCAGCAGGTGTGGTTATTGGGCATGAATGATGGCGATTACCCCCGCAGTGTTCGCCCCGCCGATTTTGATTTAATGGCCAAAGACTACCGCCCCGGCGACCGTTCCCGCCGTGAAGATGATCGTTATTTATTTTTAGAAGCCCTGCTTTCAGCCCGTGAAAAGCTAGTGATTAGCTGGGTGGGGCGTAGCATTCGAGACAATACCCCTAGACCCGCATCAGTGCTGGTTGGGCAACTGCGCGACCATCTGGCAGCTGGTTGGCAACTAACCGATAAAAGTAACTTGCTAGAAGCCCTAACAACAGAGCATCCATTACAAGCGTTTAGTCCCAAGTATTTTATTGAACCAGATAAAACCAGTGCTACTTATCAAGCCGATCAGCGTTTAATAACTTACGCGCATGAGTGGCAAGCGTTAGTTAGAACAACCAATTCCCAGTCAGATAACCATGAGGCTGCTACGCCCGAAGTGTTGCCGCTCTGGTTTCCTGAAAACGCCATTACGCTTAGGCAGCTGAACGACTTTTTACGTTGCCCAACCGAAGCCTTATTTAAAGAGCGTTTTAAAATTTATTCTTCCCGAGAATTAGAAATTCCGGCAGAAGTTGAAGGGTTTGAATTTGATGGGCTAGAAGCTTGGGGCTTAAAAGACAGGATTATTCAGCAAACCTTTCAGGCGGAATTAACCACAGGTGAGTATGAGAAACAGCTAGAGGGCGCACTAACCAAGTTAGTTAGCCAAGGCACTTTAATTAAAGGCGCTTTTGGTGAACATAAGGGCAAAGAGTTAACCGAACTTTTACCCGAATTATTTGCTAACTGGCAAGAAGCCCGAGGTAATTTGCAACCCTTAGCCAAGCCTTTAACTGGCTGGCATGAAATACCTTTAGAGCAGGGCATAATTAAACTTGAATTAAGCAGCGCTTATTTATTAAGTAATGCAGAGCTAAGCCACTACTCGCAAATTATTGTGCAAACCAGTCATCTAGTTGATAGATATAAAGCCTACTCATGGAAAAACTTAACCCTGCCATGGTTGCAGCATTTAGCGGCTCAAGTCTTGGTTAAACAACCCATTACAACCCATGTTTTGTCGCCCAAGGGTAAGGTGGTTTTAGAAGGTTTACCTTTAGAAGAAGCTCAAAATCTATTAAACCAGCTGGTAGGTTATTGGTTGCAAGCAATGCAAGCGCCTTTGCCAACGGCGTTAAATTTAGCAATTCAATGGTTAGAAAGTTTAGCTAAAAAACCAGATGAGCAAGATTTAGCCTTTGAAAAATCAGAAAAAGGCTACCAAGCCGATGCCAATTATGCTGAATACTTTGCGCACCTTTTTCCGGATTTTGATTCAATTACTAAACAAGCCAACTTTGTATCTTTAATAGAAGGTGTTTACAGCCCACTTTACCAAGCCGTTAAATCGGAGGCCAACTCATGAGCAGCTTAATTAATCCTTTAAAATACCCACTCAAAGGTTCTGCTCTAATTGAAGCCAGCGCCGGTACAGGTAAAACCTTCACCCTAGCTTTGCTTTATGTGCGCTTGGTTTTACAGCAAGGGGGTGAGTTAGCTTTTAAAGAAGCGCTGCTACCACCCAATATTTTAGTGGTCACTTTTACCCGAGCAGCCACTAAAGAGTTGCGTGATCGTATTCGCCAGCGCCTAGTAGAAACAGCCCAAGTGTTACGCAATGAGCAGCTAGACAAAACTACCACCGACCCGCTGCTGTTGGAATTACGTCAGGCACTAATTGATGAAGGCGAAGCTGCTGGCCAAACGAACCAAGCAAGAATTTTAGCTAGCGCTGCTTACAAGTTAGAAATTGCGGCTCAGTGGATGGATGAGTCAGCGATTTCAACCATTCATGGCTGGTGTTATCGCATGTTAAAAGAACATGCTTTTGACAGCGGAAATCTTTTTCAACAAGAGCTAATTGAAAGCGAAGTCGATTTATTGCAGCAGGCAGCGGAAGACTATTGGCGTAACTTTTATCTATCACTTGATGCCACTAACCTAGCAAAAGTTTTAGAGTTTTTTGGTTCGCCCCAAGCAACCCGTTCAAAACTCTATGGTTTGTTAGATAACGTGCACCTTTTACCTTCACCTAAAGCCGCACCTGCGGAGTTAATTAGCAAGGCAGAAGAAGAAAAGAGTAATACTTTAAAGCCACTCAAAGAGCAGTGGCAGCAAAAATTTTTACCGGCATTGGAAGCGGCATTTGATGAAGCCAAAAAGAAAAAGGCTTATAAGGCACAGTCATTAAATGCGGGGCATATTCGAGGTGTTCTTGAGAAACTAGCGGCTTGGGCAGCAAGCGATGAAGAAAGTACTGGCCTAGACTATGCCAAAAGTAACTCCTTTAAACGTTTGGCTTTATTAGATACCAGTATTTGGACGGATGAAACAGCAATTCCTTGGGGTAACTCAGGTAGCAAAGCACTGGCAGAACTTCCAGAACGACTAGCCAGTTTGCCCAGCCCTTTTAGTGATTTGTTATGCCACGCCGCGCATTGGGTTGCTAAGCGGGTTGAGCAGGTTAAAAAGCAACAAAGCTTAATTAGCAACCAAGATTTATTAACTCGCCTAGACCAAGCCTTGCAAGGTGAGCGAGGCGAGCAGTTGGCCGCTTCAATTCGTCAGCAATTTCCGGTTGCTTTGGTGGATGAATTTCAAGATACCGACCCAGTGCAGTACCGTATTTGTAATAGCATTTATACTATTGAAGCCGCTTCTGAAGATAATGCCTTCTTTATGATTGGTGACCCTAAACAGGCTATTTATGCTTTTAGGGGGGCAGATATTTATACCTACCTAGCCGCAAAAAAAGCCACGGGTAAACGTCACTATACTTTGGATCAAAACTTTCGCTCAGCTCCCGATTTAATTAAAGCAGTTAATGGTTTATTTGCTTTAGGTGCTGCACGTCCGCAAGGTGCTTTTCTTTTTAAGTCTGCTGAAGCTGCTGTTGATCCTATTCCTTTTGTTGAAGTGCAAGCAGGTAAAAAAACAGACCTTTGGTTGGAAGTGGAAGGAAAAAGGTTTTCACCTATGCAAGCTTGGGTTGTGCCCAAAGATGAAGCGGGAAAATTAAACAAAGAAACTTATGCCGAACTGATTAGTGAAACGACGGCTTCTCAGGTTGCTGAGTTATTAATTGCTGCACAAAATGAAAAGGCTTGGTTGGTTGAAGCGGATAAAATAGAAGGTGAAAAAGAACGTCGGGCGCTGTTACCTGCTGATATAGCCATATTAGTTAACAACCGTGCTGAAGCGGATAGTTTGCGTGCTGCACTTACTGACAAGGGTGTGGCAAGTGTTTATTTATCAGAAAATAATAGCGTCTATCAATCGGCTGCGGCCAAGCTGCTATTGCACCTCTTGCAAGTGGTAGCGGAACCTTACAACGATATTTTATTACGCAAAGCACTTTCTTTGCCGCAAATGGGGTTGAGTCTTTTAGACCTAGATGAATTAAATAATGATGAGTTAATTTGGGAAGAAAAAGTTCAACAGTTTGTAGGCTATCACTGGATTTGGCAAAGCAAGGGTAGCCTTGCTCTGGTTCATTTATTAATTAAAGATTTTGGAATTGCCGAGCGTTTGTTACAACAAGCAGGAGGCGAGCGCCAAGTGTCTGACTTGTTGCACTTGGCTGAATTATTGCAAAAAGCATCAACTGAATTAGACGGTGAGCAGGCTTTAATTCGTCACCTACAAGAGCAAAATAAAAGCCCAGATGAAAACAGCGACCTTCAACAGCTGCGTTTAGAAAGTGATCGACAACTGGTGCAGGTGGTGACTATTCATAAATCTAAAGGGTTGGAATACCCTTTAGTCTTTTTACCCTTTGCTACTAACTGCCGTGTGACTAAAAGTTCTGATTTGCCATTAAAAATGCATGATGAGCAAGGTTTGTTGCAACTGCATTTAACAAGCAGTCCAGAAATTCTTGCTAAGGCAGAAAGTGAGCGTTTAGCCGAAGATTTGCGCAAACTTTATGTCGCTTTAACCCGAGCCAGTTATTGCCAATGGATAGGGCTAGGCGAAACGCAGGACTACCAAGCAAGTGCGCTAGGCTATTTGTTAGCTGCCACCGAAGACTTGCCATTAATCGACCTAGTTAATAATGCTGGGTTAGAAGTAACCGAGCTATTAGCCAGTGACGTCTTTTTTCAACCTAAACCTTCTACAGACTTTAAAAAGATTAGAGCACCACAAACGGGCGACCTAACCAACTGGTGGATTGCCAGTTATTCAGCCATTCAATTTCAATCGGTTGCTGGGCAAGCGGTTGAAGAGGTTTTAGAAGCTGACAGCACAGCCGTTAATCAAGGTTCGCTAGACCAAGACACAATTGATTCTAGTGACGAGCAAATGGCTGAAGAAGATAAGATTTCTAAATTCAAACCAGCAGAAGAAGCACAACCCTCTGCAGAGCTAGGCCCTGTTTCTGCCACCAATATTATGCACCACTTCCCTGCTGGCGCAGTTTGGGGAACCTTGTTGCACAGTGTTTTAGAATGGGCGGCTGTTCAGGAACACGCGCCAACTGAAGGCAAAAAAGTTAAAGGTTTTGCTGCAGTAGTTGCTGAAAACACTGCAAGCAGAGATGCTTTTGAACGTTTCTGTAAAAGACGCCGTATTGAAAAGTTTTTTGAACCACTTTGGGGTTGGCTGGTTAACTTTGTTCACCAAAAATGGCCGCTAGATGCTTTAGGTGAAGATTTAGATGGTAAAGCTATTAGCTTCTCATTGAGTGATTTAAAACCTGCGCAACTTGCAGTAGAGCTGGAGTTTATGCTGGAAAGTCACCGAGTAAATACTGTAACGCTGGATAAGTTAGTTAGAGCACAAACATTAAATCAGGTGAGTCGTCCGGTGGCTAAACCTAATTTTTTAAATGGTTTATTAAAAGGTTTTATAGACTTGGTTGCTGAACACGATGGCCGTTATTACGTGATTGATTGGAAATCTAACCGTTTAGGCCGCAGCGATAAGGACTATACCCAAGAGGCCATGTTAAAGCAGATTTTAGAACACCGTTACGATATGCAATACGTACTTTATTTGGTGGCGCTGCACCGTCAGCTAAAAGCACGTTTGCCAGAATACAACTATGACCAGCATGTGGGTGGCGCTATTTATGTGTTTTTAAGGGGCATGAATGACCAGCTAAGCGCAGGGCTGTTTTGTGATAAACCACCCAAGGCACTGATTGAAGAATTGGATGCGCTTTTAGCAGGAAGCAATCAAGACCCACAAGGAGCGGCATTATGAGTCAGCAAAACATTAACCAACAACGACTAGCTCAATTAGAAAGCTGGGCTGAAAAAGGCGCTTTACGTTTACTCGATGTAGCTTTAACTCGCTTTATTGCCGAACAAATACCCCAAGCCAGTGATGCCTTGCTTTTGGCAACGGCCTTGCTAAGTGAACGCAACGGGCATGGCCATGTGTGTTTAGATTTGCAGGCAGTTTTGGCGCAACCAGAATTACAATTAGTAGAAGATGAACCAACCGACCTATCAACCCAAGAAGCAACCGAGCCAGGTGTTTCAGGGCTAAGCATTGCCGAACAGTTAGCCAGCTGGGTTAAGGACTGGACTTTAAATGGCTGGGTTGAGCAGTTATTAGCCACGGCTGCAGTGGTCGATAAAAGAACTTTAAGTAATGCTAACAATGCCAATGCTGACACCAGCCCATTAGTTTTGGCAGGCAGCCAAGAAAAACCCTTGCTGTATTTGCGGCGTTATTGGGTTTATGAACAACAAATTCAAAGCGGTATTCAACAGCGCTTAGCCATTCAACAAGACTTACCTTTAGAACCAACACGCCAGTTATTAGACCAATTATTTGTCGATTTTAAACCCACCCAAGACCAACCCCTTGATTGGCAAAAAATAGCCTGCGCCTTAGCAGCTAGAACAGCTTTTGGTATTATCACTGGCGGCCCAGGTACAGGCAAAACCACCACAGTCGTGCGTTTGTTGGCTTTATTACAAGGTTTGCAAGTACAAGCTGGGAAAACGCCTTTAGTGATACGCCTTGCTGCGCCCACGGGTAAAGCAGCAGCACGGCTAAGTGAATCCTTGGCTGGTAGTGTGGCCGATGTGAAATTACCTGCTGAATTGGCTGCTTGCCGAGATGCTATTCCTACTGAAGTTTCGACCCTGCACCGCCTTTTAGGCAGTCAGCCAAACACTCGCCACTTTCGCCACCATGCGGGTAATCCTTTGCCTGCCGATTTAGTGGTAGTCGATGAAGCATCAATGGTCGATGTGGAAATGCTGGCTCGCCTGTTAGATGCCTTAACGCCAAACACTCGCTTAATTTTGCTGGGCGATAAAGACCAGCTTGCTTCGGTTGAAGCCGGTTCGGTACTGGGTGATTTCTGCCAAAACGCAGAGGCAGGCAACTACACCCAAGCCACCCAAGCTTGGCTGAAAGAAACCACAGGGCAAACATTACCCAGCGCAATGCTTAACGAACAAGGCAGTCTTTTAGCCCAAGCCACCAGCATGTTAAGGCGCAGCTACCGCTTTGATGCTTACCCCGGCATAGGTGAACTAGCCCAGTTAGTTAACTCAGGCCAAGCCACCCAAGCAGAGCTAGAAACAGTCTTTGCTAGCTTCCAACGTGAAGGCGAAACAATTAGTGCTACAGCCAACCTAGAACTAATAAAGCTAGCCAAGCCAGACTTTAAAAAATCAGCCTCAGAACAACAAGACCCTTTAGCACCGCTTAAAAACTTGGTTAAAAAAGGCTATAGCGGTTACTTAACCACCCTGCTTGAACAACAGCCAGCCAGTGACGAACGTGAAGCCTTAGATGCTTGGGCATTAGCCATTTTTGCTGCCCACCAAAAGTTTCAGTTATTAACCTCAGTTAGGCGAGGTGTTTGGGGAGTAGAAGCCCTAAACCAAATAACGCTTACAGCCTTAAAACAAGTCGATAAGTTTAAAGACTTGCTAGCGGGCAACCAGCTTTGGTATTCAGGCCGCCCCGTGCTTGTTACCCGTAATGACTACAGCCTAAAGTTAATGAATGGCGATTTAGGTATTTGCCTAGAATGGCCACAAACGGCTAACTCGTTTTCTAAAAAGAAAATTCTACGTGTCGCCTTCCCCGATGGAAAAGGCGGCGTGCGCTGGGTGTTACCCAGCCGCTTACAAGGCGTAGAAACCGTTTTTGCCATGACCGTACATAAATCACAGGGTTCAGAATTTACCCACACCGCACTAGTGCTACCTTCAGCCGATAACCCCGTATTAACCAAAGAGCTGCTCTACACAGGCATCACCCGATCCAGCCAAGCCTTCACTTTAATTTATAGCGATAAAAACGTGTTAGAAAGTGCTTTAAAAAAGAAAGTAGAACGAGCCAGTGGGTTGCAAGAGTCGTGTGATAATAACTAATGTGTTTTTTTAGCTTCAAGGTTAGTTCTTGCAAACACTTGGTCAAACAGCAGGGTAAACACAAAGGTATAAACCAAGAAAAAAGTCAGTAAGGCGATTTCCATACTGATAGCTGTCCACACGCCTACGCCGTACCAAAGCATATAAAGTGGCAGACAAATTAATAAAAGCCCCCCTCAAAGCCCACGGCATGTAAGGTGCGTATTTTAAAGGTGCGGACTAAAATGTGTTTACGCTGCTCCCAAGCTTCAAAGCCAGTATTGTAAATAAAGTTCCAAATAACTGCGGCTGTCGAAATAATTACTGCTACGGGTAGGGATTCTTGTGCATCGCCTTTACTTATTGCCATTAAAAGCAGTGTTGAGAAAAGAATACCTAGAAGTTCAAAGATGCTGACATAAAGAATACGGCGTTTGATGGGGCTTAAAACAATCAACTGAAACTCCACAGAGCCTTATTTGGCTCTTTAAATAAATAAGAGCCGGTCCGCCCCGGTTGATAGTTAACTCGTTAAGTGTGGAAGCTTGCTTCCAAAATGCAGAACCACGGTTTCCGTTCTATGGGCAAGATTCTAACCCTGTCGCCAGTAAAACTCAAAAAAATAAATTTCACCCTAACTTGAGCTATGAGCCGAATAGAGTTGTCTTTTGGCTCAGCTAATGAGCCGAATAGGGTTTTAATCGGCTCATGCTTTTATTTATGGATTAGCTTCCGAGCGGTGGGCGCAGCACTCGCTATAGACTAGCCAATTAAGCTTTTAAATTAGGAGAAGATTTTGCATCTAGGCATTTTAACTTTAAATTTTTCGTTACCCGGTTGTGCTTCTTTAAAAGAAAAGCGGCAGCGTATGGGTGGTATGCATGAGCGTTTTGGGCGTAACCCTGCGGTGGCCGTTTGCGAAAGTGGTGAACATGATTTACACGAATCGAGCGAATGGTCTTTTGTGGTGGTGGGCAATACTAAGCGGGATGTTGAATCTTTGTGTAGTCAAATAGAAGAGAAAATACAAAGCACTGTTGATGGGCGGGTGATTAAAGCAACCAGAGAATTTCTCTAGTCTGCTACATTAGCGACTTGGTTTGTCGCATCTACCCTGCATACTGGTGAAGACTAGACAGGGAGACTCACCATGACGCAGCAGTTTGAAATTTCTAAAAAAGATTCTTTGGGCGGTTTACGCTTAGAAAACACTCAGCTTAGCCAGTGGCAATGTACTGATGCTTCAATTAAAAATCTCGATTTATGGAATGCTCCCCAGCTGACTAAGCTACACCTTAGCCTTTGTCTGCCGGGCATGCATTTAATGCTGGTTAATTGCCCAAAAATTACCGAAATTATTTTACCGGCTGGTGCGCCCTGCTATTTACACCTAGACAGCCCCACTTCCCCCAACTTAACTATTCAAGGCTCTATTGCCGCCTTTGATGCCTGCTGGCCTAGTCAGCAATTTCGTGTGGAAGCGCCGGTACCCTTGCCTTTAAGAAAAACAGCGCGGCTGTTTATTAATGAAGCCACGGTTAAAGAGTTGCTGAAGGAATACCAGCAAGGTAAAGCACAAGCCCTGGAAGATTTGCGGCCTTTAGTAGTGCAAATGGTTGAACCAGTGCAAGTGCCTAGGGCTTTAAAACTGTTGAATGATTTGCTGCAAGCTGGCGCTGACCCAGAATGGGTTTGGCAAACACGCCAAGAGCTATCGGCACGGCATTTACGTGGACGACGTAAAGCGAATCAACGCAACCTGCTTTTATCTGAGCAGCAGCTGCAGCA
Source organism: uncultured Marinospirillum sp. (assembly GCA_947624795.1). Taxonomy (GTDB): domain Bacteria; phylum Pseudomonadota; class Gammaproteobacteria; order Pseudomonadales; family Halomonadaceae; genus Marinospirillum. Next base: position 46,135 of record CANQLY010000001.1, read on the forward strand.
TGCACTTAAACAGTGGCGCTGGAATTTACCGACCGACCTTAACGAAAATGCTTGGCTAGATGATTGGCGTATTTGGGTGGCTTGCCTTAAGAACCCTAAAGCCCAAGCCTACGCCAAGGTAATGGCTAAGCGTTTAATAGAAGCAGAAATTCAAGCTAAAAAAGCTTAATCTTTTAATCTTGCTCGATTTGTTGGCTTCTAGCTAAGACTCAGAACTACCAACTTGTAAGTGTACTTTGCCTGCTTGTAATGCAAGACAGCAAGTTGGGCAAAGGCTACAATTAAATGGTTTTTTCCTCCAATTCACTAACTACTAGAAGTCATTTCCTATGGGTCGCGCATTCCAAAATCGTAAAGTTTCAATGGCCAAAACGGCTGCTGCTAAAACCAAAGTTTATTCACGCTATGGTCGTGAAGTGTATATGGCTGCTAAAAATGGTGGGACTGATCCTTCTGCCAACCTTACTTTACGTAGCTTAATTGACCGAGCAAAAAAAGACCAAGTGCCATCTCACGTGCTAGAAAAAGCCATAGAAAAAGCCAAGGGCGGTGCAGGTGAAGATTTTCAGCCTTCACTTTATGAAGGTATAGGTCCTGGTGGCTGCCTGGTGCTTATTAGTGCGTTAACCGACAATGCTAACCGTACTTTTGGTGATATTCGTGGCATTTTTACCAAGTGCAAAGCTAAGTTAGGTAGTCAGGGTTCGGTTTCTTACTTGTTTGATCATCGCGCTATGTTTGTATTTGCTGGTGAAGATGAAGAAGTAGCATTAGAAGCGCTGATGTTAGCCGATGTCGATGTTTCAGATATTGACTGTGAAGATGGCATGATAACGGTGCTGGTGCCACCAACTGAATACTTCAAAACTAAAACAGCCTTGATAGAAATGAATGCAGGAATAGACTTTGAAGTTGAAGAAATCACCTACCTACCACAAACAGATCACCCTATAGAAGGTGATGATATTGCTAGTTTTGAACGTTTTGTTGGTTTACTAAACGACCTAGAAGACGTTGCACAAATTTATCACAACGGCGTGTTTGAATAGACAACTGTAACTACACCTGGACAAATGCTAATGTGAAAGATTATCATTTGTCTGCCGTTTTTTTAAGCAAAATCACATCGCTACCTAAATAAACCTGCTCTAACTGCCAGTGCTTTGCTAGCCATGTAAAACAGGCTTCGCTAAAAAAGCTGATGTGGGTGGGGTCTGCTAGGTAGCGCCAATTTTGAAAGGCGGCTAGGTCTCTAGGGCGTTGGGTCATTATGCCTAAAATGCCTTCCGGCTTAAGGCAGCTCACTAGTTGGTTCATCACGTCTGCTGGCTGGGCTAGGTGCTCAAATACTTCAGTGCTTACTATAAAGTCGTATTTTTGCTCAAGTAATTCTGGGTGATTTGCAAAATAAAGGTCGTAATTTGCACAACTAACCCCAACTTCTGCAAACATTAACGACAGCGTTGGCCCGGGGCCACAGCCAAAATCAAGCCCAGCAATTTTAGCTTGGGGTTTGTTGGTTATTTTTTGGGATTTTTTAAGTAGAGCGAGTTGCTGCAACATTGGCTGTTTTATGCGGTCTAAAAATTTTCGATAGCCAAGGTCGTTGGGGTTATTTTCATGTTGCTGGTAAATAGCTATCTCTGCAGGTTTATCCCAATGAAAAGCAGGCGGCACAAAAATTAAGTCACACACTTTGCAGCGATGGTATTCACGCCCTAGTAAGGGCTTATGGGTTTGTATGTGCCATAACTCGGTTGAGTTTGAATGGCATAAAGGGCAAGAAAACACTAAGTACGACAACACAAAAAGCATCCTAAAGTAAACATGGCTTAGAGTTTACAGGATTATGCAGTTAGTTAAGGAAATTCCAGCATTATGGCGCTTTCTAAAAAGAAGAAATGGGCAGTTTTTAGTTTGGTTTTATTGCTGCTAGTTGCAGCGGTGGGTGCTTGGTGGTTTTTTAGTAGTAGTGAAAGCGAACAGCGTTTGCCAACCGCCAAGGTGACACGGGGTAATTTACAAGAAAGAGTAACCGCCACCGGCACGCTTAACCCTAAAAATTACGTGGATGTGGGCGCACAAATCTCCGGCCAGTTGGTTAACCTGCATGTGGAAGTGGGCAGCGAAGTGGAGGCTGGTCAGCTTTTGGCTGAAATAGATGCCCGTGTTTTAGAGGCTAATGTAGCGGCCAGTCGTGCCCAATTACGTGCGCAAGCGGCACAATTAAGAGACCGTAAAGCGCAGTTAAAATTAGCCGGTCAGCATTTTGAACGTCAAAAAATGCTACGTAAAGATGAAGCCGTCACCGAAGAAACTGTGCAGCAGGCTGAAGCGAGTTTTATTTCTTCTCAAGCTCAAGTTGAGCAGCTAGAAGCACAAATTGAACAGAATCAATCTTCATTAGCTGCCGATGAAGCCAACCTAGAGTACGCTCGTATTCTTGCCCCCATTAGTGGCACGGTGGTTTCTATTAATGCACGCCAAGGACAAACGCTGAATGCGAATCAGCAAGCGCCGTTAATTTTGCAAATTGCTGACTTGTCTAAAATGCGGGTAGAAACCCAAGTCTCTGAAGCGGATATTAGCCGTTTAACTATCGGAATGCCGGTTTATTTTACAACGCTTGGCAGCCAAGGTGACCGCTGGCAGGGCAACTTGCTGCGGATAGAACCTACGCCTGTGGTTGAAAATAATGTGGTGCTTTATAACGCGCCCTTCGATGTAGAAAACCTTAAAGGTAAGTTATTACCGCAAATGACAGCGCAGGTGTTTTTTATTGTGGCAGAAGCTAAAAATGCGTTGCTAGTACCTACGGCAGCCTTGCAGCGAGAAGGTAAAAATTACCAAGCCACGATTTTGCACCCCGATGGCCGCCAAGAAGTTCGCCAAGTGAAGGTGGGGGTGAATGACCGAATTCAAGCAGAAGTGTTAGAAGGTTTAAACGAAGGTGAAGCACTTTTACTGCAAACTAGTGCAGTAGCTAAGCCGGGCGCTAACCGTATGCCGGGAATGATTCGTTAATGGATAAGCAGGATAAGCAAAGAACGCCTTTAATTCGGCTAGAAAAAATCACTCGTAGTTTTAGCAATGGCGACCAAACCCTGCAAGTGCTTAAAGGGATTGATTTAACCATTAGTGAAGGCGAGTTTGTTGCCATTATAGGTAGTTCGGGTTCAGGCAAAACCACGCTAATGAATTTGCTGGGTTGTTTAGATAGACCCACTTCAGGCGAATATTGGTTTCGTGGTCAAGCCGTTAGCCAGCTAACAAAAGATGAACTGGCTCACCTGCGCCGTGATGCGTTTGGTTTTGTCTTCCAAAGTTATAACCTGCTCCCGGGCACACCAGCGGTTAATAATGTGGAGTTACCAGCTATTTATGCTGGGCAGCCACCGGCTAAACGTCGAGAAAGAGCCTTAGAATTATTAGGCCGCTTAGGATTAAGTGATAGAACAGGGCATTTGCCGGGGCAGTTATCGGGCGGCCAACAGCAGCGAGTTTCCATTGCTCGTGCCTTAATGAATGGTGGGCAAATTATTTTAGCCGATGAACCCACGGGCGCTTTAGATACTAAGAGCGGCGTAGAAGTGATGCAGCTTTTAAAAGAGCTGTCGGCACAAGGCCATACCCTATTACTAATTACCCACGACCCTGAAGTAGCCGCCCATGCCGACCGTATTATTGAAATACGTGATGGTGAAATTATCAGCGATAAAAAATCGGCTAATACGCCTTCACCCAAAGCTCGTCTGCCTTTACCCACACCTGCCAAAGAACAGCCGCTACTGGATATTTGGGAATCGACGCAAAGCGGCTTTTACAGCGCTGCACCGTAACCTGTTTCGTACCCTATTAACCTTGCTAGGCATAGTAATAGGTGTGGCATCGGTGATTGCTATGCTGGCGATAGGTGATGGTGCTAAAAAAGAAATTGTGGACCAAATTAGCTCCTTAGGTAGCAACTTATTATTAGTTCGCCCCGGTGCACCTAACCAAAGCGGGCGCTGGAGTATCGCCACCCTAGTGCCTGAAGATGTCGAAGCCATTAACTTGGAAGTGCCTAATTTAATTGCCGCCATTCCAGAGCTAACCGGTAACCAAACGATTCGCTACGGTAACCGGGATAAAAGCACCAGCATGAATGCCACTTCGACCCACTTCCCTTTAGTTAGGCAATGGCCGGTTGCTGAAGGCACTTTTTTTAGTGAAGAAGACGAAGCGCTTTATGCCACGGTTGCTGTATTAGGTAAAACCGTAGCCAAAGATTTATTCGGTAAGCAATCACCCTTGGGTGAATATGTGATGGCTGGTGGCACGCTTTTGCAAGTCATCGGTGTGATGAGCGAGCGGGGCGCTTCGCCTATGGGGCAAGACCAAGACGATGTGGTGCTTTTGCCTTATAGCACCGGCAGCTTGCGTATTTTTGGGCAGCGGTTTTTGCGTAACGTAACGGTAGCAGTAGACGATGTAAGCCAGATGGATGCGACCCAAGATAGAATTTTTGAATTAATGCTAGCAAGGCATGGCACGGAAGATTTCCAGATTCGTAATATGGCTTCGTTGATTGATAGCGTAACGGCGACTCAAGATACTTTTACGCTTTTATTGGGTTCGGTAGCGGCCATTTCGTTATTGGTTGGTGGCGTGGGCGTGATGAATATTATGCTG
>CANQLY010000002.1 GCA_947624795.1 uncultured Marinospirillum sp.
CCAACTGCGCTAGGGTGACGGAAGCGAGTAACTGGTGAATAGCTTGGGTAACCCGCTGCCAGTTATCGGCCACGCCGCAATGCGCCACTCGGTCGCACTGGTGCTTTGCAAGGCTGCATTCGGTCATGGCTAGCGGCCCTTCTATGGCAATAATTAAATCACTGGCGACAATTTGGTGGGCTTCTTTGGCAAGCTGATAACCCCCTTGCACACCCCGCCAAGAAACAAGCAGCTCTGCTTTAATCAGCATTTTTAATAGCTTGCTTACGGTTGGACGAGGCAAACCTAGCTCATCAGCCAGTGCTTTAGTGGTATAAAGGCGCTGTGGCTCCCTTGCCATCTGTGCCATAATTACCACGGCATAATCCGTTAGCTTACTCAGTCTTAACACGCGTTTTACCTTTTATCTTACAAATAACTTTTATCTTTTGAATAACTTTAACAACTTTTTTAATACCAGACCATTCTAGTACCTTTTCAATTCCCAGTAAAGCAGTCAACTACTCACAAAAAAACCCGAAGCCCTAAAAAGGACTTCGGGTTAGTTTACTTACTAGCTTAAGTAGTTATTACTTACTTAACGCTTTCAATCGCCTGATTAAAGGTTGCGCTAGGGCGCATCACTGCATTCACCTTCGCTTGGTCTAAACGGTAATAACCGCCTAAATCAACTGGCTGACCTTGCACCTTGTTTAGCTCATCAAGAATTTTTTCTTCGTTCTCGGCCAAAGTTTTAGCCAAAGGAGCAAACTTAGCTGCAAGAGCTGCGTCGTCTTTTTGGGCCGCTAATTCTTGCGCCCAATAAAGGGTTAGGTAGAAGTGGCTGCCACGGTTATCAAGCTCGCCCACTTTACGTGAAGGCGACTTGTTGTTTTCTAGCAAAGTACCGGTAGCTTTATCAAGCGCCTGACCTAAAACCTTGGCGGTTTTATTGTCATTTTTCTGGCCTAGCTCTTCTAAAGACACCGCAATGGCTAAAAACTCGCCTAAAGAATCCCAACGCAAGTGGTTTTCTTCTAGTACTTGCTGTACGTGCTTAGGAGCTGAACCGCCTGCGCCTGTTTCGTACATACCGCCGCCTGCCAACATAGGAACAATCGACAGCATTTTAGCTGACGTACCTAATTCCATAATGGGGAACAAGTCAGTTAGGTAGTCACGCAATACGTTACCGGTTACAGAAATGGTGTCTTTACCGCGAATTAAGCGTTCCATAGTGGTACGAATAGCACGGTTGTAGCCCATTACACGCAAGTCTAAACCAGAGGTATCGTGGTCTTTTAGGTAAACTTCTACTTTTTTGCGTAGCTCACGGTCGTGGGCACGCTCGGCATCTAGCCAGAAAATTGCGGTAGTTTCTGAGTTACGTGCACGGGTTACTGCTAGTTTTACCCAGTCACGAACCGCCGCATCTTTGGTTTGACAAGCACGCCAAATATCGCCTTTTTCTACTTCGTGCTGCATAAGAACCGTGCCGTCTGCTTTAACAACACGCATGGTTCCGTCGGCTTTCATTTCAAAAGTTTTGTCGTGTGAACCGTATTCTTCTGCCTTCATTGCCATAAGACCAACGTTAGGCACAGTGCCCATAGTGGTCGGGTCAAATGCACCGTTAGTACGGCAGAAGTTAATCATTTCTTGGTAAATGCGTGCATAGGTCGATTCTGGCATAACCGCTTTAGCATCTTTTAGCTTACCATCACGGCCCCACATTTTACCCGAGTTACGAATCATCGCAGGCATAGACGCATCAACGATTACATCGCTAGGTACGTGCAGGTTGGTAATGCCTTTAACGGAATCAACCATCGCCATTTCTGGGCGGTCTTCATAACAAGCATGAATGGCTTCTTCAATTTCTTCTTGCTGTGAATGAGGCAAGCTTTTGATGTTGTCATAAACGCTGGCCATACCATTGTTAGGGTTAACGCCAAGCTCGTCAAATAAGTCACCGTACTTATCGAATACGTCTTTAAAGAAGGTGCGTACAGCGTGACCAAAAACGATGGGGTGCGACACTTTCATCATGGTGGCTTTAACGTGCAAAGACCACATAACGCCATCTTCTTTACATTCTTGCAAAGTGCGCTCAAAGAAGTTGCTTAGCTGGCGGGCGCTCATGCACATGCCGTCTAATACTTCGCCTTCTTCTAAAGCTAGGGTCTTTTTAACTTCAACTTTGCCGTCTGCGCCTACAAATTCTAAACGCACATCACCGGCTTTTTCCATAGTAATGGCTTGTTCGGTAGAAAAGAAATCACCGCCACGCATATAATCAGCGTGTGAACGTGATGCCTTGCTCCACTGCCCCATCGAGTGAGGGAATTTGCGTGCAAAGGCTTTTACAGCCGCAGGTGCACGGCGGTCAGAGTTACCCTGACGCAATACTGGGTTTACCGCACTGCCCAAAATTTTAGCGTAACGACCGTGGGTTTCTTTGTCTTCTTCGGTGCTTGGCTCATCGACATAATCAGGCAAATCAAAGCCTTGCGATTGCAGCTCTTTAATGGCTGCTTTTAGCTGAGGAATAGAAGCACTAACGTTAGGAAGTTTAATAATGTTGGCATCGGGGTGTTTGGCTAGCTCGCCCAATTCTTCTAATGTATCAACTACACGCTGATCTTCTTTTAAACGATCAGAAAATGTGGATAAAATACGTGCGGCAACTGAAATATCGCTGGTTTCAACTTCAATATCAGCGGCTTTAGCAAAAGCACTTACAATGGGCAAAAGTGAATAAGTTGCCAGTGCTGGTGCTTCATCTGTCAAAGTATAAATAATTTTAGGTGTTGTCATTTAATTCCCCGATTCCTTAGTTGCATGATCGACAACTCGCCATTGGTGTAACTTTTGGTCACACGTTTGGCCAGAGTTATACGCTTAAAAACAGGTTTTTAATTTTTTTAGTAGTTTTACTACATTCATTTTACAGAAAATTTGCTAATTTTTATACCAGCACGGCTTAATACCAAGGGATAAGATGATTGGCCAGCAAATTTACATCCAGCCACTGGGCACCTAAACCGGCCGCCTGACCTAGGTTTTCAGGTGTTTTATTTGCCACAGTAAGGTAAGTAGGCAAGCCACAACTTAACGCAAGTAAAGCCAAAGCATTGTCGTTTGCAAGCTGAACTTTTGCCAAAGCCATTAAATCAACCACCTCATCCCAGCTTAATAAGCCCGCCAAATTACTAACTGCCGCCTGAACCCTTGCATCCATTCTAGCCAATAAATCTGTAATTTCTAACTGTTCATGGCGTGAAGCAAATAACCAAATTTGCCAACCCTGCTCGATTGCCTGTAATAACTGCGCTTCAATTTGTTCTAAACTTGCAGCACAATTTAGGCTGGTTTTGGGTACGTTTCGGGTGCCAGGACTCCAAGCTAAAATAGGCTTATCTAGGTTAAGTTGGTGCTGCTGAATTAAAGCGGCCTGCTGTGCTTTGTCTACTTTAAGCTTAACTGGCTGATAATCTGGCAAAGGCTCGCCAATATCCCAAGCTAAAGCACGGTAACGATCAACCAAATGGGGGTGCAAATCTTTACGGGCGAGGCGAATATCCATTAACAAGGCATAGCGGTACAAACCACGGTAACCGGTTCTTTCTGGAATGTTGGCAAGGGCTGGAATTAAAGCCGGTTTAAAGCGTTCTGGTAACACCCAAGCTCGGTCATAGTCTTTGCCCTGCAAAGTAACGCCAGCATTCCAAAACACTTTTACGCCCATGTTAGGCTCGGGCATATTCCACAACTCATCAACCTGTGGAAAACGCTTAACCAAATTGGTTAGTCCCATCGGCGTCATTGCATCTAAGGCTTGCTTTGGGTAACGAGCACGCACGTCATTTAATAGGGCTTGCGCCAGCAATACCTTTTCAACACTGCCAGGAAGTAGTACTAGGTTACGGCCTGACTTGATTCGTTTAAAGCGAGGCATAAAATTCCTATGATTATTTAACTAGGGTGATTCTAGTGGTTGAATTAAAAGCGCTTGCCATATTTCCACCACTTGCTGGCGGCATTCAACCCAAGGCTGGGCAGGTAAAAAATCACCGGCCTTTTCAAGTGCAGCATGGTGGGTTATTTGGCGGTAAGTTAAATAGGTGGTTTGTAAACTGGCCACCTGTGCTTTGGACAACACACCTGTGGCAGCAAGTGCATCAAGTATCCGCATATTGTCAGTAAACTCATACAGTGCTGGGTGAAGGTGGCTGTAGGCTAACACCAAATACTGCACAATAAACTCAATATCAACCAAGCCACCCACGCCTTGCTTAACGTGAAACTGCTCGTTGTTGGTTTGCTTGGAACCTAGGCTTGCACGCATTTTTTCACGCATGCTAACCACGTCTTCACGCAGCTTGGTTAAATCTCTGGGCTGGCTCAGTAGGCTGGCTCGTAACTGGTTAAACTGCTGGGTTAACAGTGGGTCACCACAGACTACACGGGCACGAATTAATGCCTGATGTTCCCAAGTCCAAGCTTGGCTGGCTTGGTAATCTGCAAAGGCTTTTAAACTGCTAACTAATAAACCGGCATTGCCTGAAGGCCGCAGGCGCATGTCCACTTCATACAGCTGACCCGAAGGCGTGGCGGTGGCTAAAAAATGAATAATGCGCTGACCCAAACGGCTAAACCAAGTCACGCTGTCTAAAGACTTATTGCCCACACTGCCTTGGGTGGGGTGGCCATCGTGAATAAACACTAGGTCTAAATCTGAGCCATAGCCTAGTTCAATGCCGCCCAATTTACCGTAACCCACTATAATAAAACCGCTGGCTGTTGGGTCATCGCTGTTTAATACCGGCAGGCCATAACGCTGGGTTAAATCACGCCAAGTTTGGTGCAGTACTTGTTCAAGTAAAACTTCAGCTATGTAAGTTAAATAATCGCTAACCTTCATTAAATGCCGTTGGGCTATTAAATCAGAAGCCGCCACACGCAGCACATTGGCATGACGAAAATAACGCAAAGCTTCCATTAAGGCTTCCATGTCATCTTCTGGAATGCGGCTAAGTTGCTGGCGTAACTCATCTTGTAAATGGCTTTTATCGGCAGGGGTGTAAAGCGTTTCTGGGCTTAGCAATTCATCTAACAAAATGGGCATTTTAGCAAGCTGTTCTGCTAACCAAGGGCTGGCGGCACACAGGGTCACTAGCTGTTTTAAAGCTTCGGGGTTTTCAGTTAACAGTACCAAATAAGCCGTGCGGCGCAACACTGCCTCCACCAGCCACAGGGTTCTTTCTAAAGCGGCATCAGGATTTTGGGTAGCTGACGCAGCCATTAATAACTGCGGCATTAACTGGTTAAGCCTTTCTCGACCAATGGGCTGCATATTGGCAACGGCACGGCTGGAATACAGTAAGCGCAAAAGTTTCATGCTAGTTTCTGCTTGTTGAAAACCGGCTTGCTGCAAAGAATTGAATGCCTGAACAGGGTTGGCTTGCTCGCTCCACAAACACACCAAGGCTTCATCAATTTTAGTCGGCTCTGGCTGCTCTTCTTCTGGGTCGGCAATAATGGCATCAAAGTGTTGGCGAACCTGTTGTTTAACTTTTTGTAGTTTGGCATAAAAACTAGGCCAGTCGACAAAACCACAACGCCAAGCTATGCGTGCTTGGGCTAGCTCATCGTCTGGCAGTGTTTGGGTTTGCTTATCGGCCAAGCCTTGCAAAGCATGCTCTAAATCACGCAAAAACTCATAGGCGGCTAACAGTTCTTGGCTGGCTTCCAGCGGCATTAAGTCAAGGCAGGCAATAATGGGTAATACTTTTTTTATCGAACGTTCTTGCAGTTCGGTGTCTCGCCCACCACGAATCAGCTGAAACACTTGGCTAATAAATTCCACTTCACGAATGCCGCCCAACCCCAGCTTAATATTATTCTCTAAGCTTTTACGACGCACCTCGCTGTTAATCATCGCCTTCATGGCACGTAAAGCTTCTATGGCACTAAAATCTAAATATTTACGATAAACAAACGGGCGCAGCTCATCTAATAGGCGCTCACCGGCTTGTTTGTCGCCGGCGATTACCCGTGCCTTAATCATGGCATAGCGTTCCCAATCTCGGCCTTGCTGCTGGTAATAATCTAACAAGGCGTTAAAGCTAAGCGCCAAAGCACCGGCATCACCGTAAGGGCGCAAACGCATATCCACCCGAAAAACAAAACCATCAGCGGTGGCTTTATCTAACAGCGCAATTAGTTTTTGACCAATACGGGTGAAGTAGTCTTGGTTATCAAAGCTGCGTTTACCGCCTAGGGTTTCGCCTTGGGCGGCAAAGGCAAAAATAAGATCAATGTCCGATGAAAGGTTTAACTCGCCTGCACCAAGTTTACCCATGCCTAAAACCACTAACCGCAGCGGCTGCACCTCACCTGCTTCAACTTGTAAAAGACTAACGCCCCGTGCATAAGGTTTGCCCCAAGCTGCTGCATAAAAGCTTTCAAGCCAAACCAAGGCAGCTTCGGTGGTGACTTCGGCTAAATAAGAAACTTCAGCGGCTGTTTGCCAAACGCTATGTGGGTTCCCTGCTGCTTGAGCATCACGCCACAACAAACGCAGCATCACGGCACGGCGAAATAACCGCAGTTGACGCTGTAAACTGGCTTCATCGGTTGGCAGTTGGTCTAGCGCATTTTCTAGGTATTCTTGGCACCAAAGTTGATAATCTGCCAATTTAAGAGGAGTATCTAAGCGGCTCTGCTGAGCAAGCTGATTAAGCAACTCAGGATTAGCTAATAAAATTTCTGTGGCATAATCACTGCTAGCCAACACCCTAGCCAAGCCATCTAACCTGTCACTTGCAATAAGCACACTAAAATTAGCCAGTGCCTGCTGGGTTAAAGCTTGAAGACTTGCAGGAAAAAATGGCGCACCCTGTTGTGACTTAGGCATAACCCTCTCCTAGAAAAAGAGTTTAAAATAGGCAACTAGCATAGTGACTGGTGGCTTTTGGCTCAACATTATTTTACAGGCACTTGATTATGTCTGATATTCATTTAGAACGTGTTATTGATTTAGCCCTTAAAACACCCCCTAGCCCAGATTTAGTGAGTGGGCTACCTGCTGCGCCAGCTAGTTTTTGTTTTACTAGCCTTATTGATGGTTTGGTTGAAAAGCGCTGGTTTGTAGCAGAAAACTATTTACCCAAAGCGCTGTGTAATCAGTTACAGCAAGACCTGCTGCTGTTACACGAACAATCTTTGCTTTCACCGGCAGGCATAGGCCGTGGTAAAAACCACCTGCTCAATGAAGAAGTCAGGGGCGATTATACCCACTGGTTAGATGGCAGCAGCCTAGCGCAACAGTCTTATTTAGCCCTAATGCGTGAATTAAAAAACACCTTAAACCGTGAACTCTTTTTAGGCCTGTTTGAATACGAATGCCATTATGCACTCTACCCAGCCGGTGCTTTTTATAAAAAGCACGTCGATAGTTTTCGTGGCCAAACTAACCGTAAAGTGACCACCGTGGTGTATTTAAATTCAGCATGGCAAACAAAAGATGCTGGCGAAATGCGGCTTTATCACCCAAAAACCCAGCAACCTTTATTAGACGTTGCGCCACGCAGTGGTACCCTAGTGTGCTTTATGTCAGAAGATTTACCCCACGAAGTGCTGCCAACAAACGCAGACCGCACAAGCATTGCTGGCTGGTTTCGCTGCAACACTTCTTTAAATGGGCGGATAGACCCAGCACGCTAAGCTTGCATACCTAGCCTTTTTAAAAGGCTGTGTCTTTTTATTACCTTGCTACTTTTAGTATCAAGGCACAACCAGAGGATTAATGATGTCCTTTCCGATTGCTTCAGCCATTAAGGACACCTTTAAACAAGGTTATACCTTACAAGATTTACGAGCCGATTTATTAGCAGGTATCACCCTAGGCATTATTGCGATTCCCCTAGCCATGGCGCTTGCCATTGCCAGTGGTGTGCCGCCACAATACGGCCTGTATACCGCCATAGTGGGTGGTGCGGTAATTGCGCTTAGTGGTGGCTCACGCTTTTCTGTTAGCGGCCCAACCGCTGCTTTTGTGGTTATTTTATTACCGGTTACTAGCCAATACGGTTTGGGTGGCCTGCTTATCGCCACCCTAATGGCAGGGGCTATTCAGCTTACAATGGGGGCGCTTAGGCTAGGGCGGCTAATTCAATTCATTCCTGCGCCAGTAACCTTAGGCTTTACTGCCGGTATTGCTTTGGTGATTGCTAGCCTGCAATTAAAAGATTTATTTGGCTTAAGTGAAATGGATAACACGGCTCACTTTTTTGTCAAGCTTATGGATTTTTTTAGCCTAGCAGGGCAAATAAGTGGGGGTGATTTATTGATTGGTGTGGTTACCCTAGGCGTGCTTATTCTTTGGCCACGCCTTAAAACACCCATACCCGGGCATTTACCTGCCTTGTTACTTGGTACTGCGCTTGCCCTATTAGGCAGTTATTGGTTAGCAGATTTTGAAGTCGTACTTCTAGGTGATCAGTTTAGCTGGACGCTAGGTGAAGAGTCTGGCCGTGGCATTCCACCCGTTGCGCCTTCTTTTTTATTACCTTGGCTAATGCCCAATGCCCAAGGCAATGCCATAGGTTTTAGTTGGGAACTGTTTAGTGCGCTACTACCAGCAGCCTTTACTATTGCCATGCTAGGCGCTATTGAATCTTTGCTGTGTGCGGTGGTGGGTGATTCTTTAACCGGTACTAAGCACGACCCTAATGCAGAGTTGGTTGGGCAGGGTTTAGGTAACCTAGTCGTGCCTTTTTTTGGCGGCATAACGGCTACTGGTGCTTTGGCAAGAACCGCAGCAAATATACGCGCTGGTGGTCGCTCACCTTTCGCCTCATTTTTTCATGCGCTTATGGTCTTGGCCAGCGTACTGGTTTTTTCTGATTGGCTGTCTTACTTACCTATGGCGGCATTAGCAGGCTTATTGCTGATGGTGGCTTGGAACATGAGCGAGGTCCATCACGTTATTCGCATGATAAAAGCTGCACCCCCCAGTGATCTGCTCGTATTAATCACCTGTTTTAGCTTAACGGTAATATTTGATATGGTACTTGCTGTTAGCGTGGGGATTGTGCTGGCTTCTTTACTGTTTATGGGACGCATGGCACAAGCAACCCAAAGCTATACGCTAAATGAACGTGAACACCAACGCATGCAACTGCCCGAAGGTGTGGCTTATGTGCGTATCGCTGGCCCGTTATTTTTTGGTGCAGCAGAAAAGGCTTTAGGGCGTTTATCGCAGGTTTCAGAAGGCATTGATGCTATTTTTATTGATATGCACCAAGTGTCTAGCCTAGATATAACCGCCATTGATTCACTGGACAATGCGCTTCGTCAGCTAATGTTAGCCAACAAAACCATTGTTTTTATCGGGCTTAACCCACGTTTAATTTTAAAACTGCGCAGGGCAGGTATTCGTAAAAATGCACACCTAAGTTTTGCACGCAGTGCTAACCAAGCCTGTAAACGCTGGCATGCAAAACAACAGTGTCAAAGCTAATCAAAACACTAAACATCGACCCATAACAGCCGACTACTTAAACGAGTACTTTTCAATTAAGCTTGGAGCTTTGAACTATGCCTGACGATAATTTTTCTGCTGAAGAAGAAAAAAACAAATCCATTGCACTGGTTTCATCCGTTTTATTTGTATTAGCTTTTATTATTATGATTTACTTACTGTTCACTAAATTCATTATTAACACTAGCGTTCCTGAGTTACGTGAAGGCCATAAAGATGAGGGCTATTGTCAAATGGTGAAGCTTTATATTGACACCAACGGCAAAGAAGGCTGGCGTGATTACCGAGGCATTTACTACAAAGACTGCCTTAAGTAATCAGCTCAGCATGGTTTACCATCAATTGTAAACTTGTTTTGCCTCTAAAATCATTGGCTTCTAAACGGTAAACCAAACGGATTTGGTCACCCACTTGAAAAGGAAAGCTTGCACCGGCACAGGGCAAAGCATTAAACCAAATGGCTTTTAATAGGCTAGTTTGGCTAGGTAGGCTTGGGTTAGGTAGGCTTAAACTTAGCTGTAAATGCACAGGGTCAGCTCCCACTAAATTTAAACCTGCCACCTGAAATGTACCTTCAAACACCGGCGATTCAAATTCTCGGCCATAAGGTTCTAGCTTATTTAATAACTGCAATGTTTCTAAGTTAATTAGGCTAGGCTCTAGTTCGCCATCGGTTAACAAATAAGGGCTTAGTTTACGCTCGCCTAACTGGTAAAGAACTGCTTTTTCAAAGGCTTGCTGAAAATCAACTAAACGGGCTTTCCGCAAAGTAAAACCAGCCGCAGCCTGATGCCCACCAAACTTTACAAAAAAACCAGGGTGAAGCTCATCAATTCTTTGTAAAGCCGCATGCATATTAACGCCTTCCACACTGCGCGCCGAAGCAACTAAATGCTTTGGGTTAGGGGTGGGTGTTAACACAACTGTGGGGCGACCGTATTTTTCTACTAACCTTGAAGCCACAATGCCTTGCACACCCGAATGCCCCGTTTCAAGGTAAGCCACTAGGCTTTGCATGTTGGCATCCACCTGTTCTTTAGCACCTTTTAAAGCAAGGGTTACCATGTCAGCTTCAACCGTGCGCCTTTGTTGGTTGTCCGTATCTAACAGTTCAAGGTGCTGGCAAGCGGTAACTAGGTGCTTAGCAAGCAAATAATGCAAAGCATCATAAGGGTCAGCCATGCGTGAACTAGCATTAATTCGGGGACCGAGCTGAAACCCAAGGGTTGACGCCGTCCAAGTTTTTAAACGGCTACCCAATAGTTGACGAAACGCCTGCCAACACGCTTCATCAGAGGCGTTCATTATTTGTAAACCGGCACGCACCAAAGCACGATTAATGGCACTGCTACCCAAAGAAACGCAATCGGCTACTGTGCCTAATGCTACAAAAGGTAAAAGAAAACTCAGCTTAGGCACTTGCTCTGCTAGTAAGCCTTCTTTCACCATGCTATTGCGTAATGCCGACATAAGTAACCAAGCCACGCCACAACCAGCAAGGGTTTTATCAGGGTAGCTGCAGTCTTTACGGGTAGGATTAATAACGGCATAGGCTGAAGCCGGCGGCCCAGCTTTTGGTAAAGCATGGTGATCGGTCACAATAACATCAATGCCTGCCGCTTTAAGGCGTGCAATCCGTGGCTCATCCGATGAGCCACAATCGGCAGTAATAATCACCGTTGGCAAAGGGCTGCTAGCAAGAATACGGTCGGTTAACGAATCACTTACCCCATAACCATCGTCAATACGGTGGCCAATTAGGCTTTGAATGCGTTCAGCAGGAACACCAAGCAGCTGAGTTAAAGTGCGATAAATAACCACATGGGAAGTAATGCCATCCACATCATAATCGGTTAGTAAGCCAATTATTTCACCTTGCATAACGGCTTGTTTAAGGCGTTCAACAGCAAGCTGAATATCGGCTAAAGAAGTGGGTGGGGCAAGTTGCTTTAAACTAGGTTCTATTAGGGCGCTAATCGAGGGTGAAGATTTGTTTAAGCGCCCTGCAAGCACTTTGGCTAAAAGTGGATGCACACCTTCGGCCAGCGCCTGCTGATAAATGGCTTTATTGACTGGCCTTGGGCGTAATTCAAGCTGAGTAGCAGATTTAAGCATGTTCTATCTTGGCTAAAATCTCATTCAGCAGTGCAATGATTTGATCTGAATAATCATCAATTTTTAAATACATATCTTCAGCCTGAGTTGTTTGACCCTGCTGCTTGGCCTTAATAATTTGATGAATCAATTCATGCATCTTCTTGTGAGGTTCTTCTAAGGCTTTCATTTCAGAAAAATGGCCAAAGTTTTTCATGCCTTCGCCAGAAAACCAAATGCCTAAATCGCACTGGGTGTGGCTAACGGCTTGATCAAGCCCTAGCGTTGACTGCCCATCTAGGAAGCTACGCAAACGCACCTTCCAAGCACGGTGCGCACTTTTTGCAAGCGCTAGTTCAACGTGTGGATCAATATTCACTTTAAAACCACGCATTTGTTTCATCAGTGCAGAAATCTCACTGCCTATGTCACTGGTTGCAGCAATAATATTCGCTGTTTGTCCTACGGTTTCTACCGCACCTTCACTGATACTAACTATGTGGCGGTTAATATCGTCAGAAACAGCCGTTTGCTCTTCAGCAGCCGAAGCAATTTGAGCGCTCATATCACTAATGCGGCGCATGGCTTCAGTGATTTCTTGCAAAGCTAAACGCGCCGCTTCGGTTTGTTCAACCGTTTTCTCTGCTTCTTTGTGGCTGCGTTCAATCACATTCACCGATTCTTCAACGCCCTGCTGTAACTGTTCTATCATGCCATGAATTTGACCCGTGGCTTCTTGTGAACGTTGGGCAAGCTGGCGTACTTCATCAGCAACCACCGCAAAGCCACGGCCATGCTCACCGGCACGCGCCGCCTCTATTGCTGCGTTAAGTGCTAGCAGGTTAGTTTGTTCAGAAATGCTGCTAATAACGTCTAAAATACTGTCAATATTTTCACTGTATTCATTTAGCTTACGAATCACCTGTGCTGCTTGATTCACTTCTGCAGCAAGGCGTGAAATACCTTCACTGGTTTGGTGAACCACTTCATTACCATGGGCTGAACTTTGGTCTGCTTGATCGGTTGCATTGGCTGTTTCAGCGGCATGGCTAGCAATTTCTACCGCCGTAACCGACATTTCATGCATAGCAGTAGAAACTTCTTCGGTACTCATTTGCTGGCGACGCATAGAATCAGCTGTTTCGCCTGTTAAACGGAAGGTGTATTCAGCCTTAGAGCCTAACTCACCTACGTGGTCTAAAACTGTGAGTACGGTAGCTTCAACTTTGGCTACAAAACTATTAAAAGACTTAGCTACATCAGCTAATTCATTATTACCTTCTACTGGTAGGCGCTGACGTAAATCTTGGTCACCTTCAGAGATGTTTTCTAAGGCGCTGTTTAAGCGTTTAATTGGCGAAATAATGCCACGCGCTAAGAACCAAGAAACCAATAAACCGGCTAAGAGAATAAAAAGTGCCACGGTGGAGCTAGTAGCAATGGCGCTTTTAAAGGCTGCCACACTGGCAGAAGAACGGTCGGCATAAATGGCCATCACACCAATAGTATTGCCGCTATAATCTTTTAGAGGAGTAGCTAAAACAGCAATATCTTGGCCTTTTTGTGAAGCTCGTGTCGTTAATTGATTGCCTTGCATTACTTCTTTTAAGTCACTGGGGTTAATCAGTGCTTCACCACGCCAAGTACTGACTAGCGTCTCAAACCCGTTTTCTTTGGCTTGATAAATAACCATATCGGCTTTTTGGCTGGCTTTAAAAGCATCGGCATAGGCCTGACGCAAAGATAAACCAAACTCTAAACTGCCGTAATGTTGACCCTGCCAACTAACCGGTACCACGCCACGAATACCGACACCCGCTACACCGCTTTCAATACCAGAAATGGCTTGCTTAGTACGGTTAGTTTCAACAACCGTTTGGCGAAAGGCCGCTAGATTATCGCCAAATTTAGCCGGCTGGTGTAACCGAAGAAAAGAAGTGGCTGGTGGCAGGTGGAACTGCATTTGTTCAATGCCTGCCATTTGTTTTAGGTTGTTAAATACTGGCAGCAGCTGTTCTTGCAAAGCTTCACGGTTTTGCATTGCAAAATCACGTTGAATGGCTGGCTGATTAGCAACAGCAGCGGCTAGATGAAGTGCTTGAGATTGCTGAGCATCAATTTCATCCAATGCCGCTTGATACAAACGATCAAGCGCATTTTTTTCCGTTTGTAGCATTAGTTTATCCATATTATGCAGCTGCAAGGGTAACAACACACCTATGCTAAATATTAGCACTAATGCAAAACCCAACTGAATTCTCAAGCCTATACTTAGTTTATTCAACATAGGGTAGTTCTCCTTCAAATCTGCTTAATTTTTATTAGATTAACTAACAGGTTATTTTTAAAGTGCCTAAGGACTGAGTAATAGCCAATGCTAGCTTTTACTTTGCACTTTAACTAAATGCGCTTGCACTGCTTTTAAATCAGCAGGCAATACTGTGTAACGCTCTTCACGCTCAAGCAAGCCCGCCATGTGCTCTGGCAAAGCTGCACCTTCTGTAAATCCGGCTTTAATAATGGCTTCTTCAAATTTAGCAGGGTGAGCCGTTGCAAGTGTAATCACTGGAATGCTGGGGTCGACTGAACATTTTTGTGCCGCCAAATAGCCCGTTGCAGTGTGCGGATCTAACAACTCGCCCGTGCGTTCAAAAGCATCAGCAATCACTTCTAAAATGGTCGCATCGTCTAATGCAAGGCTTGCAAAAACCTCTTGTGCCTTGACCCAAGCTTTAGGATCTAACTGGGTGGCTTGGTTTTGGAAATCTTCTAACAAACTGGCTACGGCAGCACCGTCTTGTTCATACAAATCAAACAATAGGCGTTCAAAGTTAGAAGAAACCACAATATCCATAGAAGGCGCAAGGGTTGGCTCTAGCTTCTTTTTGCTAAAATCATTGTCATGCAAAGTGCGGTGCAAAATGTCGTTGGCATTGGTTGCAACAATAAGCTGACGAATAGGCAAGCCCATTTTACGTGCCACATAACCGGCAAACACATCACCAAAGTTAGCCGAAGGCACACTAAAAGACACTTCACGGTGCGGCGAACCTACAGCAACGGCACTGGTAAAGTAGTAAACAATTTGCGCCATAATGCGCGCCCAGTTAATCGAGTTAACGGCAATTAAGCGCTGACCGTTTAGAAAGCTTTGATCACCAAAACTGGCTTTAACCATGGCTTGGCAATCATCAAAATCACCTTCAATGGCCAAGTTGTGTACGTTCGGCGCAAGTACACAGGTCATTTGGCGGCGCTGCACTTCTGAAACACGGTTATGCGGATGTAGAATAAAAATGTCGACCTGCTCGCAAGGCTTACACCCTTCAATAGCGGCTGAGCCAGTGTCACCCGAGGTTGCGCCCATAATCACGCCACGTTCACCACGCTTCACTAGGAAGTGATCTAACAAACGGCCTAATAGCTGCAAAGCAACGTCTTTAAACGCCAAGGTAGGGCCATGAAACAGCTCTAACAAAAAGTGATTGTTATCTAACTGCTTTAAAGGCGCGACTGCATCGTGATTAAAGCTGGCATAGGTTTTCTTTAAAATATCGCGCAGGGTTGTTTCGTCTATGCAATCACCGACATAGGGGCGCATTACACGAAAAGCAACCTCGTGATAAGGCAAGCCTGCTAAGTCAGCAATTTCTTGCTTGCTCATTTGTGGGTAGGTTTCTGGCACATAAAGGCCACCGTCTGGTGCCAAACCGGTTAATACCACTTCTTCAAAACTAAGTGCAGGCGCTTGCCCGCGAGTGCTGATATAACGCACGGCATTTATCTCGCTATTAATTATTGATCGTTTAAGCTTTCAACACGAATACGCATTACACCACCAGCGATATCGGCTAAAGATTCTATTTGGCGAATCACTTCATTCATGGCCGCTTCTTTAGTCACATGCGTAAGTAAAATGATAGGCACTAACTCACCTTCTGTTGAGTCTCTTTGTATTATGGCTTCAATACTAATACCTTGCTCGCTTAAAATTGTTGCTACACGTGCCAATACACCCGGACGATCGACAGCTAATAAACGCAGGTAGTAAGCCGTTTCAATTTCTTCCATAGGCAGCACAGGCAAATCATAAGATTGATCAGCAAAGGCTAGGTAAGGTACCCGTGATTCTTGATTTGCACCCATGGCACGCGCCACATCAACCAAATCAGCAATAACAGAAGAAGCGGTGGGTTCTGCACCGGCTCCGGCACCATAATAAAGCGTAGGCCCCACAGCATCACCACACACCATAACGGCATTTTTCACACCGTTCACATTGGCCAACAAGCGCTCTTTTGGCACCAATGTTGGGTGAACACGCAACTCTAAACCGTCTTCAGTGCGGCGTGTAATACCTAAGTGTTTAATAACATAACCTAGCGCATCGGCCTGCTGAATGTCTTCAATGGTAATGCGGCTAATGCCTTCGGTATAAACACTATCAAAACTTAGTGGCACACCAAAAGCAATCGCAGACAAAATGGTTAGCTTGTGTGCAGCATCAATGCCTTCCACATCAAACGTTGGGTCAGCTTCGGCATAGCCTAGCTCTTGCGCTTCGGCTAAAGCGTCTTCAAACGACTTACCTTCTTGCTGCATGCTGCTTAAAATGTAGTTACCTGTACCATTAATAATACCAGCTACCCATTGAATTTTATTGGCCGTTAAGCCTTCACGAATGGATTTAATAATGGGAATACCACCGGCAACCGCTGCTTCAAAAGCAACCACTACACCGGCTTCACGTGCTGCTTGAAAAATCTCATTGCCGTGCACCGCAATTAAAGCTTTGTTAGCCGTTACTACGTGCTTACCCGCTTTAATGGCTTTCATTACCAAATCATAAGCAATGTCATAGCCACCAATTAGCTCGACAACGATATCAATTTCAGGATTATCAATAACATCGAACACATCTTGCGATACATAAACGCTTGAAGTATCACAGTTAGGATTAGGAGTACGCGTTGCTACCTGCTCAATAACAATGGGCCGACCGGCTCGACGCGCAATTTCACTGGCATTACGTGACAACACATTAAAAACGCCGCCACCAACGGTACCTAGTCCACATACAGCCACTTTTACAGGTTTCAAAATACTCTCCTACATTAAAAAATATCGCTATGATTGGATTCTAACCTAAATTACAAACCTAACTCACTAATCAGGCGCTCGGCAGGTACAAAACCTGGAATTACTCGCCCATCGGGTAAGAAAATTGCAGGCGTGCCTTGCACACCTAACTGTCGGCCTAAATTGTACTGTTCGGCTATGGGGTTATCGCATTGTTTTTTAGCCAGTTTTTTACCTGCTTTAGCATCGGTCATCGCCTGCTGCCTATTATCGGCACACCACACATTCACCAAGTCATCAAAGCCTTTACCTTGGGGCCCTTGGCGTGGAAAAGCGAGGTACCTTACCTCTACACCTTGCTGGTTTAATTCTGGCACTTGTTCATGTAAACGTGAACAGTAAGGGCAGGTGGAATCTGTAAAAATTTGTATTACAGCTTTAGTTTTACCCTTGGCAGCAAACACTATTTGCTCTTTTACAGGTACCGCTTGAATTTTTTTGGTACGAATAGTGGAATGCGCCGCTTCAGTTAAATCAACCAAACCTAAGTCAGTAATTTCTAATAAATTACCTGCAAAAATATAGTCATTTTGTTTATTAACATACAACAAATCACCCGAGCTTAATTGCACTTCATAAAAATTATCAACCGGCGATTCTTTAACTTCTACCACTTCAATGCGTGGGTCAATTTTTTGTAAACGCACTTGAATATCATCTTGGGTTGCTGCTATTACAGAACCTGTAAAAAACAGCAATAACGTACTTTTTAAAACTTGCTTAAACATTGCTATCTCCTAGCATTAACAAGTGTTCTAGTATGCCTACCGGCTACTTAAATGGCTAATATTGAAAATATAAACGCAAAAACGGGCACCCTAAGGCGCCCGTTTTTACTGACTTATTTTTGTTAACGCAATTAACAAAAATAACTTAAGCCAGCTTCTCTTTAATACGTGCAGACTTACCTGAACGCTCGCGTAGGTAGTAAATCTTCGCCTGACGCACAGCACCACGGCGCTTCACTTGAATCGATTCAACTAAAGGGCTGTAAGTTTGGAAAGTACGCTCTACGCCAACACCGCTTGAAATTTTACGCACGGTGAAAGCAGAGTTTAAGCCACGGTTGCGCTTACCTAATACAACACCTTCGTAAGCCTGTAAACGCTCACGGGTACCTTCCTTAACTTTTACCTGAACGACAACAGTGTCGCCGGGTGCAAAGTTAGGGATTTCTTTGGTCATTTGTTCGGCTTCAATCGCCTGAATAATAAGGTTTCTGCTGCTCATTGCTGCTCACTCCTGGACTAAGGCCGCTCGACTTGCGCCCTGGCAAGCGGGGCATCGTATTCGCGGATAAATTCTGTCAATAATACCTGCTGCTCCTGATCTAACTGACGTCCTTTCAGTAAATCGGGGCGCCGCAACCAGGTTCGACCCAGCGCCTGCTTCAGACGCCAACGACGGATGGCTTCATGGTTACCACTGAGTAATACCTCAGGTACCTTTTCACCATTAATCTCTTCAGGCCGTGTGTAATGCGGACAGTCCAACAAACCATCTACAAAAGAATCCTCTTCTGCAGACGCCTCATGCCCAAGCACTCCTGGAACAAGACGCGACACTGCATCAATCAGTGTCATAGCTGCTAGTTCGCCACCGCTGAGAACATAGTCACCAACCGACCATTCCTCATCAATCTCTGAGTCTACTAGGCGCTCATCAATTCCTTCATAACGACCTGCAACAAGAATTAATTTTTTGTTGCAAGCGGCTAATTCTTCTACGCCAGCTTGGTCTAACTTTCTGCCTTGAGGCGAAAGGTAAATTACTTTGGCGTTATTTCCTGCCGCCGCACGTGCAGCTTTTATTGCTGCTTGCAAAGGCTCTACTTTCATTAACATGCCAGGACCACCGCCATAAGGACGATCATCAACCGTGCGATGCTTATCGGTAGCAAAATCTCGTGGATTCCAGAATTCAAAATTCAGTAAACCCTGCTTCACTGCTCTTGCTAAAACACCTTGCAAAGTAATGGCATCAAACATCTGTGGAAACAACGAGATTACACCAAACCACTTGTTTTCTGGTTGTTTTTTTGACTCAGAAGTCTGCATCCCAATCCACTTCAATTTTGGCAGTTTTTAAGTTGACCTGACGCACAACATCGGGTATCAACCAAGGTATTAAACGCTCTTGTTTATCAAAGCTGCCTTGGCAAGCCTTGACTACAAGAACATCATTAGCACCGGTCTCTAATAAGCTGTGCACTTTACCAAAAAGTTTACCTTCAAGGTTGGTCACTTCTAAGCCAATTAATTGACTCCAGTAGTAATCACCTTCTTCCAATTTGGGTAGTTTAGCTTTACTAAGTAGAATTTCTGCACCCGACAATAATCGTGCATCTTCAGGTGTGTCTATGCCTTCTAACTTAGCGATTAGGCCTTTGCCATGTTTACGACCATCAAGCTTATGAACTAATTTACTTTGCCCATTAAGCTTAAGTTGCCATGTAGGATAAGCCAGTAAGTTTTCCATAGGATCGGTGTAAGAATAAACTTTCACCCAACCTTTAATTCCGAAAACACTGGTTATTTTTCCCAGTACAATTAGTTCAGCCTTACTATCTTGTGCAATCAGCTGACTTTTAACTCCGCTCATGCGCACCTCGCTCATGTGCGAAAAGATCAACTAGCTTGGCGGCAGAAATTACTGCTGCTTAGCTGCTTCTTTAACTAATTTTGCAACACGCTCAGACAACTGTGCGCCCTGAGAAACCCAGTGCTGTAGACGCTCAGAATCAACGCGAAAACGTTCTGCATTACCTTGAGCAATAGGGTTAAAAAAACCTAGGCGCTCAATGTAGCGACCGTCACGTGCATTACGTGAATCGGTTACGTGTAGATGATAAAACGGACGCTTTTTAGCGCCACCACGAGCTAGACGAATGGTTACCATTACAAGTCTTTCCTTTAAAGTATCCGGAAAACACAACGTAGAAGGTATTTCTACTGTTGCAATAAAATTTGTGACTAAGGTGTCACCCTATGTTGGGATAGCCAGCTTAGCACTAAAATCTGCTCAAGAGGCAAGCCACCTGAAAGGCGAAGTATTCTAATAGATAACTTCAGCCTTGGGAAGCTTTGACTAAGATTCAACCTATATTTAAACCCACAGCCTCAGAATTGCGCCATTGTAGAGACCTAATCAACAAACGCAAGCCCGAAGCCGGTTTTTCTTAAGGTTTAACTTCAAACCAGTTCAAAATTCAAGCCTTAAAACCTAGGTGGAAAACCACCGCCGCCACCCATTCCCGGTGGCAACTGACCTTGGATACCACGCATCATATTAGAGACAGCGCCTTTATTGGTCATTTTCTTCATCATTTTTTGCATTTGTTTATGCTGCTTAATTAAGCGGTTTAAATCTTGCAGTTGGGTGCCTGAGCCTTCGCAAATGCGACGTTTACGTGAACCATTAAGCAGTTCAGGCTTTTGCCTTTCCCAAGCGGTCATGGAGTTAATTAGCGCCTCCATTTTACCAAACTCTTTCATCGGGCCTTGTTGTTCAGCAACTTTTGCTAAGCCACCCATGCCCGGCAGCTTTTCTAACATACTGGACATGCCGCCCATTTTTTTCATCTGCTGTAACTGTTCACGAAAATCTTCTAAGTCAAAACCTTTGCCCGTCTTAACTTTTTTTGCAAGCTTGGCGGCCCTGTCTTTATCCATGGTGCGCTCTGCTTCTTCAATCAGCGAGAGCAAGTCACCCATGCCTAAAATACGTGAGGCAATGCGATCAGGGTGGAAAGGTTCTAGGGCATCGGTTTTTTCACCCATACCAATAAATTTAATAGGCTTACCGGTAATTTGACGCACCGATAAAGCCGCACCACCGCGCGCATCACCATCGGCCTTAGTCAGCACCACGCCCGTTAAAGGCAAGGCTTCATTAAAGGCTTTAGCGGTATTGGCCGCATCTTGCCCTGTCATGGCATCCACAACAAACAGCGTTTCACAAGGCTTTAACTGGGCGTGAATGGCTTTAATTTCAGCCATCAAGCTTTCATCTATATGCAAACGACCGGCCGTATCCACCAGCATAACATCATAGAACTGAATTTTAGCATGGCGCTGTGCCGCTTCTATAATAGCAGCGGGTTTTTGATCGGGTGTTGACGGGAAAAAATCGACCTCAACTTCAGCAGCCAGTGTTTTTAGCTGATCCATAGCGGCAGGGCGATAAACGTCCACTGAAACCACTAACACTTTTTTCTTTTCACGCTCACGTAAATAGCGTGCTAACTTGGCAACGGTGGTGGTTTTACCCGCACCCTGTAAGCCAGCCATTAAAATAGTCGCAGGCTCGCCCTTTAATTCTAAGCCGGCATGGGCAGAACCCATGGTGTCGGTTAGCGTTTCATTTACAATCTTTAAAAACTGCTCACCAGGCTTTAAGGCTTTAGAAACTTCTTGCCCTACTGCACGCTCACGCACCTGATCAATAAACGTCTTAACAACAGGCAGTGCAACGTCAGCTTCAAGTAACGCCATACGCACTTCACGCAGCGTTTCTTTAATGTTGTCTTCTGTCAGTTTGGCGTTACCCGTTATACTGCGTAACGTCTGCGACAGGCGATCACTTAAATTTTCAAACATGTCTTTTCCTCAAGTACTAAGCTTTTGTGCCGATTATAGACCAATAAGCACTAGGAATGGATGCCAAAGTCAAAGGAATCCGCTAGGATAGTAAGATAATTCTTAATGGAGTTTCACAACCTAAGTATGGCCGCATCCCTTCCGTTTACACTGCTTGCTGCAACCTTCTATTTTGCAGGCGCATCTTGGGTTTTATTACACTTAGCCCGCAAAGCACCTGCTAAATTAGTGCTGGTTCGATTACTAGGTTTAAGTGCGCTAGTAACGCATGGTTTGGCTCTTTATGGCCACATGGGTTTACCTGATGCACTTAATTTAGGCGTATTCGAAGCAGCCTCTTTAACCAATTTGTTAATTTGTGCTTTTATTTTAATTGCAAGCCTGCGTCATGCCACACTGAACTTAGCAGCCTTACTTTTTCCTTTAGCTGCCGTTGTATTAATTTTTTCAGAGTTTTCTAATGGCAATAATTTATTAGTCACTGGGCATAACGGTTTGTTTTTTCATATCGTGGCTTCTTTGTCTGCTTACAGCCTATTTGCATTAGCTAGTGTACAAGGCTTATTGCTAGCAGTACAAAACCACCAGTTAAAGCATCGCCAAGTCAGTGGTCTAATTTCTGTTTTGCCGCCCCTTCAAACGATGGAAAAATTACTTTTTGAACTCTTATTTGCTGGGCAATTATTGCTTAGCTTGGGCATTTTAAGCGGCTTTATTTTCTTAGATAGTATGTTTGCTGCAGGAATGCTACACAAAACGTTACTTTCTTTAGCCGCTTGGGTTACTTTTGGTTTATTATTGCTGGGTCGCTGGCGTTTTGGCTGGCGTGGTTTAACGGCTGTACGCTGGACGCTGGGCGGCAGCTTATTATTACTCTTAGCTTACTTTGGCAGTAAGTTCGTACTTCAATTTATCTTGGCATGAGGCCTAAACTGTTTGGACGCTGAACTACCACTTGGATTACTGTTGGGGCTTTTAGTGCTACTAATTGCCTGTTCTGCATTTTTTTCTGGCTCTGAAACGGGCATGATGTCGATCAACCGCTACCGCCTTAGCCACAAAGCTAAGCAAGGCGATAAACCTTCGATCAGAATTAGCAAACTACTTGAACGGCCAGACCGCTTGATTGGCGTTATTCTTATTGGCAATAACTTTGTTAATAATTTTGCAGCAGCCATAGCAACTGTAATTGCCATTCACTTTTTAGGTGAAAACCTTGGCCCTGTTGTGGCAACCTTTGCCTTAACGCTTGTGGTGCTTATTTTTGCTGAAGTCACGCCAAAAACCTTGGCAGCCCTTCACCCAGAACAATTTGCTAAACCGGCTTCTTATGCATTAGTGCCACTGCTTAAATTGCTTTACCCTTTGGTTTGGATTGTTAACCTAATTGGTAATTTTTTACTCAGATTATTAGGCGCACGCCCCGATGAGCATAAGCAAGACAACCTAACCTCTGAAGAATTACGCACCGTGGTCAACGAGGCAGGTAATTTAATTCCTAGCCGCCACCAAGCCATGCTGCTATCCATTCTTGATTTAGAAAAAATCACCGTTGACGACATCATGATTCCCCGTCAAGAAGTGATTGGTATCGACCTTGAGCAAGGCATAGAGCAAATTTTAGACACGCTGCGCCATTCACAACACACCCGCATTCCTGTTTATAAAGGCGACATTAACGACGTTATTGGCATACTGCATTTGCGGGGTGCATTGCGCCTTATTGCAGCAGAAAACCCAACCAAAGGCATGCTAATTCAAGAAACCCGTGAGCCTTACTTTATTCCTGAATCAACACCCCTTCAAACGCAGTTGCTTAACTTTCAAAAAGAAAAGCGCCGCATTGGCATGGTGGTTGATGAATATGGCGACGTGCAAGGTTTGGTGACTTTAGAAGACATTCTTGAAGAAATTGTGGGTGAATTTACGACCGACACCCTGCATCACCAAGACGATATTCAGCTACAACAAGACGGCTCTTGGTTAATTGATGCCAGCGCCAATATTCGTGAAATTAATAAGCAGTTAGGTTGGGAATTGTCTACACAAGGCCCTAAAACACTGAATGGCGTTATTCTTGAATACTTAGAATCGATTCCTGATGGCAACGCTTGCGTTATTTTTGGCAACTACCGTTTTGAAACGTTAGAAGTAAAAGAGAACCTAATTAAAGCCGTTAGGGGCTGGGAAGACACTGGCAAGAAGCGCAAAAAGCTTCTACGTGCCAGCGCCTAATTCAATGGTGCAACTTAGATAAAGCGGCCTAGACCCACGGCTGCTTTTAAGCGTTCCAATGTAGGGGTGGCTACAGCACGTGCTTTTTTGGCACCTTTTTGTAGCACGCCTTCTACATAAGCAGGGTCTGCTAATAAACGCTGATATTCTTCACGTGGGCCTTTAAGCTGCTCATTCAGCAACTCAAACAGCTCGCCCTTCAGTTCGCCCCAACCAATTCCTGCAGCATAACGCTCACGCATACTGGCGATATCTGCATCACTAGAAAAAGCACTGTAAATTTGGAATAAAGTGCAGTCAGTGGTTTCTTTAGGCTGGCCTGGCTCTAAAGAATTGGTTTTAATTTTATTAATTAGCTTACGAAACTTCTTTTCAGGCTCAAACAAAGGAATGGTGTTGTTATAGCTTTTGCTCATTTTGCGGCCATCTAAACCGGCTAAAACGCTCACCCGTTCATCTACCACTGCTTCTGGCATCACAAAAAACTCTTCGCCAAAAATATGGTTAAAACGCTGACCTATGTCTCGGGCCATTTCAATATGTTGAGTTTGATCACGCCCTACCGGTACTTTTTTAGCATTAAACATTAAAATATCGGCAGCCATTAAAATCGGGTAGCTGTATAAACCCATATTAATGCCTGCATCAGTATCTTTATCACCCGCATCTAGGTTTTCTTGTACTGAAGCTTTGTAAGCATGAGCACGGTTCATTAAGCCTTTAGCGGCCACACAAGTTAGTAACCAAGTCAGCTCAGGAATTTCTGGAATGTCGCTTTGACGATAAAAAATAGCATTGTCAGTATCTAACCCTAGCGCCAGCCAAGTAGCAGCAATTTCACGGCGCGATTCAGCTACGCGTTGTGGTTCATGGCATTTAATTAGGGCATGAAAGTCTGCTAAAAAATAATAAGACTGCACATCAGGGTCGCGGCTTGCGTCTATGGCTGGGCGTATAGCACCCACGTAATTACCCAAATGAGGCGTGCCTGTGGTGGTAATACCGGTTAAAACTCTAGTCTTAGTCATGCTAACTCTTATTCATTTTTAGTTTGAAAAACGGGCAAAGGCCGTAAAGGATGGGTAAACAATTTACCCTCGGGTTGCTGGTAAAGGTTTATAGGCATATTAAAGCCAACCTGCAAAAACTCAACCAACATCATTGCAGATAAGCCCCAGATGGTAAATTCTTTAAAAGAATAGCTGGGCACATAAATCTTACTGGTGTCTGTTAGTTGAATAACATCGGTATGGCTACGCGGATCTTCTAGTAGCCATTCAATGGGAACAGTAAAAATAGCATCTAGCTCTTCTTCACAAAGGCTAAATTCTAACGCCTCGGGGACTAAGGCAACGTAGGGTGTCACCTTCATTCCATGCAAAGAAATAACGTCACTTAAGCGCCCTAAAGGCTCTACTTGCCAAGGGTTAAGCCCTATTTCTTCTTCTGCTTCACGCAAGGCAGTGGAATAGAGGTTAAGGTCGTGCTTATCACGCTTACCGCCAGGAAAAGCAACCTGCCCAGGGTGGCTAGTTAAGTGCTGCGTGCGCCGTGTTAAAATCACTTCGGGATTATTGCCTTTCGTCACAGCCAACAACACCGCTGCCTCGGGCATCCGACTTTTAAGCAGTTGTGGCTGATGACCTTGCATTTTTCTGGCTAGGTTATCAAGTAACAATGACATTTCAGACCTCGCTGTCACCTTAGGGTTCTTTATCTAACTTCGCCTCTATTCTATCCATCTGGTCACGCAAAGTTTGCATATTTTCTCGCATCCAATGAATTTCAGCTGCCTCACCCTCACCCGTTTCAATTTCATACAAGGCACTTTCTTTTTGCATAACATCTAACACAATACCTATCATCATATTCAAAAAAACAAAGGCATTTAGAAAGATAAAGGTTAGAAAGTAAATCCAGCTGTAGGGGTAATATTCCATCGTTGGGTAAAGCACTGCAGTTGCCCAGCTTTCAAAAGTAGCAACCTGAAACAGGGTTAACATGGCTAAAGAAATATTACCCCAGAGTTTTTCATTCACTTCTTCAAACAAGAAACTACCAATAGCACCATAAATATAAAAAATAATGAACATCAATAAAGCAACGTAGCCCATACGGGGCAAAGACTTCACTAAAGCAGAAATAAGCACCCTTAATTCTGGCACCATAGACACTAAACGTAAGACCCTAAATACCCTTAACAGGCGTGCTAACAGTACTAAATCTGCATAATTCATTGGTACAAGACTGGCTAGCACAATGATAAAATCAAAAACATTCCAGCCTTTTTTAAAGAAATTTATCAATCTTTTTTCAGACATAAGACGAATAATAATTTCAATTAAAAAAAACACAGTTACAAACCAATCTAACCAATAAATTAGCCGTTCAAAACGATTCGACTCATCATAAGTTGTTGCACCAATCAACAATGCAGAAACAACAATAATGCTAATAACTGCTATTTCAAAAACTTTGTTTGATCTTAAGCTTTCTAGCTGTTCACGCCAATAAGCGGCCTTCTGTTTCATAATGCTTACATCTCCAAAATAAAGAAAAAACTACCCAATCAACGCAACTAAAAAACTAATCAGCAAAGTCGCTGTCCCTAGGATAAATAGCCACCGCAGTGCGTAGTTTTTCTTTACCAAAACAGGCCATTCTTGAAAATTCTAGGCGTGAAATAGGCACTTGTTGTGTATCCACTAACGATTTTTGATCCTCTTCATCTACATCTGGATCATGTAAATATATAAACTGTTCATCCATAGCTGTAACCACAACCCAGTGCGGGCTTTTTTCACGGCTAAATTGCCACGAACTTATTAGCACTAAAGGCACGCCACCAGCATCTAATACTCTTTTTAAGTCGTCTTGAGTAACTTCAGCAAAATGCTCTACTACGTCAGTTTGCTCTAACTCTTCTTTAAACCCGTCATGCACTAGCGTAAGCACACTTTTTTTAATGGGGTTACGCACACCCTTAATAAAAATCGGCCCTTCAACATTCAACCACAACTCCACTTTAAAACCACGCCGCCAAGCCGCTAAGGCCAAACCTCTGGGGCCACAACCACCATGCCCCGTGGTCATAAAAATAGTGGTCGCTTCACGCCAAAGCTGTAGTTCGTGCTGACGAGTAAGTAGCGTACTTTCATCTTGTGCTTTCATGGCCATAAGCAAACAAGCCGGACCACAAGTAAAAGGCAGGGTTTGCTGGTAATAGGGTATTTTTCTGAATTGCCCAGCCGGTACTTTATGCAGGCGTTTTTGAAAGCGCAAGGCATCACTGTGGTCTTCATAATAATCGGCATACTGCCCAAATTTTCGATAACCTAAACGCCCATACAAGGCAATGGCACCGGTATTGTCGGTACGCACTTCAAGCCGTAAAGCAGTACATCCAGCATCTAAGGCTAAAACTTCTGCCTGCTGCATTAAAAATTCGCCCAAGCCTTGGCCACGAAAATTAGGGTCAACGGCTATGGAATAAATTCTTGCCAGCGCCGTGCCACGATGAAAAAGTATTAACAAATAAGCCGCTAATGTTTTTCCTTCGGCTGATTCTTGTGGTGCAGCTAATTCAAGTAGCTGTACCGCAGCGTGGCCTTTTTGTATCAACCAGCGAAACTGCCTTCTATTTAACCTATCCCCAGTAAAACAACGGTTTTCAAGAGCGAGTAAGTGAGGCAAGTCTTCAATGGTTGCTTCACGCAATGTTTTTTGTGCTGGGGTATTTTCTTTTACTTGCTGATTCATACTTGCTGTAAGCCTTCTAATGCTTGATTAATACGCACTAAACCCTGTTCTATAACTGCCTGCTGCCAAACTTTGTCGGCTGGGTAAAAATGTGTTAATAAATCGTGCTGAATTTTTTGTTGCAGGGTTTTATCTAAGCCTTCATTGGCTTGGCCTGCTAACCAATGATCGGCACGCAGCACATTAAATAAGTTTTCAGTGCTGCCGGTGCCAAACTCTAAAGTAATAAAACAACAGGCATCAGGTAACAGTGTTTGCCAGAAATAATCAATTAAGCCCAACTTAGGTACAGATGAAGAAGTGCCTAAAAATGGCTCGGTCACTGCTGCGCCATACCAGCGCTTAGCCCAGTTCACGCCAAGGCTAGCCGGTGGATGGTCACAAATCACTTCGCCCACTGAATAATCGCCCAAACCCGTATGCACATCAATAATGGCTACGGCTTTGCGCTTGGTAAGCTGTAAATCTTTGGCGATCTGCGCTAGTGTTAAGCGTGACCAGCTAGGCTCTTTGCCACCATAGAACAAACCTTGCGGGTGAGTGTATTGCCCACCACTCACGGCTTCTTCATACAACCTTTCGCCCCAAGCCGCACAGTAATCGGCTAGTATTTTATCGGCTGCTGCTAAGTCTTCAGATTGCCAAGCAGAAGGTAGTAAAGCATTGCTTAATACCTCATAACCTTTGTTGTCGGGTACGGCTGCAAAATCAATAAAGTTACGGTTTAAGTCGATACCCACTTCATCAACACGGCGCAAAAAGGAAAAACCCCAAGGGTTCATGGCATGTAAAAACAAGATAGCCGTGTCTTCAGGTAGTTGCTTTAAGCCAGCTTCGGTAAGCCAAGCTGTTTGAATGGCGGAGCCAGCAAAGCCTTCAATGCCATGCGTTGCCGACTGAACGATTAAAAGCTTAGAAGCATTTAAATCACCCAGCCAAATAGCATCTAAAGCCAATTCTTCACCCTGAGCGCCCAAGCATGGGTGCTTGAAACTGGCCTGCCAAGCAATGCCTTTAGCCGCTTGAGCTGGGTTTAAAAAGGCTTGCCTTGCCGCTTTATAATCGGTTGAAAAATAACCTGACATTTCACTAACCTCTGAATACTTACCTGCCTAGATTACGCCTAGCCAGACTGCCAAGCTAGGGGGTAAAAAAAACTCTGATTAGCTATTGATTAGTAAAGGCTAGCATTAGATAGTGCAGTTATTAATTACCCTGAGGTAGACCATGGCTCGTTTGAAAATTATTGTTGATAAAACCACTGACTGGTTAGCATATTACCCCACTGAAGACTTACTGACTGCGCACGATTATTTAGCTCAGGGCAGTTCGGCAGAAACTGCAGCCACCCAAGTCATCAACCTATGCAATAGCTACCGTTACCTAAGTTATGGTTATTACACCTCACTACTGGCAGAAGCCCGTGGACACAAGGTTATTCCGTCCATTCGTACCATTAATGACTTGGGCAAAAAATCCATTTATGGCTTAAACCTAGAAAACCTGAATGCCTTATTAAATAAACTGGTCAGCCGTGATGCACTTTTAAAAGCTGAACTCGAAGAAAACCAACGCTTAGAAGTCACCCTCTGTTTTGGACAAACCCGCTTCACGCCTTTAGCCGACCTAGCTAGGCAACTATTTGAGCAATTCCCTTGCCCCGTATTAAGCATTACCTTTCGTAAAAACCAAGATTGGCAAATAGAAGCCATTCGCCCTGAAGGTTTAAAACACCTAGCCGGCGAAGATGAAGACTTGTTTGCTAAAGCGTTAGACAGCTATAGCCGCAAGATTTGGCGCAAACCCAGCACCAAAAAGAAATACCGCTACGACCTAGCCATTTTGGTTGATCCGCAAGAAAAATTACCACCTTCTGACCCAGATGCATTAAAAGCTTTTATTAAGGCGGGCAATAAATTAGGTATCGATGTTGAGCTAATCGAAAAGAAAGACTTTAGCCACTTGGCTGAATACGATGCACTGTTTATTCGAGAAACAACTTCGATTAGTAACCATACCTACCGCTTTGCCAAAAAAGCCGAAGTTGAAGGTTTAGTGGTGTTCGATGACCCCACGTCTATTTTGCGCTGCTGTAATAAAGTCTACCTAGCCGACTTACTGGCGAGCAAAGGTATTCCTATGCCAGAAACCACTTTCCTTTATAAAGACCATATAAAAGAACTGCGGCAAGTTGCTAAAAATATGACCTACCCTGCTGTTTTAAAAGTACCCGATGGGGCTTTTTCTAAGGGCGTGGTTAAGGTGAATGACCAAAAAGAATTATTAGAACAAGCGGCTCATTACTTTAAACAGTCGGCTATTTTGTTGGTGCAAGAGTTTATGTACACCGACTATGACTGGCGTATTGGTGTGTTAAATAACAAAGCTATTTTTGCTTGCCAGTATTTTATGACAAAAGGCCATTGGCAAATCTATAACCACTCAAGTGGTGAGGCAGAGTCAGGCGGTTTTGCAACTCTGCCCATTCACCAAGTACCGGCACAAGTTTTAAAAACCGCGCTTAAAGCTACCAAGTTAATTGGTGATGGGCTTTACGGCGTGGATTTAAAACAAAGTGGCGACAGAGTGGTGGTTATCGAAGTGAACGACAACCCTAATATTGATTCTGAAGTGGAAGACCTGTATTCCAAAGAAGACCTTTACCTACAAGTTATGGGCGAGTTTTTACGCCGTATGGAACTAAGAAGCAGTGGCCATGGCTAAGGCCTAAAGCTAAGACAAGAATTAGCCATTAAATAACCAACTTAAAAAGGGCCACTAAGATTACTCCTAGCGACCCTTTTTTTGCTTTGCTATTAAAAATTAACGCCTACTAACGATTCAACCAAGCCATATACTCGCTTACGCCTTCGGCTACAGTTTTAAATTCATGCGGATACCCAGCCTCACGTAGTTTGGTTAAATCGGCTTGAGTAAAACTTTGGTAACGGCCTTTAAGCTGTTCAGGGAAGGGAATGTAAATAACCTTACCTTTTTGATGGTGCTTAATCACTGCTTCTGCTACCTGCTGAAAGGGTTCAGCACGGCCCGTACCGCAGTTAAAAATACCGCTAACTTTAGGATTTTCCCAAAACCACAGGTTAACCTTGCAAACGTCTTCAACATAAATAAAGTCACGCTTTTGGCCGCCGTTAGGAAAGCCGTCATTGCCTTCAAATAGCTTAGGGTTTTCGCCATTTAATAGCTGAGTATTTAGATGAAACGCCACACTCGACATACCGCCTTTATGCTGCTCACGAGGGCCATAGACATTGAAGTATTTTAAACCCACCACCTGAGATTGAAGGTTAGGCAAAAGCTGACGCACGTATTGGTCAAATAACTGCTTAGAATAACCGTAAACATTCAGCGGCTGTTCATATTGTGGCTCTTCAATAAAGTTGTCGTTACGACCACCATAGGTAGCCGCGGAAGAGGCGTAAATAAAAGGGATTTTTAAATCAATACAAAAATGCAGTAGGTCTTTGGAATACTGATAGTTATTATCCATCATGTACTTACCATCCCACTCGGTGGTTGCTGAACAAGCGCCTTCGTGGAAAATAACGTCAATGCCCCCTAGCTCTTCAAACTCATCGCCTGCTAATACCCGCTGACGAAATTCATCTTTATCCATATAGTCAGCAAGGGTTAAGTCAGCAATATTAACAAACTTAGTGCCATCGGTTAAATCATCGACCACTAGAATATCGGTACGCCCTAACTCATTTAATTGCTTAACAATATTGCTGCCAATAAAACCAGCACCGCCTGTGACTACTATCATGTTTATGCCTCTTGCTGACTGGTAAAAATCCAGTTTAGGAATTCAATTACTGAAAAGTTTGCTGAAGTATGATTGAAAGTTTAGCAGGTTTAACCGGCTGCTACAGCTTTACGATAACTGCCTTGGTAATCAAATAAACGCTGCTGAATACGCCAATATTTTTTATTGATTTTACGGGCAATGACAAAGTCTGGATAGCGTAATTTATCTGCGCCAGCAACGGCTTCTTCGGCACTTTTAGGCAACCAGACACTGGCTGGGGCTTTTAAATGCTCTCGCAGAAATACCCACTCAAATGCTTTACGCTGGGCAGGTGTTTCTAGTGCGTACCAATCGCTTAGCTCGCTTGCGTCTTCATCGTAGTAGGTCACTTTTAAACGTTCTAAACCTTTGCCATTTAAGGCGACTTCTAAAGTCATGCCACTCACTCTTAATACCTTGGCATCTTTAAGTTGCAGAGCTTCTTTGAGTTTTTTATCGGCATCGACCAAGGTGGCATCACAATGCGGGCAAACTCTGGCAGCAATATCGGCTTCGCCACCGCAGGCATCGCACACCCTAAAGCGGAAACGAAAATCACATTGCTCACCTTTTTTATCCACTCCTTCGCCGTCATCCTCGGCTAACCAACCTTGGCAACGCCTGCCAAAATGTTCTAGCACTTCACCTTCGGCAGTTTTTACGCCCCAAAAGCTATTGGCAAAACCACAACCTGGGCAAAGCACTTGCACCAATTCCGTATTGGCATTGGGTCTGGGTGTATTTACTTCTGGCGCCCATATATCCCAAGGGTTGCCAGCATAATCTAAAATCAAGCAGTCGGTTTTATCAGTAGCAGGAGATAGACGTAAACCACGGCCAATAATTTGCTGATACAAACTAACCGATTCGGTGGGCCTTAAAATAGCAATTAAATCGACATGGGGTGCATCAAAACCCGTGGTTAAAACTGAGACATTCACTAGGTATTTTATTTTCTGGGCTTTAAAGGCTTGAATAATTTGCTGGCGTTCTTGGCTGGGAAGCTTGCCAGTAATTAAAGCGGTTTGTTCAGCCGGTAATAAACCAGCGACTTCTTCGGCATGACGCACACTGGCACAAAATACCATCACGCCTTGGCGCTGGGCTGCTCGCTGCTGAATATCAGCAATTATGCTGGGTGTCACTCGGTTATCTTTAACCACCTTGTCTAATTCAGCTTCTGGGTAATAACCGCTATTGGCAGGCACTAGGCTAGAAAAGTCATACGCTAAAATCGCCATATCCAAGCGTTCAGGTTTAACTAAAAAGTTGTTTTTAACCATCCAACGTAAAGGCAATTCATAAATACAGGCTTTAAAAAAGCTGTCTTCATCGCCCCTAACGGCTTGCTGCTGTAAGTGGCGGTAATAAATAAAACCCTGCCCTAAACGAAAAGGCGTGGCCGTTAAGCCTAGAATTTTTAGATTAGGATTGAGCTTTAATAGGTGTTGAATAATTTGTTGATAGGAAGTGGTTCCACCCAAGCTAACTCGGTGGCATTCATCAATCACTAGCAGGGTAAAAGCTGCATCATTGAACTGTTCAAGATTACGCACGACCGATTGCACTGAACCAAATACCACTTGGCTTGCAGCTTGCTTGGAACCTAAACCCGCACTAAAAATATCTGCTGCTAGGCCATAGGCTTCGTATTTGGCATGGTTTTGTTCAACTAGCTCACTCACATGCGCCAGCACTAATACACGCCCCCGCGCCAGCCGTGCTAACTCAGCAATCACTAGGCTTTTGCCAGCGCCGGTGGGCAGGCATAAAACGGCAGGGTCGCTGGTTGCCCGAAACCATTCCAGCACCCTTTCTACTGCTTCTTGTTGATAAGGCCTTAATTGAAACACTGGGGGCTGGAAAACTGGGCTAGTCATGCCGGTTAATCAGCAATAAAAACCGGATCACGCTTTTCAATATTAGCCAGCACCGCTTCCATCTGGTTAGGCGAGCCTAACAAACGGCGCTGTAGTTTTTCTTCAAAAGCTAGGCGTTCATCATCGGTTTGGGTATAAGAATCACGCAGCAGGCGCTTAGCCGCTTCCACCATGTCAGGCGAACGTTTACAAATAAGTGCTGCCAGCGCTTCTGCACGGGCTACAGGGTCATCGGCAACCTCAGTCACCAAGCCTGAACTTAATGCCGCTTGGCCATCAACCACTTCGGCTGTAACAGTCATGCGCAGCAACACATCTTCTTTAATGCAGCCACGGGCCGTTACACTAATGCCCATATCAGGAATAATGCCCCAGCGGCCTTCCATCACCGACAAGCGTGCCTCTGGATGGGCAATGCGTATGTCTGCACCCATCGCCATTTGTAAACCACCGCCATAACAATGGCCTTCAATGGCAGCAATAACCGGCACTTGTAGCGAGCGCCAGCCCAAAGCAAGGTGTTGAACCTTGTTGTGCGGATAACCGTCGCA
Organism: uncultured Marinospirillum sp.; assembly: GCA_947624795.1. Taxonomy (GTDB): domain Bacteria; phylum Pseudomonadota; class Gammaproteobacteria; order Pseudomonadales; family Halomonadaceae; genus Marinospirillum. The sequence goes on from CANQLY010000002.1 coordinate 33,591, forward strand.
GCCACTCATTAGCCATTGAATGTTTTTAGGGTCAGCCATCATGCTAACCATGTCTAATCCACTACAAAAATTATGGTTGCTACCTGAAAGAATAACAACACGTAGATCACGGCTAGAATTTAGCGTTGATAAAACCTCTAAAAGCGCCGTCACTAACTCTGTATCTAGGCTATTGTGGTGTTCAGGACGATTTAAAACCACCCGTGCAATGCCATTATTCAGTGATAATTTTACGCAGGGTTCTAAGGGTTGAGTTGCAGTGTCTTTTGTCATTTTAATAAACCTTGCAGATTTTAATACGCTGAGACTAGGGAAAGGCTAGTTTAAAGTCAAACAGCTGTTTAGTTTTTTACTGGGTTGCTGCTAATGTCTGGTATTCATCCAAAGCATATTGGTCAGTCATGCCGCTAATCATGTCTTGCAACAAACGGCAACGGCAATAAAGCTCCCAAATATCAGCATTTAATTCACCAGCCCCCAATTCATCTGCCGAAGCACACAGCAACTGATAAGCTTTTAAATGCTTTCTTGGCATGCGTTCAGCTAATAACGTTTCATAAAGCAATACGTGACCATTGCCCCTTTTACCCTTAGCTAGGTGACTAAAATCAGCTTTGGATAGCTCTAAAAGGGGTAAATAAAAATTCAATAAACCCGTAATAATGCGATGGCCTTGCAGCATAAGCGTGGTTACTTCGCTTACATTAAAAACATGCTTAAACGCTACTTGTTTAAGCGTGCTAATTAAGGCGTGGCAGGGTGAATCATCTTCCAACAAGGCTTTATTAAGACTGCCATCGGCCACTTGCGAAAGGTTATCGACAAAAGCTTGCGCTGCGTGCTCAACCAAGGGGTGAACCAACTTCACCCTTAGCCTTACAAAAAACTCATGGTCTTTATTGTAGTTTTCTTGCTTTGCTGCATCCAATGCCTCATCAATCAAACAATTAAAAGACTTGCCTTTAAAATGTGCGCCTTCAGGGTCTTGTAAACAGTGCTGAACAAACTCTTCTTTTAGCAACTTTGCCAATTGGGTGTAAGTTAAAATACCTTTATCAACGCTGTCTTCTATGTCGGCCAAACAATAAGAAATGTCATCAGCAGCTTCCATTAAATAGCTAAGAGCAAACCTATGCCCTGGCTGTAAACTTAAGTGTTGCCACAAGTCTTTAATAAACTTTTTTTCAGAAAAATAAAAACCTGGCTTTTTTTGCAAGTAACTTAAAGGGTGACTTGCATCAGGTTTAGGCTGGGTGGCACAACGGGTGTATTTTAATACACAAGCCGACTGCAAATAGGTAAGGTTCAGTTTTTGTAGGCTAAACAGTAGGCGTATGGCTTGGGCATTGCCTTCAAATTGCTGCAGTTCTAAAAGCAATTCATCCCGCAGCTTAGCCTGTGCTTTAGTGGGTAAAGCCTGCTGAAAAACAGCAAGTTTAGGCAGCTGCTTAGCAAACCAGCGTGAAATAATTTCTTCACCAAAATGCCCAAAGGGTGGGTTGCCTATGTCGTGCATTAGGCAGGCCATTTCTACTAGCGTTTCTGTTGCCCTTTCTAGCGCCAAAACTTCTTGTTCTGGCTGCTTTTGCTGGCGTAATAGTTGAAAAACGGTGCGAGTTATAAAGCGCCCTGTTTGCTGCACTTCTAACGAATGGGTTAGGCGACTTCTTACTGCGGCATTGCGCTCTAGCGGGAAAACTTGCGTTTTTTGCTGCAGCCGCCTAACCGCCGCAGAATTAATAATGCGTCCACGGTCACTTTCCAGCTTATTTTCTAAGGCGCTTACCTCAAGTTGTGGTAATTTTTGAAAAACTAAATCCTTATTTTTTTCACTCACATAAGGGCGTAATGCACTGTAGCGCCTTAGAATTCTTTGCATACTTTATTTGCTTCCTATGCTTAAGTTACACATGCTTAACAGGCCGCAAATACTCAAACACTGGCTGAGTTGCAGGCCTTACTTGTCGCCATAAAAAAAAGGCTTCGGCGGCTTGTTCAACTAGCATCCCTAAACCATCGGCCACTTGGCTGGCACCTTGTTGCTGGGCCCACAGCATAAAAGGCGTAGGCTTTTGGCTATACATTAGGTCATACGCTTGCGATTCACTTGCAAACAAACCCTCGGGCAAGGGCGGTAAATCACCGGCAAGGCTAGATGAAGTGGCATTTATTACCAGATCAAACTGCCTGCCCTCTAACCCTTGCCAGTAACTAGAAGTCAGTTGTGCTTTTGGCTGCAAACCATGAAAAATATCAACCAGCTGTCGGGCTTTTTCTGGCGTGCGATTAGCAATGTGCAGCTGAGTGATGCCGGCATTAAGTAAAGGCTCGACAACCCCACGGGCAGCGCCCCCTGCCCCTAGCAATAAAACTTTTTTGCCTGCCAAGTTAAAATTTAAATTAGTGGTTAAGTCGCGAACCAAACCAATGCCATCGGTGTTATCACCGTAAATTTGGTTGTTTTTGCCTTTTTGTAAAGTATTCACCGCACCCGCTCGGCGGGCACGAGGCGAAAGGGTATTGGCAAACACTAAAGCATCTAATTTAAATGGCACGGTCACATTTGCACCCAAACCACCCTGTGCAAAAAAGGCATTAGCACTGGCTTCAAAACCGTCTTCTGGTGCCAAAATAGCACGGTATTCAAGTGATTGGTGGGTTTGCTTGGCAAACCAAGTGTGTATTTGGGGTGATTTACTGTGCGCTATGGGGTTACCAAAAACAGCGTACTGATCAAGCATTATCTAAGGTTCCTTAACATCTGCAAGCCAGTCCCTTGGCTTAAGAAAGTCAGTGTAAAACTGCGCTTCTACTGTGTCTGGCTCAGGCTTCCAATCATAGCCCCAGCGCACTTGGGGTGGTAAAGACATTAAAATGGACTCAGTACGACCGCCACTTTGTAAACCAAATAAGGTGCCCCTGTCCCAAACTAGGTTAAATTCAACGTAACGCCCACGGCGGTAAGCTTGAAAATCACGTTCACGCTCACCATAAGCCATTGCCTTACGGCGTTCGACAATGGGTGCATAGGCTTGCATGTAGCTATCGCCCACCGAGCGCATCAAAGCAAAGCTTTGTTCAAAACTAGGCGTGTTTAAATCATCGAAAAACAAACCACCCACGCCACGGGCTTCATCACGGTGTTTTAAGTAAAAATAGTCATCGCACCATTTTTTGTAATCTGGATATACCTGCGACCCAAAAGGTTCGCAAGCGTCTTTTGCTGTTTGGTGCCATTCAATCACGTCTTCTTCAAAACCATAAAAAGGCGTTAAATCATAACCACCGCCAAACCACCAAACGGGATCTTCACCGGGTTTTTCAGCAACAAAAAAACGCACATTGGCATGGGAAGTAGGAATGTAGGGGTTGCGTGGGTGAATAACCAAAGACACGCCCATGGCTTGAAAGTTACGCCCTGCCAGTTCAGGCCTTGCTGCAGTGGCAGAAGGCGGTAATTGATCGCCAAACACATGCGAAAAGTTAACGCCGCCTTTTTCAATAAAACCACCTTCTTGCATTACACGGGTACGGCCACCGCCACCGCCTGCACGTTCCCAATCGTCTTCAACAAAGCGCTGACCATCAATGGCTTCTAACTGGCTACAAATGGTGTCTTGTAGCTTTAACAAGTAACTTTTAACTGCTGCTATATCAATTTGTGACACATTCAACTCCTCAACACAGGCGTTAAGCACGCAAAACGTCACCTGTTTCCAAATCTGTTATGCGGGTTGGGTGATTCAAGCCACCCAAAGCGCCGTTTAAAATCATATCCACCTCGCCCCCAAAATACGCTTCTATTTCAGCATAGGTTTGTAAAGGCGATTCACCTGAAACATTAGCTGACGTAGAAACCAAGGGGCCATCAAAGGCTTCACATAAAGCAATAACCCAAGGGTGATTGGTAACCCTTAGTGCCACTTTACTGTGTTTACCACGAATTAAATCAGGTGTGTAGCCATTGTCTTTAATTAGCCACGTTTGCGGGCCAGGCCAGCTGTTTTCTAAAGTGCGCTGTTGGGCAGGCGTAATTTCAGTTAACCAAGGTTTAAACTGCTCGACACTGCCTGCAATAATAATAACGCCCTTACTTGGGTCACGCTGTTTTAATAAAAGTAAGCGTTGCAAAGCACGGCTATTAAATGGATCACAACCCAACCCCCAAACGGCTTCGGTTGGATAAGCCAACACACCTCCCTGTCTCAGTAGTGCAGCAGCTTCTTGCACTGCATCGTAATCAACCGAGGTTTCTATAGGCATTTTTTACTCAATAAAACAGAAAAATTCAACCAACTCAACCAGCAAACAGTTAAGCCGTGAATCATTAAGTAGCGCTAGGTTAATTAGCCTTGCACCAACCACCGGGTTTTTGAACAATCAACCCTTCAAGCTCTAACTCTAATAACAACACTAAACCTTGCTCAGCCGTTAACCCACCCTTGGCTAATAACTCATCGGCAGATAGGGGCAAATCACTGATTAAGCAATAAATTGACTGCAAATGCTCTGGTACTTGCACTTGCATGGTAATTTTTTTAGGTAAATCAAATGTTTTGGGGAAACCGGATGCACTGGGTAGATTCGATGCATCAGGTAAATCAGATAAATTAGGTGGGTGAAACGCGTTAGGCAAAAAACTTTTAAGCGGCACACTTAATTCATTCAACACTTCTTCTGGGCAAGTCACTAAAGCAGCACCTTGGCGAATTAACTGGTGGCAACCTTCATTTTGCCGATACCTAATCGAACCTGGAATGGCCATGACTTCACGGCCTTGTTCCATCGCATGGCGAGCGCTAACTAAAGAGCCACTACGCAAAGCCGCTTGCACTACCAAAACCCCCAAAGACAAACCCGTAACTAAGCGGTTTCTAGCAGGAAAATAACGTGGGAGGGGCGGTGTACCTAAAGGGTATTCACTAATCAAAGCACCCGCTTCACTAATATTGGCCGCCATCGTTTTATGCTCGGGTGGGTAGACAATGTCTAGGCCGTGGGCTAAAACTGCACAGGTGGTACCCGAAGCGCCCTCAGCCACTGCACGCAAAGCCCCTTGGTGGGCATAACCATCCACCCCTCTTGCCAAACCACTAACAATGTTTAAACCCTGCCAAGCCAACTGATAAGACCAGTTAGCCGCCTGCTGCTCGCCCTCAGGGCTTAATTTTCGGCTACCCACTACAGAAAGTGAAGGCGCATGCAGTTGTTCTGGCTGCCCTTTAACGCACAAGAGCAATGGCGGATCGACCAGCTGTTGCAATATATAAGGCAGCTCACTTAAAAAAACAAGCCAATGGTTGTCTTCTTGCGCCCAAATAAGGTGGCTATTAATTTTGTCAGCAAAAGGTAACTGCCAAGGGTCATGCAAAGCAAGGCTTGCTAGGCTGCGCGTTTTTTCAGAAAAGGCAGGGTTTCTAGCCAAAAGTTCCAATAATTTTTCAGCCGTCACTAACGACAAGTCGGCAAGGCCTGTTGTGGCTAAATAAGACTGAATAACACGGCGCTGATTGTTACCAGGAATAAGCCACAGCGCCAGCTCTTGGGTTAATTGCTCATTGGTTTTATGTAATGGCATAGCTTTTCCTAAACATAGCCCTTCCTAAACATAGCCCTTCCTAAACATAGCTCTTCCTAAACTTAGTTCATGGTCGCCTGACGAAAAACATCGCCTGGTAACATAGGCTCTTTAGAATTCATCACCAAAGCAAAACTAATGTTTTCAAAAACACGGTACACCATCACCATGCCTTTACGGTTTTCAGCAGCAAAAATTACCTCACCGGTGCTGTGATTACGCAAGCGGCGACCCGGAGCAAGAATCTCTAATAAAGTGCCCGGCTTTAATTGATCGCTTCCCATATTCAGCATCACAGCTTGATGGTTAGAAATAAGCTGCTGATTGGCCAAACCCTGTAACAAAGTACCGTGCAGGGGCTTTTCTGGCACACTTGGCTGGAAACCTTCCCTAAAAGGCGAGTCCATAAAAGGCAGTAAACGGTCGCCTACCCGAACCTCTTCAAAGCTTTCTGTAATTTCTAACCGTGGCAAACCTTCTGTATTAGCTAACAAAACGGCGCTGCCCAAAGCACGTGTAATGTAACCTAAATGCTTGCGGGTTAATGGGTCTCGCACTTCATCAAGTTCACGGTAAATGCCATAACGTGTCACGCCTTCAGATAACTTACCTAACACCTCCAACTGATCGCCCTTAACCGCAAGGCTTCTGCCACCGGTAATACGCAAAGCATACAGGCCATCTTCAAATATAGGCCGTTCAATCATGATGTCTCGGTTTAAAAAAGCATTGACTTGTTCAAGCGGCATAAAAGGAATGGGCGCTTGCAGTGTTAAAATTCTTAATCTAGGTTGCAAGCGTAAGCGAGCACGGCCATCGAGTAATTCAATAATATCACCCGGGTAAAGCAGGTTAGGATCATCCACCTGTTTATTTGCCTGCCACAGCTGTGGCCACATCCAAGGGTCATCTAAAAACTGAATTGCAATCGCCCAAAGTGAATCGCCCCGCTTAACTTCATAGCGTTTCGGCGCATCAGCCTTTAAACTAATTGGATGCGCCAGTGCTGCTGTTGAAAACAAAACAGCAAAGAATAAAGTAACGTAAACTAGTGTTCTAAAAAACAGACTCGTTAACCGAGTGCCAAAAAGTAGATGCAACATAGATATATCCATATAGAAACCAAAATACTTAAGTAGCTAAAATGCCTAAGCTCCGCCTTGCCTGCTTACTTTGAGTTACACTTTGCCTTAAAGCCCTAAATGCGGCAAGAATAAACTGGGTACTTTATTGACCCTTGCCCTAGTTATTATAGAGAAAAATCATGAGTCTGCTAACCATTCTTGAATACCCTGATCCTCGCCTACGCATTAAGGCCACGCCTTTAGTGCCAGCAGATTTTACACCTGCTTTGCAGCAACAAATAGATGCCATGTTTGAAACCATGTACCAAGCCCCCGGCATCGGCTTGGCTGCTACACAAGTGGATTACCACAAACAGCTAATTGTCATGGACGTTTCAGAAGAAAAAGACCAGCCCTGGGTTTTGATTAACCCCACCTATGAAGCACTAGAACCAACCCAAGAACTGCTTCAAGAAGGCTGTTTGTCTGTTCCTGAATACTATGCTGATATCGAGCGTTACCTACGAATCAAAGTAACCTCTTTAGACCGCCACGGCAACCCACAAGAATTTGAATGTGACGGTTTGCTAGCTCATTGTGTGCAGCACGAATGTGACCATTTAAAAGGTATCGTTTTTGTTGACTACCTTTCACGCCTTAAGCAAGACCGTTTGCGTAAGAAATACCTAAAACTACAAAGAGCTTAAACCTAACAATGCGGATTATTTTTGCAGGAACACCCGATTTTGCTGCCACAAATTTACAAGCCCTACTTGATACAAACGGCGAACATGAAGTTATCGCCGTTTATACGCAACCCGACCGCCCTGCTGGGCGAGGCCGAAAATTAAAGCCCAGCGCCGTTAAAGAACTGGCACTTAAATACAACATTCCAGTATTCCAGCCTATCAACCTAAAAGATGCCCAAGACCAGCAAACCTTAAACGACTTAAATGCTGACTTAATGATAGTCGTCGCCTATGGCTTGCTGCTACCGCAAGTGGTTTTAGATATGCCACGTTTAGGCTGCATTAATGTACACGCTTCCTTACTACCCCGTTGGCGTGGCGCTGCGCCCATTCAACGGGCATTGTTAGCAGGCGATGAGGCAACCGGCGTTACCCTAATGCAAATGGATGCCGGGCTAGATACTGGCGCTATGCTGCTTAAAACCCATTGCCCGATTACCAATAGCGACACCAGCGCCAGCCTGCACGACAAACTGGCC
>CANQLY010000003.1 GCA_947624795.1 uncultured Marinospirillum sp.
TGCTCACCTAACAAGGTGCCGGTTTGAAACTGACCATCACTTAACAAATGAATTAACGGATACAAAGTCATTAAATACTACCTAAAATCAGTATCGCCACCAACAAACCAGCATTTACCTTGAATTTTTATGCCCAAATCAGCATCAAACTTCTCACCAGGCAAGGCAAGGTAACCCGCATTAATCCAATACTTAGGTTTAGGCAAAGAAAAAGCCTCAATCACTTGCCGAGTTCCCCAAATAGAAATCTGCTTTAAACCTAACTCCAAACATTTATTTTCAATAACTCGCTGCAACAAACCCAAATGCCGCCAGCTTGTTAAAGCCAAATCAATAATTTCTAAAGTGGTAGCGCCTGGCAAAACGACCGCAGCAGCCAACAACTTACCCCAGCGCCAAACTCGAATGATTTGGTAAGACTTACCAACCTGCCCAGCAAAACGCCACTGCCAATAACTGGCCCCTTTTTGCAAGGAAAACAGCTTTTTACTAGGCGGATGATCCACCGTTAAAGTCGCAAGCCAAGCAAAACAATCCAGCGTTTTAGCCGCCACGCATTCCTCAGTAACGCCCCAAGGCAAGCGAGCCATTTTAACCACCGGCTTATTAACAATAAACACCGCATCAGCACGGCGATACAAACCTAAGCGTATACCTAAATGCAAAGCTCGCATCGTAGGAAACCCAAAACACAGCTGATAACGCTTATTTTTACCCAAATGCTCTTCAAGAAATAAATGGCTAAGTGTAGCAAAAACACCCTTACTGCGAGTGCCAAAACGGTGCTTAGCAGCCACCATAACATCGGCCTGCTGCGAAACAGCCACGGCCTTACCCTGCCATAAACCCACCCGTTCTAACGCACCATAAAAACCAACCACCTTACCTTGGCTTTCAAACACCGTTCCAACTAAGTCTTGCAAAGAATACTTCCATTGCCACCAGTCTAAATCCACTTGGCTTGCAAAGACTGCTTGATGCAAATCACACACCTGCTGTGCATCATCAGGCGTTGCATAACGGGCACCTTTAAGCGTAGGCGTTACCACTTGCCAATCAAGTGAATGATAAGCTTCTGCATACTCGCCTTTGGCTGCTAAACGCCCCGAAAGCAAACTGCGGTAAGCGGCTAACCCTTCCATTGCACGCTGATAATTACCACAAGCTAACGCAGTAGTGTGGCATTTTAAAGCAGCCATTTTGGTTTCCCAAACCTGTTTTATATCTAAAAAACGGTTGGCCGGAACCGGTGACCAAACCTCATAAAACAAAACACCCTGTGCAAATTTAAGCTGTTGATGCGCCCGCACCGCTAGCTGCCCAACTGCAGCATGGTCGGGGTGCAAATCATACAACCAAGGAGCAACCAACAAACTGGGTAAAAAATCAGCCAAAGACTGCGTAAGCAAATCATCAAGCAGCATTGGACAAGCGGCTAAATCACCATCTGTCAAAGCCCAAGCCTCATGGCTAATTGATGCACCCAACACCTTTAATGAAGCTAGAAATTCTTTAAAGCGCTTAGCGGCAGCACCCTCAGGCAAGCCACCGGCACCTGAACCATCACTTACCAATACAACACGTACCGCCACACCTAGCTGTGCCAAGTAAGCCAGCAAACCACCACAACCAATCGCCTCATCATCAGGGTGCGGCACCAGCACCAAAGCCCGCTGAACATCTGCCGGGTTTAAAGGCAGGGGAATGTAGGGCGTATTCAGGTTAATCATCAAGCAACTGCCGTTCAAAGAAATCAAGAATTTCTGCCCAAGTCGGTAGTTTTTTATATTCAATCATGGCTTGCTGCTTCCAAAACAATACTTGGAACGGACTTTTTAATAAACGCGTCACTGCCGTTGCTAAAGCACCTGCCTCAGCCGGAACCAACCACGCACCACAACTTAACACCTCGCCACTACCACCGGCACTGGGCACCACACAAGGCAAGCCATAAGCTAAGGCTTCACGGTTCGCCTGCCCGAAAGATTCAATAGCACAACTGCTGACATACACACTTGCCAGCGCATAGGCTTTAGTCATATCAGCCACAAAAGCAATGCGTAACGGATGCTTTAATGGCTTACTAGCGGCATAATCTAATAAAGGTTGCGTATCACCGCCACCGGCAATGACCAACTGCACACCATGAAAAAAACGCTGGTCAAGCAAGTGCACCATATCAACCAATAATGCATAGTTTTTAGCCGGCGACACTCGCCCCACTGCCAAAAGCACCGGCACTTGAGGTGCATGCTTAAAGCCAAATAATGAATAACCTAATTCAGGCTTAGGCTTAAGCCGAGCCGCCGACGCTGTACTAGCCGTTGTTTTTTTTAAATCCACTTCAGGGCGACCATAAGAAAGCACCATAAAATGTGGAGGCGCTTGCACATAACCTAGGTCACGCAACAAAGCATCTAAAGCCGTCTGTGAGGGTGTAAAAACCTTGTCTGCCTTAGCAAGCATTTTACGTTCAAAAAAAAGAAAAAAACGAAAAAGACGAGGCGAAAAATTTAAACCATCCCGACTAACAGCCCAAGTAAAACTGCCCAATCCATGCTCAGAAATAAACACCTTAGCAGGCTTTTTAAAACATTTTTTAGTCCACAAACCCCAACGGTAACCCAAAGCCATCCAAGGGTCGTGAAGCCATACATGAGTAGCACCCATAGTATAGGCACGGCGACCGCTGGCAATTCCTTGAATTAAACGCTCGGCAAACGCTGGAGCAATGCCACCAAAAAAAGGCCGTAAAAAAACAGTAAAGTACACCAACCAACGCTGATGCGTGGGTGCACATTCAGTTTTAGAAAAATACGTTACCTCATGCCCCCGTGCTTGCAAACCCTTGATAAAAGGCAAAAGCGTTTTACCTAGCCCATAGCTTTTATCGGTTTTATTTTCACGGGTTACTATTAAAAGCTTCATCACGAACGCTTATCACCCACACCCGATTGCCAAATACGCTTAGCATGATAAACACCCTGCTCTAACGGGTTATTAGGTGAAGCCACACTAAACCGTGCGGCAGGTACCACTTGGTCATAAAACATCACCCCCTGCTCACACAACAAATACACTTCCAGCCAATAATCACCTTTTAATAAAGCCAAGTTAGGCAGTTCTAGCACCAATTCACCACGCCCACCTTCATCCATGTGCAACACTTTTTTATCAATGTGCGAACCAGCACTGGCAATCAAACGGCCATCACTAGCATGCAAAGTCAGGGCAAAAGAAGGGGGAGGTAACGGGGGCGACCCTTGCCAAGCACAAGCAACTTTAAGCGTGCTAACACCCGTATAAGCTATGGTCTTTTCTGTTTTAGAAACTTGCTTATTATCAATAAAAACCTGCAACTGCGTTATTTTCGGAGTCTCATTTTCTAAACAGCCACCAATACCGCCCAAAGCCTTCTCTGCTACCAAAGCCTTGGCTTTATCTAGCCTTTGTTGTCCAGCCATCAAAGGTGGCTGGGTGGCAGTGCTATCCTTACTGGTATAAAGATAATTCTCATAATGGCGAATCACCTCAGCCGGTACACCCTCTGCAATCACCTTGCCTTCATGCAACCATAAAGCACGGCTACAAATAGCCTCAATTTGATAAAGGTTATGCGAGCAAAATAAAATGGTACAACCTTCAGCCTTCATACGCATAATGCGCTCAAAGGATTGGCGAGCAAAAGCCCCATCCCCCACACTTAAAGCCTCATCTATGACTAAAATATCAGGATCAACACTGACCGCCACAGAAAAAGCTAAGCGCACAAACATGCCGCTAGAATAAGTTTTAACCGGCTGATCAACCGCTTCACCAATGCCAGAAAATGCAATAATTGCTTCCAAGCGTGCTTCTAATGCTGCTTGGCTTAAGCCTAAAATAGCCCCATTTAAAAAGATATTTTCACGGCCAGTAAATTCAGGATTAAACCCTGAACCTAACTCTAATAAAGCCGCAATACGACCGTAAGCAGTCACTGAACCTGAAGAAGGAGGCAAGGTACCACAAATTAACTGCAATAAGGTCGATTTTCCAGCCCCGTTTTTACCTAAAAGACCAATCACTTCCCCTTTTTTTACCGTTAAATTCATCGGCTGTAAGGCATTAAAAACACGGTGATTTATTTTGGTAAAAGGTAAAGCATCTAACAGCCGATCCACCGGGCGTTTATAAATTTTATAAACCCGCCCAACCGCATTAAGCTCTAGCGCCAAATCATCAAATGACATCAGCAAAACCTTGGCGTAACTTTTTAAACGACCAAGCGCCTAACACAGCCATTAAAATAGCCGCCACACAATAGATTGCTAAATAATATAAATTAGGCCAAGCACCGCCCAGCAAAGCAGCACGTACTGCTTCAATCATTAGCGTCAGTGGATTAAAAAGAATCACGCCCTGCAACCAATCAGGAAGTAAAGACACAGGATAAAAAACCGGTGAAAGGAATAATAATGGTGTAATTAACAAAGCAATTAAATGTTGGCTATCGGGTAAATAAACCCCTAAGCCTGCTAAAAACAATGAACCACCTAACAAGAGGCAAACAAAAACCAACAATAGAAGCGGTAACAACAACACAGTCCAACTTAAGGGTTCGCCCAACACAACAATGCCCACCATTAAAACTGTAAAGCTAATCAGTGCTTGAAAACCAGAAGAAAGCAGCGTGACCCAAGACAATAAATGCAAAGGAAAAACCACCTTAGTAACCATATTAGGGTTTTCAGCCACCAAGCGAGGCGAGCGGGTAACAACCTCACTAAACCAAGTAAATAAAATTAAGCCTGAAAATAAATTAAGACCAAAAGCAGCGGCTGATTGCTCAACCCCAGGCCACCTAGCTTTAAAGACGCTTTGAAACACCAAAACGTAAACTAACAACATGGCTAAGGGGGTAAGAATTGCCCAACCTAAACCCAACCAAGAGTTGCGGAATTTTGCTTGAATTTCACGGCGGGTTAACTGCCATAATAAGTGACTGTGCTGCCTTGGCCAAAAATAATCGAACATACTTTCTCGCTTAAAATTAAAGTTCTAATTCTCCTTGGCTTACATCACCTAACACCTCAGGCTCAAGGATGATAAGAGAAGTTGTTCCATTACGTTGCACCAGCCCCTTACCAATCAATGCTTGAAAAACACGGGTCACCGTCTCTCGACTAATATTTAGCATAATGGCCATTTCTTGATGCGTTGGCGGATTCTTTATTTCAATAGGATCCGTTGCCAACCTAAGGCTGCGGGTTGATTCTATCAAACTCACCAGCTGTGCACACACCCGCTGCTGCACATTAGGAATTGCTAACAATGAACGCTGCAAAGTTAAATACCTAATACGCTGCGCCATGCGCTGTGCTATTGCAACAACCAAAGTGTTAGCGCTTGCCATCACCTGCCTAATCGCAATGTAAGGCAAAACCACCACTTGCGCTTTAGTAATGGCAATCACATAATCATTGCGCTCTAGCTCGTCAAACAAACCCGTTTCACCACAAAAATCATTTTTTTCTACAAAATAAAGCCCCACTTCACGGCCATCAATCGTAAAATCAACGCCTTGCAAACGCCCCTCAAACACAAAACAAACCGACTCATCTTTTAAACCAGCGCTTAACACAACTTCCCTTCTAGCATACTTTTTTAACGTGGCCTGCTCAGCTAAAGACCCTAAGGCATCCTCTGGTAGCCCAGACAATAAATCAAAACTTTTTAACAGTTCAACCGACACCGCCATTCGTTGTCCTTTGTTGTTTAAAACGCTGTAGCTTATCTGTAAGCTTTGCCTCACTTGCAGCAATTAGGCTGTCATATTCGCTATTCTGACAACCCCACAGCGTTGAATCCTGATCTGGATTATGACCTGCTACAAAAGGTAGGGGCACTAATATCCTTAAATCCTTCTTTTCTAAGTAACGATCAATTGTGTTTTGGTGTGCATCCTGATTGTAAACATCCCAGTTAGCTAGGTAACCTAATGCATTTTTTCCATAAAAGTTACACACAGCACTCACCATCCGATCAATCACCACATAGATTTGACCAGCTTCTTCAAAACAATCTAAAACTTGCGTTTCATCGGCCACATCAGCCAATAAACCACTAATTAAATCACACTTTTTAGGCGTGCTTTCTAGTGCAATAAATAAAGCTTTAGCCACTTGCCAACGCGCTAAAGCAGCTGGCGTTAAAACAACGTCATCTTCCCAAATCTCTAAACTATGCACACCTTGCTTTAAAGCCTGCTTAGCAAGGTAGGTGTAACTAAGCGCACAACCTATCCAACTTGGATTAAAACGTAAGCCATGAAACAGTTGAATAGTCGGGTGCTTTGCCCTAAATTCTGCATGGCGCTGGTAAGATTCTGGCATCGATAAACACAGCGGCGCTTGCAACGCTTGCTTGCTTAATTGCAAAGGAAAGTGCGCGATTGCCTGTGGCCCCAACAAACCTAACCCAACAAGCATACGACCTAAATGAAAATTTGCACCGGCTAAATCATCCGTCAGATTAGCAAGGCTAGTTGGCTTGTCTAGCTGAGACTGAATCGCCACTAACAACGCATCAATATCACCTGTGGGTGTAAACGTTACCCAAGGGTCTAAAACAGCATGGTCTAATTGATCGACACTGACCTCAGAAACAATGGTAAGCCCTAAAGATAACGCCTCATAAATGCGGGTTGTTTCTAGCAGCGCACCTTCATAATAATGAATATTAACCAGCACTTTTGCCTGTTTAAGCTGGTGGTATAAATCCTCACCAAACACTTCACTGACCAGTAAAGTCTTAAATCTCTTACTAATCGCCTCTAAAAAGGCTTGCCGCCTTGGGCTGTTGGCATCGCCATAAAATACCACGTCGTACACAGGCGCTACCGCTTGCAAGTTTGGCATAGCCGTTGCTGGTAAATTACTTATGGGCAGATAATAAAGTTTTTCAAAAGGCACGCCCTGCTGCTGCAAATACGCAAGGTTCGCTTTAGAGTAATCTAAAATGGCATCCGCTTTTTTTAAAATTGCCATATACCGCGCATCAAACCAACGGGTGCTAACGCTTTGCTCCATCTGAAAAACTAAATAACGGGACGGTAACCGCTTAAATTGCTGTGCACAAATCATTAGGTATAAAGTATTATCATACTTTTGTGGCTCTTCATCACTAATGCTATTAACCGTTAAACCCCAAGCCTCTAGCTGCTGCTTAAGCAACTCTGCCACAAACAAGGTGTGGGAAGTGCATAAAATAGTCACACCTCTTGCGCCCACTTCAGCCAACGAGCCACCCAAAAATGCCGCCTGAGAAAATACGCCCAACTTTTTGTTTAGGTTATTTAAATTGCGTAGCATACGGGTTTTAATGGCTTGCCAGTCGCCTTCTTTTACTAATAACCACAAAGTCTTAGCTTTTCGCTTTACCTTGCCCACCAAAGGTAAGTCATCTAGCCCTCGTTTCAACTGTTTAAATGTTCGGACTGCAAAATACTTTTCATTCAATTGGTTTAATTCAGCCCTAATACCGACCTGAAATTCAGCAAGCTGTTGTTGCTGGTGGGCAATGGTAGCTTCTTGCTGCTTATTGGTTTGTGAAACACTAAAAAAACTCCGGCACATAAAAAGCAGGGCATTAATTTGTTCGTTTTTATAAAAAGGCAAACTCTGCTTAAAAAAAGCCGCTTCTTCTGCACTAAAATTTTGATTAAAAGCACTAAAACCCAAGCCACCCAACTGAGCACTGTACCAAGCTGTTACACCGGGTACCCGCTGCATGGGTGCTTTTGCTGCCAACTGCACCCAAAAGTTCCAATCCTCATAAACGTCTAGTTTAGGATTAAACTCGCACGCTTGGCTAAAGGCATTGTTGGTAAATAACACAGAATGAATAGGTAGGTAGTTTTCATAAGCTAAACGCAAAAGATCAAATTCGTAATCAAATACTTTTTGTACGGTTAAATCAGTCGCAGAAAGCACGCAGGCTGTGTCTGAATAAACAGCGCTTAATTGCGGGTTAGCTTGCAATACAGGCCACAGTTTAGCCAAGTGATTAGGGGCAAACCAATCATCATCATCTAAAAAAATAAAAGCAGCACCTTGCGCTGTTTTTAAAGCCGTATTTGCAGCAACAGACCGGCCCTGATTACTAGGTAAATCTACTTGCCTAATCTGCACTTGTTGCACTGCTGCTAACACTTGTAAAGCAGGGTCAATCGCCTCACCACCATCATTAACCAAGACAATTTCTAAAGGACGGTAGGTTTGTTTTAAAACAGAATCCACTGCTTTAGCCAGCGCCATTGGGCGGTTAAATGTTCGGATTAAAACTGAAATCAACTTATTATTAGCTTGCTGTTTTTTTTCTAAAGCAGGCAGTAGGCTCATTTATTCCACCAATTTTTATTCATACTCAGCGCTTTATTTAAGCTTTTAGGCAAGTAGTGGCTGTGTTTACCTAATTTATAACCCAGCCATTTCAACAAGGTTCTAACGATTGATTCAGGAATTTTAAACACTTTGCCCTGATTAATTAACCAGCGCCACTCTGAAATAACGTATTGCCTACCTGCCTTTTCTGGGCGAGTAAGGCGTGTAAAAATCCAAGCTTCCTGTCGGTGCATGCACCCAATATCAAAATAACGCTTTAATTCTTGCAAAGGGGTGTAATCATGCGAATGAATTACTGTGGCTTTTGCAACATAAGCCAAGGAATAGCCTGCGGCTAAAAATTTTGCACCCACAATAAAGTCTTCACCAATAATGGTGTTATCTGGAAACTGCCCCACCGCATTTAATGCATTTATGTTATAAGCACAAAAAGCATTGGATAAAAAAGCCGCTTTAATACCACGTTCTTTAAGCGTAGCAGGGCTTGAAATATAACTGTGTGGAGGGTAATTAAACGCCCGTAAATGGGCACCAAACGCTTGTGCTTTGGCATGGGGTAATTGACGACCATAAGCCGCTGCTAAGTCTGGCTGGCTTTGTAATTTGCTTACTAATAACTGCACTGATTCAAGCGTGGGCAGCGCATCTTGGCTTAAATACACAACTATATCAGCTTTTGCATAAGTCAGTGCTAAGTTGCGTGTACCACCGTGGTCAAATTCACGGCGGGCAATGCTTAAAAATTCAAGTTGTGGGTAGGCATGGCACAAAACTTTAGTGGCATCGGTTGAGGCAGAATCAATAATAAGGCACTGGTAATCACCCCTGTTTACTAGCTGAGCCAAACAAGGCAATAAAGTAGGCAACCAAGCCTGAGCATTTAACACTGGTACCACAAGCGTTGCTTGCAAAACTACAGCCTTTTTATTGGGTGAGTCATTAGGGCTGGTTGTTAATGAAACCATGAATTGGAGTTCTCAGCATTATCTTTAGATCAAACAGCAGGGTTTTGTTATTAACGTAATAAATATCAGCATTCACACGCTCCTGCATGGCAGCATTAGATTTAACATAACCTCTTAAACCCTTCACTTGCGCCCAACCTGTCATGCCAGGCAGCACAGTGTACCTTAGGTGGTAATTAGCAAACACTGTTTCGTAATAGTGGTTTTGTTCTGGCACATAAGGCCGCGGCCCCACCAAGGCCATTTCACCTTTCAGCACATTAATTAATTGCGGCAATTCGTCTAAGCTGGTTTTTCTTAAAAAATGCCCAAATTTAGTAATACGAGAATCACCCGGTTTAGCCGCTTTAAAAACTGCCGTGGAGCTAACTTTCATGGTTCTGAATTTATAAATATAAAAAGGCTGCTTGCAATAGCCTAGCCGCTGCTGCTTATAAAACACAGAGCCTTTTGAAGTTAGACGAATTAAAACAGCAAGGGTAAATAAGAGTGGTAGCAACAAGAGTAATAAAAATGCTGCCAACAATTGATTGGTTAAAGTGCCCATGCTTTCTTAGCTTCTTTTGTTCTGAAAAAAACCCCTGTTCCGAAGAGCAGAGGTTCTTTAAACGGTTAA
Source organism: uncultured Marinospirillum sp. (assembly GCA_947624795.1). Lineage (GTDB taxonomy): Bacteria > Pseudomonadota > Gammaproteobacteria > Pseudomonadales > Halomonadaceae > Marinospirillum. The sequence goes on from CANQLY010000003.1 coordinate 9,966, forward strand.
TAGATCAGCGGGCATACCTTAACAGTAGTAACAAACAAGCCTTGTGACTAAGGTCACATACACCTAGTTAAAACAGATGCAGTAAAACAGGCTTGTTATTTCATTGGTTGGCTAAATTATTCGGCTGAAATGATAGCAACAACACGACGGTTAGCTCTGCGCTGTTCTTCTGTGGCATTGCCAATTAAAGGCTTTTCTGCACCATAACCAACAACAGACACACGGTTAGCTTCAATGTTTAATTCTTTAACTAACACATCAGCAGTGGCTTGTGCACGCTTTTTAGACAACGTTTTGTTGTAAGCTGCTGCGCCTGCACTATCAGTGTGACCTTCAATAACGATGGTTGTTTTAGGGTGCTTTTCTAAGTAAGCAGCCACTTCTTTAATGTCTGAATAGTATTCTTTATTTATAGTTGCTGAGTTGGTTGCAAAATAAACAGCCAAACTAACGGGCTTTTCTATGTCTAAAACCAATGAACAACCTCTGGCATCAACTTTTTTACCAGCAGCAGTGTCGGGGCAAGCATCTAAATAGTTAGGAACGCCATCTTGGTCATCATCTAAAGCACAACCCTTAGCGTCAACCTGAACACCTGCAGGTGTACCAGGGCACTGGTCATTGGCATCAGCAACACCATCACCGTCTGAATCAATAAAAGCAACAGGAACAACTAAAGGCGCTGCTTTTATCGCAGTTTCTGGGCTGGTTGATTTACCGCCAAAAGCAAAGTGCAGACCTAGGGTAGTAACATTATCAATTCTATTGTCTTCAACATCATCAATTAGACGAAAATCACCACGCAATGAAACCATTTCACTTAATGCGTATTTTACACCCGCACCCAAGTTCAATAAGGCATTGTCTTTACCTGGGCTTAATTCCATAAAACCAACACCTGCAGCTAAGTAAGGTGTGAAATTACGACCACTTGTTAAGTGATATAAAGCATCCAGACGGTACTGCCTTGCATCAATATCAGCACGCGTTCTTTTATCTTCACTATCAGCGTTTAAATAAACCAGCTCAACACCCCAAGGGTTATTGAAGCGGTAACCTAAACCAACAGAAAATGCCGTTTCATCTTTTGCATTTCTGTCGCCATCAAAGTTGTAATAACCAAAACTAGGTGCAAAAGTAAAACCGGCTTCTTGGTGAGTTTGTGCAACAACAACGGATGAGAGAGCCATAGAAGTTGCAACAGCAAGGCTGGTGAGCATAAGGCGTTTATTTAATAAAAAAGGCATTATTGATTTCCTTGTAATTTTTAACAGTGTCAAGCGAGCATAATATTATGGCGTAAGGACGCCAGCGATACAATTTAAAACACCTTCCACTTTACCCAATACGCGTAGTTTTTAGTTACTTTTTATTTATATAATCAATACCGCTCATTGCCACAAATGCCTCTAAACTGCGAGCATCGCCTAAACCATAAGGGCTGCCTTTCATGCCATCACCATAAAACAGCCGTTTGATTCTGCTTTTGGCTCTGGCTCTTAAGTACTCTGCGTTTAAAGCACGTTTGTTACTAGCGCTCTTGTGCCAGTGGTGCGTTAAATGCTCTTCATTGGCTTTTTTATACAGGTGATAAAGTGGAATCCAGTTAGGGTTATAAATATCCCAACCACGAGTATAAGCCCGAACAGCCAAACTTTGCTCCTCTCCATGAAAATATAAAAAAGGATCGTAAGGCACTTCTTGTATAAAATCAGCACTAGTAAAAATAAAACCACCCGCAAGGTGGCAACCCAAAACCGGCTCATCACTTAGCTGGTGCTCTGCTCTAAACCTTAGCACCGCATTGTCCTCACTTAGCTGAGTGTCTGGGTGAGGCCTAAGTACCAAAGCGTATTTACCAGAGGGCTTTTTAAAGGTTGGGGTGTTATTTTCATCAAATGAAAAGCCATAGGGGTAGGTTGAAATAATCGGCTTTTCAGATTTTTCCTTTAGCTTGGCATACTGCTCAAACAAGGTTGAATCCCAGTTTTCTTCAAACAAAGTGTGTGAATCTATTTGCAATAGAAACGCTTCATTGTCCCACAAAGAAAAAACAATGTTTCTAGCCCAAGAAACCCCTAAGGCATCGAATTTATCAATAAAAACATACCTTAATCGCTTTTCTAAACCCAGTTTTTCTATTTCATCTTTTTGTGATGCTTCATTTTGATCAACCACACCAAACACCAAGTTTTCAGGTGCCGCAGCTTTGGCTAAACAATCTTTAATCGTAAAAAAAAGCAAATCATCACAATAAGAAGCAACACTAATAAATATTTTCATACACCACCCAACAACGCTCATTGAATACAATGGATTTTAAAATCTAAGTAAGTCTTCGCCTTCTTCACCAAATAACTGGTCTAGGTCTAAATCCTGTACAGAATTTTCTTGCTGATGCAGCTTTGCTAGGGGTTCAAAATTCTTTAAGCGAGGCTTAGAGTGAACTTGGGCATAAGCAAGTTCTAGTGCAGAATGCTGGCTAAGCTGAGTTAAGGCATCGCCTGATAGTTTTTTTAATGCAGTCAAATCAACTTGGTAAATTCCTTTAACCAACAGCGTGGTGTCTTGTTGGGATTGCTCTATCGGCCAAGGCACAATTAACTTGTGCTCTGCCAAAAGGTTAACCGCTTGCTGAGTTACTTGCCTGTTGGCTTGGCACTGCTGTAAAAAATTTAGAATTTCTGCAGTGGGTGGCGTCAGTTCACCTTGCTCATTAAATAATTGCTGGCCTTCATCACTTGCACTATCAAGCGTGATAAATTCACTGGCTTCATCTAAGCACAGCATGTATTCATTAGCATTTTTAGGTGCCAACATAAAAGGGTGGCTACGATAAGCAGAAGGCACATAAGCTACACGCCATTTGCCTTCACCTGTCACATAATAATTTGTTCCAGGGTTAAGGCTAAGTAAAGCAACCAACTGAAAACCCTGCTCTCTTGCCACAAATGCTAAAGAGTAATAGGGCAATAACTCGGCCAATTCAGCCAGCAGCACCGGCACAAAAGCGTCAGTTTTAGTAAAAAGGTAATTGGAATGCTTAACCCAACGTGTTTCTTTATGCTTAGTTTTTTGAACTGCAACCCATTCAGACATACTTATCACCTATGCTTTTATTACAAAAATAGCGAACCTTATTCTACCGAACTTATCCTGTGGTACAAGCAACGCCTTCAGATGCCAAGCTACGCCTAGGCAGCAAACACTAACACCCTTACTATTGGGGTCAGATCACAATGGTTTAAAGGCTTGATGGTAGGAATAAGTCAACCTGCCTTGGTTTTATTGACCGCAGGTTTGGAATGCCATTCACTCGCCACCAAATACAGTGGTCGGGCTTTGGTTTCTTCATAAATTCTGGCCACATACAACCCAATAATGCCCAAGCTAACTAGCAACATACTGCCTATAAATAACAACAATAAAATAACCGTTGTAAAGCCTGTAACCGCAAAGCCCATTGCCCATTGGTAAAGGGTGTGCACGCCAAGCAAGCCACTGAACAGCAACATCAGCGTGCCGACTAAGGTAATAATGTATAAAGGTAGCGAGGTGAAGGCGGTTAGATTGCGTATTGAATAGCGTAATAAATGCAGCCAGCCCCAAGAAGATTCACCGGCATGGCGAGCAGCCACTTCAAACGGCAGCACTTCGCTTTTAAACCCTGACCATTGCACCAAGCCCCGAAAAAAACGTATGCGTTCTGGCAGGTCTAGCAAGGCTTGCACCACCTTGGCATCTAACAATTTGTAATCACTCTGCCCTTCTAGCGCTAAACCGCCAGTGACTTGCATGGCTTTGTAAAACACTTTGCTTGCCCAAGCGTACCAAAAAGGTTCTTTGCCACGGCTGACTTTAACCGCTTCAACAACCAATACGCCCGCTTGCCAGTGCTGCAACATCTCAGGAATTAAGTGTAAAGGGTGTTGTAAATCGGTATCTAAAATAATGCTGGCGGCGGCTGGGTAGTGCATTAAACCGGCTTGAATGGCGGCTTCTTTACCAAAATTACGGGTTAACTGGCACAGGGTTAAGGCAAAGCAGTCGGGCGAATAACTTTGCACCTGTTGGGCGGTGTTGTCGGTTGAACCGTCGTCTATCACAATAACTGTAAACGTGTATTGCTTGGCTAAAGGGCTAAGTTGTTTATCTAATGCCTGTAAAAAACCAACAATGCCCAAACCTTCATTCATGGCTGGGCAAATAAAGTTAATGTCAGGTTTGTTTGAATTAATCGCTGTGTTCATTTTGCCCCCGTGGCTAGCAAACTAATACCAAAAAGAATAATGGCAATACCCAGCCAGCCTTGCAAGCTTAGGGTTTCGTGAAATAACCCGTAGGCCAAAAGCGCAGTAAATACAAACTGCACCCCCACAAACAAAGGCACGGCCACAATGAATTGATGCAGGGTTAAAATTCGCAAAGTAACCAGCAGCGCCACCGCATAAAGCAAGATGCCAGCCAACAAAGCCAATAAGCCGGTGAGTGGCACCGCCAGTGTTGAATGTTGCCAAGTAATTTGCAGGCCAGCGGTACGCAACAAGGCCAAGGCGCTGGCATTTAAGGCGGCGGCTAAAATAATCCACACCCAACCTTGGGCTAAAACTGTCATGGCTGTTGTTCGTTGGTTTGGTCTTCAATAATCACAAAGTCGCCACCGCACCTTTGTACCGCTGCTTGGCTGCCTAATAACTGGCGCACCTTGTATTCATAAGGGAAAAAATGAATATGCAAATCAAAGGTGTAGCGGTATTCACGCTGGCAAGGCAGCACAATAATTAACCGATGTTTGCACACCCGCCGAAGCTCTGCAAGCGCCTGTTGAATGTCCTGCACATGCTCTAGGGTGTGGGCGCAAACCACCGTGTCGAACTGCTGATCGGCAAAGGGTAGCTGGGTTACATCCACACTAGAAAACACCGGATTAGCCCCTTTTGCAACAGGGGGCATTATGTCGCCGCCAATCACAGCAAAACCTTTAGCCGCCAACTGATGGCTTAGCCAACCACTACCACACGCCACATCTAACAAGCTGTTGCCCAAAGAAGCGTTTAATACGGCTTTAATTGAAGCGGTGTTTAAATCGGTTTTTCGCTGAATAAAAGTGTCGGCTAAGAGGGTGTAATAACCTTGAATTTCTTGCTCGCTTAATTCTGGTAAACGGTCTTTAAAATCTAGGTAATAATGGTATTTAGAACCCAAAGCTAAACGAAACACTAGCCCCATTAGCCAACGGCTGTCCCTTAAAAAAGGCGGTAGCAACTGGTCGAAAAACCAATGAATAATAAGGGTTAAGTTACGAGGCATGGCGTGTTCCTCTTGCATAAATAAATGGTTACAAATCTGGCCTCATTTCTTGCTTGCCTGTTGTTGCATTTATTGCTAAGTTATTTATTCATATAATTTATTTGTAAATACAGTTTATAAGTAAGCTAGGTGGGTAGCTTAACCGCTGCCCTAAAATAAAAAACCTCCCAATCGCTGTAAACTATCTTGGCAGATATCAGCGAAAAGGAGGCCACCGTTAGGTAGAATAATTATGTCTGCTAATGACGTTCATTGCAAGAATTGCAATGCGCCGCCCCCTACATTGCCGCCCATTTTTCACCAATGCCCCAGCTTAAAAGCAGCACATGCCACCAAAACAGGTGTGATGCGTAGCGAAGCCCGTGAAAACTTAAGCATTGTTTGCTGTGTTTTGTTGCGTAACAATGAAGCCATAACAAGCAAGCTGCCCATTAAAAACAACTGGCTGACTATTTTAAAACACTAAAACTTACTATTCAAAAACCACGTGCAAAGGCACTGAAAACCACCATTGCTTACCAAGGTTTACCACCCAAACGTAAGGTTCATTAGGAAATGGACGTGCCAAACGCTCATTAAACCCAAGTGTGCCAATAAACAACCCACGCTTGGTGAAGTAAATGCCTGCACGCAAAACTTGCCCTTCAACTGGCTTTGCAAGTGTTGCTTGCCAACTTAAACTGCCGTCAGTTGCAAAAGTGATCGGCTTAATAATTTGTAAAAAATCAGCGCCGTTAGCTAAAGGCTGGCATTCTTCTTCTAGCCGTTGACGAGCCACCCAACCTTGACCTAATTTACCCTCATCTTCGCCCTGCATAGCAGCGTGCAAATGGGGTTGCCAAAATTCAGCCACAGGCAAGTGGTCCCCCGTTTGTTGTAAAACAGTAAAACAATTCATGGTAAGCGCAAGGGGTAAAGACTGAAAAGCCTTGGGTTCAAAAGCGGCATAGGCATTGATTAAAGCGCCCATTTTAAATTCAGGCGGTACTAATAAAGTCATTGTTTTTTGTAAAGCCGAAGATTCTTGAATGAACGTTTTTTGAACAGCAGCCTTAGCAAACGTTTTATCTAGCTGATTCAGCAGCAACTGCACTTGGTGACGTTCTTGTGCTTCAAACACAGGAAAGCTAGGTGGCAAAAAGACCAACCTAAGCAATAACACCACCATCAGTAAAGGCAGCACCAACATAAAGCGGCTGCGGCTTAAATACCCACGTTGAAACCACCCCTTGGCATTAGCGATCTTCCCTAACGACAAGGCAATGGCTAATGCCAACCCCAAATTAAAAGGATAAAGCAGCCGGTCAGCATGAAATTCTGGCTGTAAAATAGCATGAGGAGCCGCCAATAAAGGCGTTAAAAAAAATGCCGCTAACCCAGTATAAAACAAGAAACGCAGCGGACTAAAAGCCAACGCCAGCAAAGCCAATAACAGCAACCCAGCATGGTGATTAACATACCAGCGAGCAAAAGCCTGCCACTGGCTGGCTTGAATCGCCAACAAATTAGTTAATAACCCACCTTCTTTGCGCCCTTCAAACATGCCACCTAAATGCCAACCCCGAAAAGCAAAGTAGCCAACCAAAACAACGGCTATCCAACCTAGCAAAGAAAAATTGCGCTTATACAAGGCATACAAAACCACCACACCAAATAAAGGCAGGTAAATTTCTTTACTAAGGATTGCCAATAAAAAACTAAGTAAACTAATCACTAACCAGCGGTGGTGCAGGGCTAACAAGCAAACAACAGCAAATAAACCGCCCAACACATAATGCTGCGTATAATTGCGTAACAATAGGCTAGGCAAACTGCCCAAAGCAGCCAAGGCCAAGCAAAACACCCACAAAACGAGCCCATTATGAGTGCGCTGCTGCAATAACCACAAAAGACCCGCCAAGGTTAAACCTAACATAAGCAGCTGAAGCACTAAAAAAGCCGCCGGATTAACCCCCGCTAACCACAAAACACCTTGATAAATTCCTGGCACCAGTGGCGTAAAATGGGCAACTGAAAGCAATTGGTAAGCTTCTGGGTTTGTAAAGAAATGCCAAAAAGGTAGGCTACTTGCTAGCTGTAAAAGGTGGGCATCATCGCCACCAAAACTGGCTTGGCCAACCGCTTTAACTGCTAAAAAAATAACCAAGCACCAGCCAATCACCGCTAAAATGCCGGTCACTGACAAGTGTTTATGCCCTTGCATAGCTTTTCCTTTTTTAAGCATAATAATTTAAAAAAAAGTGCCTACTAGCCATGCACTAGTAAGCACTTTACAGTTAGTATAAAAATTTAAGCGTAAATTAAAACTTAAATTTCTTAACCAAAACCTCTAAAGTACCTGCACGCTCAACCAAAGCCATATTAACGCTTTGGGTCTGTTCAGTCGCTTGTGTACTTTCAGTTGCTAAATCATTAATACGCACCATGCTTTGGCTAATTTCTGCCGCCACACTGCTTTGTTCTCTGGCGGCCTGCGCTATTTGCAAGCCATGTTCGCTAACCAAAGCACCACTTAAACTAATACTATCTAGCGCACTGCCTGCCGCTTCAGCCTGAACCACACAGGCTTGGGCTTGCTTAGTACCTTGGTAAATGGCTTGCGAAACATCCGTTGCAGCCGCTTGCACTTCACCAATAATTTGATGTATTTCACTGGTGGCTTGTTGGGTTCGGCTGGCTAGTTGACGCACTTCATCGGCAACCACAGCAAAACCACGGCCATGTTCGCCTGCCCTTGCCGCTTCAATGGCTGCGTTTAAAGCCAAGAGGTTGGTTTGCTCAGCAACGGCAGAAATTGTTTCTATTACCTTACCAATGTTTTGGCTGCCCGTGTCTAGGCGGTTAATAACAGTCAACATACCGTTCATTTGCTGAGATAAGTCATTAATCGCTTTAATGGTTTGGGCAACTTCTTCTTGGCCTCTTAGTGTTTGCGCTTGTGCTTCTTCAGCAGCACTTAACGTGGCTTCAGCGTGCTCTGCTACTTCAACTGAGGAAGCAGCCATTTGGTTACTAGCCGAGGCCACTTGGTCGGTTTCTGCTAGCTGTGCATTGGCTAACTGAAGGCTTTGCTTGCTATTATTTAACATTTGATCTGCTGCCACTGAAAGGCTTTGGGCTGTTTCTGTTACTTCACCAATAACATCGGCCAAGGTTTGTGTGTGCCCATTAAATGCACTAAACAAACTACCCAATTCATCTTTGTACTTGGTCGTTAAACGCAATGTTAAATCATTTTCCATATTTTTAAGGCGGCTAACACTTTTTGCAATAGGACGAACAACATTTTGTTGAATTTGTACCGCAACAGTACTGCCCATGCCTAATATTAATAATAGTAATAAACCCATAAATATCCACGCTGCTTGCGTTGCTGTTGCAACCTGCGCTTCAATAATTTTAACTGACTCACCCAATAGGTGTAATCCAACCAATTGCCCTTTATTATCTAAAATAGGCACTCTAGTTACAAACCAATCGGATGTTAATTGGGTTTCTTCATGTGTTAAATGCGATAAATCTAAATTAGCAGCAAAGTCTTTTGTACGTTGATTAAACCAACGGTCATTTGCAAGTAAATAATCACCCATCGCCTGATTTTTAGCAATGCCGGGCGACTCTTGGGCAATACTTTTATTAAGTAGCATAATATAAACCTGCCCATCACTTTCAAAATCACGACTAACACTACCCACACCTTGCGTTACTTCTAAACTGCCCAAATAAACACCATCATAAAAAATGGGTGCTAAACCCCTTATTGCAAAACCTGTACGGCCCGTTTCATCTGAGCTGGCAAAAGGGTGTTTTTCAGCAATCATCTTTCTTATTGTTGGACGAAACAATAAATCATCACCGTAAAGGTTTGGGTTCCAGCTGCGTAACCAAGACTTACCTTCGGCAGTATGAATTTGAACCCTTAAGCCACGGTAGTTAGTTGTCTTAGCAAAATTTTGTATTAACTCTTCAAGTATTAAATGCGCTTCATTACGAACATCAGCATAAAGGTACTCTTTAATTAGCTGATTACTAGCAAGCATTACTGCCAAGCCCAAGCCAAACTCCTCCTTAGCTTTAATGCGTTCATGCAAAATAACCTGCAAGTTTTCACTGCGTTCATCAATGGCTTCATTTGCTAAATCACTTCTATGACTCAGTGTATAAAGCAATCCTAATATTAGGAATATACCACCCGATAAAATAATGGTAGTCAGCAACCTTTGACGTAGGGTTAATGAATTGAACACTTTACTCTCCTTAGATTTATACAATGCTTGCAGTTAAGCTTTTTTTATCATTTTAATAAGAAAATAATGTTACACAAGTACACCTATCTTTTCACCCATAAAATAAATACTTTAAAAACTAGCTTAAAATCACCAACCTTAGAGAAATTATAGGTTTACCTTAGTGCTAGTTAGCAATCTTAAATAATTATTAGTTAATTCATTAAATTGGTGTTATTACATTTTAGTTACTATTTTTCAACAAAAAATTTAAAACGTATTTTTTATCATTTTTTCTATTAACCTGACTCACATTTACTCTTTCAAATGGCTTTTAGTCATTATTGCTACTCAATGAAAACTAACACCACCCACTTAAAAAAAGCCATTAAGCCAAGTCAGATTAAGCTTAAATTTAAGCGCTATCCCTCTAAATAACCAACAACCAACGGCCATAGGCTTATGGCGACTTTTGTTGCAAGCCTCTGTTAAACTGAGGCCATTCTTTTTTATTTCTATTTAATAATCGCTTCTGGAGCCCAACATCCCATGACGCAGCAAAACACCCCAACCACTGAAACCAACCCAGCCACCACCACTGAAAAACCTTGGGGTGGCCGCTTTAGCGAACCCACCGATGCCTTTGTAGAAGGCTTTACTGCTTCAGTCACTTTTGATAAGCGACTTTATCACCACGACATTCAAGGCTCAATAGCCCATGCCACCATGCTAACCAAGGTGGGCGTACTAACCGAAGCAGAGCTAAAAGATATTTTGACTGGCCTAGAAGCCATTCGCCAAGCAATTGAAAGCGGTAACTTTCAGTGGTCAGTTAAGCTTGAAGATGTGCACATGAACATTGAAGCCGCTTTAACTGAACGCATTGGTATTACCGGCAAAAAGCTGCACACAGGCCGTTCACGCAATGACCAAGTTGCCACTGATGTTCGCTTATATTTGCGTGATGAAATGGATGTGATTGCAACTGAATTATCACGCTTACAAACGGGCTTAATTAACTTAGCTGCGGCTGAAGCCAACACAATTATGCCAGGCTTTACTCATTTACAAACAGCCCAGCCAGTAACTTTTGGCCACCACCTGTTAGCTTGGAATGAAATGCTACAGCGTGATTACGAGCGTTTAATCGATGCCCGCAAAAGGGTCAACATTCTGCCTTTAGGTGCAGCAGCCTTGGCTGGCACGACTTACCCCATTGACCGTAACCTCACCGCTGAACTGCTAGGTTTTGATCGTGCTTCAGAAAACTCGTTAGATTCCGTTTCTGATCGTGATTTTGCCATTGAATTTTGTAGTTTTGCAGCCCTTTTACTGATGCATATGTCGCGCATGAGCGAAGAGTTAGTGCTTTGGACTAGTTCGCAGTTTGACTTTATTAACCTGCCTGATCGCTTTTGTACGGGCAGTTCAATTATGCCGCAAAAGAAAAACCCCGACGTGCCTGAATTGGTACGTGGCAAAAGCGGCCGTGTTTATGGTCATCTAATGAGCTTGTTAACGCTGATGAAGTCTCAGCCTTTGGCTTACAACAAAGATAACCAAGAAGACAAAGAGCCATTATTCGACACCATCGACACAGTGAAAGGCTGTTTACGCGCTTTTGCCGACATGATTCCAGCCATAGAACCCCGCCGCGATGTAATGCATGAAGCCGCCCGCCGTGGCTTTGCAACCGCCACCGACTTGGCCGATTACCTAGTACGCAAAGGCGTTGCCTTTCGTGATGCCCATGAAATTGTTGGTAAATCGGTGGCTTTTGGTGTGGCTGAAAACCGTGATTTAGCAGAAATGACTTTAGAAGAGCTGCAAAAGTTTTCAACCATTATTACTGCCGATGTGTTTGATGTGCTAACCCTTGAAGGCTCGGTGGCAGCAAGAGACCATTTAGGTGGCACAGCACCAGCACAGGTTAGCGCAGCAGCCAAGCGGGCTTTGGCACTGATTAATCAACGCAAAAATAACTAAGCCACATGAAAAATAAAATTTATTACTCCTTAGCACTAGCGTTGCTGGTGCTATTAATGGCTGGCTGTGGACAAAAAGGTGACCTTTACCTACCCAAGCCTGACGCTAAGTTAATTAATGATTTAAGGGCCTAATACCATGGAATTTTTTACCTACCGTGAAAACCAGCTCTATGCTGAAGACTTGCCTGTTCAAGCACTAGCCAAAGAATTTGGTACGCCACTTTATGTTTATTCTCGTGCCAGTTTAGAACAGCGCTACCAAGCCTATGCCCAAACCCTAGCAGGGCGAAAGCACTTAATTTGCTATGCCGTTAAAGCCAACGCTAACCTAGGCGTACTCAATGTTTTAGCACGTTTAGGCGCAGGCTTTGACATTGTTTCTTTAGGTGAGTTAGAGCGTGTTTTAGCCGCTGGCGGTGATCCTTCACGGGTTGTTTTTTCAGGCGTTGGCAAACAAACCGAAGAAATTCGCAAAGCACTGATTGTGGGTATTAAATGCTTTAACGTTGAATCGGTTCCAGAATTATTACGCATTAACGCTGTAGCAGAAACATTGGGCTTAACAGCGCACGTTTCTATTCGTGTAAATCCTGACGTTGACCCTAAAACACACCCCTACATTTCCACCGGCTTAAAAGCCAATAAGTTTGGTATTGCCTTTGAGCTTGCCAGAGACGTTTACAAGCAAGCCAATGATTTACCACACATTAAAGTGGTGGGCGTTGATTGCCATATTGGTTCGCAAATCACCGAGCTGTCACCTTTTCTTGATGCGCTTGATCGGGTGCTTTTGCTTGTTGACCAGCTTGCAGACGATGGCATTACTATTCAGCACCTAGATTTAGGCGGTGGTTTAGGGGTGCGCTATAAAGACGAAACTCCCCCATCACCTGCCGAATACGTTGCAGCACTTTTAGAAAGATTAGGCGAGCGGCAGTTTGAATTAATTTTTGAACCTGGCCGTGCCATTGCTGCCAATGCCGGCATTTTGCTAACGCAAGTAGAATACCTAAAAGAAGGCGAAGAAAAGAACTTTGCCATAGTGGATGCCGCTATGAATGACCTGTTACGCCCTGCACTTTATGGCGCTTGGCAAGCCATTATTCCTGCCTTTAAACAAGAAAATAGCCCAAGTAAAATTTGGGACATTGTTGGACCTGTTTGTGAAACGGGCGATTTTTTAGGTAAAGACCGCAAACTTAGCCTAGCTGAGGGCGACTTATTAGCCGTTTGTTCTGCTGGTGCTTATGGTTTTGCAATGGCATCTAATTACAACAGCCGTAATCGACCCGCTGAAGTTATTGTTGATGGGGCAACAGTCCACCTTGTTCGTCAGCGTGAAAGCTATGAACAACAGATGGAAGGTGAGCACTGCTTACCAAAATAATGAGTTAATTAGATGCTAGTTTATTTCACCAAAATGCACGGTTCAGGCAATGACTTTATGGTGGTTGATCAAATCAGCCAAAAAGTTCGCCTGCGCCCTGAACAAGTCAGGCGCTTAGCAGACCGAAACCTAGGTGTAGGCTTTGACCAACTGCTAATTGTAGAGCCACCTAGCAATCCTGATGCTGATTTTCGCTATAGAATTTTTAATGCCGACGGCACAGAAGTAGAAAACTCAGGCAATGGCGCACGTTGTTTTGCAGTTTTTGTACACGACAAACGGCTTACAAGTAAAAAAATACTTAGGGTAGAAACAGCCGGTGGGCAGCGGGTACTTACTTTAAATAGTAACAACCAAGTCACTGTTGATATGGGGGTGCCTGGCTTAACGCCTGCAAAGCTGCCCTTTCAAGCCGCCGAGCAAGCCATTAGTTATTCACTGAATTTGACTGATCAGCAGTTAGAAATAGGGGCTGTTTTTATAGGCAACCCCCATGTAATTACAAGGGTTGAAGACGTTATTAACACCCCTGTTAGCGAACTGGGTACTAAAATAAAAAACCACCCACGCTTTCCAAACCAAATCAATGTAGGGTTTTTACAAGTGTTGTCTAGGACACAAGGACGCTTAAGGGTTTATGAACGTGGCATGGGAGAAATTCTTGCCTCAGGTACCGGCGCTTCGGCAGCTATGGTATATGGACGCCTGCAAGGCTGGTTTGATTCGCGTGTTGAAATACAATTGCCCGGTGGTATTTTACAGCTTGAATGGCCGGGTGAGGGGCATTCAGTTAAATTAACCGGACCTGCACAACGTGTTTTTGAAGGACAGATTTACTTATGAACTCAGCAACACCCACCCCCAATGCTCGTCGCCCATTAAAAGCCAACAAAGCAAGGGCCACCAAAACAGAAGCAGCTAAAACAACAAGCGTTAAAAGAACGCAGCCCAAAGCAGCGGCAACCACAACAATCAACGCTGAACAAGTCGCCGCTTGGCTTAGTAAAAATAAAGACTTTTTTAAAGGCCAAGAAAGCTTACTTGCCTCATTAGAGCTAGACCATGCCTGTGGCAATGCTGAATCTTTGTTGCTTTATCAGCTTAAAATTCTGCGACAAGAACTTAGCCAACACCAACAAAACTATAAACAGCTACTAAACAATGCCCGTGACAATGAAAGGCGCTTAAAACGCATTGAACGCTTGCTGGTTAAATTGCTAGAAGCAGAAAGCCTTGAAGCGCTGGTTTCGCTACTAAAAGAAGACTTACAACAAAACTTTGCTTTGCCTTACACCATTATTTGGAGCCACAGCAATCTTCAAGGCCTACCAAAAGCCAGTGAAACACAGCAAAAACAACAGCTTGCATTATTAGCAGGCAAATTATCTGTCAGCTTACAGCTAAATGCCATTACAGCGCACTTATTAGACCTAGGCGATTTAGATCGGGGCTCAGCAATTATTTGTCGCTTAAACCATACTCATCACCTAGGCTTACTTGTCATTGCTCATCCTTCAAGCAGCCATTTTCGTCAACAAGACACTTTGTTTGTTGAATACCTAGCCACTATTATTAGCTCATTGATTCATCGGCATCAAACAAAGGCTCAGTAACCACAGCATCAGCGCCTAACTCAAGCCATTCATCTAGCTTGTTCCAAGCTTCGGCGGTACCATCGCCTTTTAAGGATGAAAAAAGCTGCACACTAATATTGCCCGTAATGCTTATTAAGGCATTGCGGACAGTTTGAAGTTGGCTTGCGGCAGGGCCGCGCTTTAACTTATCTGATTTGGTTAGTAAGATGTGTACAGGCAAATGACGACTGGCAGCTACATCAATCAGCTGTAAATCAAAGTCTGTTAATGGGTGGCGAACATCCATCATAATGACCATGCCAACCAAGCACTTGCGCTGAGTAACATAATCCCCTAAATGCTGACCCCATTCACGGCGTATAGCATTGGGAACCTTGGCATAACCATAGCCTGGTAAGTCTACTAAACGCCTTTGCTCGTCTAAACTAAAGAAGTTTATTAGCTGTGTGCGGCCAGGTGTTTTACTTGTTCGGGCTAAACGTGCCGAGGTTAAGGTGTTAAGTGCACTTGATTTGCCCGCGTTAGAACGACCAGCAAAAGCAATTTCTTTACCCGCATCAAGTGGGCATTGTGCTAAAGTTGGTGCGCTAATTAAAAAGCTGGCTACGTTGTAATGCTTGGGCTGCAGCACTTTTACTGGCTGTGAAGCAGGCTCATAAATAATTTTCTTAAAAGGCTTTTTTTTCTTAACTTGACGCATGGATAAAGGTCATCTACAAGAAATTAAACAAAAGGGATTAGGGCACTGGCATTCCAGTTAGCTGAAGCCTTAGCTATAATGCGGTAACTAACAAAGTTAATAGTTTATCACTCACCGTTCGTAGGCGCGATGCTAGTGCCAATTAACGGACAAATGATTTTAAAGACTAGCTAAAGATGGGACTGAACCGATGATGAAAAAACTACTGTTAAGCTTAACCCTAGCAGCCAGCTTTGCTGGTATGGCAAACGCACAAAGCGTTGAAGAAAAAACAGCCACTTGCACGGCATGTCATGGTGGTGAGGGTATTAGCATGATACCTAACTGGCCAAATCTTGCAGGCCAAGGAAGCAACTACCTCTTCAAACAAATAATCGATATTCGTGAGGGTCGCCGTAACATTCCTGAAATGACAGGCATGGTAGACCACTTCACAGATGCCGATGTGCGTGAAATTGCTGACTATTATGCAAGCAAGCCAGCTAACTTAGGTCAGGCAGACCCTGCGGTAGCAGAAAGAGGCCGTAACATTTACCGTGCAGGTAATATGGCTAAAGGCATTCCAGCGTGTACTGCGTGTCACCTACCTAACGGTGGTGGTAACAAACCTGCTGCTTTCCCTTCAGTTTCAGGCCAACACCCAACCTACACTGTTAACCAGTTAAAAACATTCCGTTCGGGCGAGCGCGACAATGACCCTAACGCGATGATGCGTTTAATTGCTGAAAAAATGACAGATGGTGAAATGGAAGCCGTTGCTTCTTACATGTATGGCCTACACGGTACTAACCGCTAGTCTGTGCATTGTTAACCCTTAACTGTTAACAAGTTAGCCGTTAACACGAACGATCAATAGTTAACTAAATTAAGGGGTGATAACACACCCCTTTTTTTGTTTTTGGAGTTTTAAATTATGACCAATACCCTTCGTGGTTTAGTTTTATTGCTGGTTAGTTTTATTGCATTGCCTGCCATGGCACAGGGTTACACCACTTTAAACGAACGGGCACCTTTACAGGTTGCTGCCGAAAAAATTGAAGTGGCGGCGGTTTTTTCTTACACCTGCCCCTATTGCTATCAATTAGAACCCCTGCTACAAACTTGGATGCTAAAACAACAAGCAGACGTGCAAGTGGTTCACCTGCCAGCAGCTTTTAACAAGCAATGGGAACACCTAGCCCGTGCCTATTACATTATGGATGCATTAAATTTAACCCAGCAAGCCCACTTGCCTTTATTTAATGCCATTCATCAAGAAAAAACTAACCTTAGCAGCCAACGCGCATTGGAAGTTTTTTTTGAGCGTTACGGGGTCAAAAAAGATCAAGTTAATCAGCTTTACACAAGCTTTGGTGTTGAAAGCCGTTTACGTCAAGACATCGCCCGTTTAAAAACTTACCGCTTAACCGGTGTGCCAGCCTTGGTTATTGACGGCCAATATGTTATTGATGGTAACTCTGCAGGTAGCTTAGAAAACATGCTTAAAGTTGCAGAGCAGCTCATTATAGAGATTCGTAAAACTCGATAATCAACCATTAAGCTACAAATGGCTGCAAAGTTATGACTCAAGTTACAGGTTGAAACGGACAAGCACACGCAAAGCATTTATCATGTGCTTCTACTTTCTATTAGATGAATAGTGGTTTTGCTGTCAATATGCCAGATAATAATCAAGTGCAAAACGTTACAGCCCTGAAGGGTGTAACGCCAAAAAAACCAGACACTTGGGCTGCCGACCAAAAAGTCGATATCGCAGAAGCCAAGGAAAGTCGTGCTGCTCGTGAAAAAGAACGGTTAGACTGGGAAGAAGAAGAGCGTCAGAAAAAAATTCAAGAGCGTGAAGCTGCTGAAAAGCTGCGCCTCGATGCAGAGCGTCGGGCACTTTATGCTGAAATAGAATCACTTGACTACAACCTTCTATCCCTTGCAGATTTCCCAACCGATCACGAACTTTATGCAGCAAAACGTGCCAGAACCCTGTGGTTTATTGCGCTAGGTTCTGCTTTGTTTCTTTTTCTTGCCAGTCTTTTAAGCCTAACCAGCTCTTGGGTGGGTGGCATAGCCGGTGGCATAGCATTTGTGCTGTGGCTAACCCACGGTGCTGGTTTAATGAATTTTTTTCCTTCATTAAATCGCTATTCTACACTGGTTACTTTACGTAAGCGTTTAAAGCGTGACCTAGTAGAATACATTCGTAACCTTGAAGGCCGTATTGGTTTTATGCACCGTATTTACCCATTGGTGCAATACAATGCGCGTTTAAGTTCCAGAAAGTTCAAGCGCCTTGCATTAATGTCAAAAGAACACACCCTGCTGGCTAATTTAAAAACCTTGCAAGATACGCTTGCCTACCATGAGTTTATGGTCGAAGCTCGAACTGCTTATCAAGAAATGTTACAGCAAGAAAAAGAAGATAAATTTGTTGAGTCAATGGACTTTGATGCTGACTTATTAGAAGAAGATGCTCAGCCAGAAGACGAGGATGAAGATGAAGCCAATTCAAAAGAAAAAAACCAGTCTAAACCCGACATTGACGATGACCCCACGCTGTTTGCTCCTAAAGAAACAGTAAAAGAAAAATAGAAAAAGACTAGCTAACAACTCTTTAACCAAGCTAACGCCTGTTAGCTTGGTTGTTAGGCTAGGTGCTTATTTTTTCGCCTTTGCTTTTTCTAATAAATACTCATAACGCTTATCTGTTAGTGTTTCCATAAAGGCTACCAGTGCATCAATCCGCCGATCATCTAACGCCGGCCCCATCGTTAACAAGTCCATCGAAATATTCTCTGCTATCTCAGGCTCTGCCCACTGCTTTCCCGTTTCAGGGTTAATCTGTCGCTTGGCTGCCTTACTATTAAACTTGTTATAAAACAGTACCACGGTACGCAAATCTTCAAATACACCGTTGTGCATATAAGGGCCGGTTACGGCTACATTACGTAGGGTTGATGTGCGAAATTTGCCACGCTGAGCAGGGTCATTCACCTCTGGGTGCTGGAACAAACCTTCATCCAATACTTTCACGCCATTAATAGCCCGCAGCGCCGTATTTACTGGCACACCAATATTGTGATACTCAAAGTTGGTAAACACTTCACCGCTACGGTTAGGCGTTGTTTCTAACTGGTGGCACTGGTTACAGTTAGTAAATTGCTGCGAAAAAAACAAAGTACGCCCCAGTTCTTCTTGGTTAGTGAAAGTGTATTCACCCCGTAATTCCCGATCATATTTAGAATCATAAGGGTTGAACAAAGCCGTTTTTTCAAAAGCGGCGATTGCATCGGCCATGGCCTTATAAGCTAGGTCTGAATCCCCAAATACCTGCTCGCCATACAGCTGCTTAAACGCAGCAACATAACTTGGGTTACGCTTTAAGCGCGTCACTACTTCAGCAGCAGAAGTCATGCCCATTTCAATCGGATTGAGTGGCGGTCCTTCGGCTTGTTCTGCCAAGGTTGCTGCTCTTCCATCTAAAAATAATCCACCAGCATAAATGCCATTAGCTTTTAAATGAAAGGGTGGAATAGCTGCCGCATAGGTGACTGTGGGTGCATTACGGTCACCCAAAGAATGGCCGTCATCACCCAAGGAAACCGCTGCCGCAACACCCTGACCACGCTTATCGACAAAGGCTTGACCTACTTGGTGACAGCTAGCACAAGATTGGGTGAAATTCTTAGACAAGGCTGTGTCAAAAAATAGCTGTTGGCCTAGGTGTTCTTTTTGGGTTGCCAAGGTGTTAGCTGTTGCTGGCAAAGCAAAAGCTAATCCGAGCAAAACAAGGGTATGCCTACTGAACATTTTAATTTCCTTTTAAATCATACCAAATGATAACGATTTTTATTAAATTAATTATTTCCAATCATAATGAGAAGTGTTACCGTTAACAACGATTTTTACACCTCTAAAGGATCTTTTTTTATGCGTCTACTTACAGGACTAGCGCTAGCCTTCAGTTTAACCGGCTGTGCCTCGTTAACAACACCGTCTAAACCTGCAGAACCTGCCGATATATTAACCACTTATAGTGAAATTGCTGAAGCCGGTTATACCGACTCAGTCACTCTTGCTAAAGTTTTGCGCACGAAAATTCACGCACTGCTAGCCAACCCAACTGAAGCCAACCTGCAAGCGGCCAGAGAAGCTTGGATAGCCTCACGCGTGCCTTACCAACAAACCGAAGTTTACCGTTTTGGTAATGAAATCGTTGATGATTGGGAAGGCCGTGTCAATGCCTGGCCTTTAGATGAAGGCTTAATTGATTACGTTGATACCGCAAGCTACGGCGAAGAATCCGATGAAAACCTTTTTTATACCGCCAACGTTATTGCCAACAAAACACTGCGTTTAGGCAATCAAAAAATTGATACCCGCAAAATTACCGCTGAACTGCTAGCTGAAACCCTGCACGAAGCAGACGAAAACGAAGCCAACGTAGCAACCGGTTACCACGCCATTGAATTTTTACTTTGGGGTCAGGATTTATACGGCACTGAACCCGGTTCAGGCGAGCGCCCAGCTACTGATTACAGCCTAGATAACTGTACTGGTGGCAACTGTGACCGTCGCCGTGACTACCTAAGTGTAGCGACAGATTTACTGATTAGCGATCTAGAAGAAATGGCTGCTAACTGGCAAGAAGGTGGCGAAGCGCGTGAAGCTTTGGCTGCTAAAGGTACCGAAGGTGGTTTAGCCACTATTTTAATTGGCATGGGTAGCCTGTCTTACGGCGAACTTGCAGGCGAGCGTACCAAGCTGCCGCTAATGCTGCATGACCCTGAAGAAGAGCACGACTGTTTTTCTGATAACACGCACAACTCACACTTTTACAACACAGTGGGCATTCGCAATGTTTACTTAGGCGAATACACCCGCATTGATGGCAGTAAAGTAAAAGGTTCAAGCATTTCAGACCTAGTCAAAGCCAAAGACCCAGCGCTAGACAAGCAGTTGCGTGCTGAGTTAAATGCCTCAACTAAGGCGGCATCGGCTATCGTTAAGTCAGCAGAAAAAGGTTCACCTTTTGATGTGTTAATTGCTGCAGGCAATAAACAAGGCAATGCCCTTGTACAAGGTTTGGTTGATGGTTTAACGACACAAACTCGCTCAATTGAAGCCGTAATGAGCTTGCTTGGTATAGAGAATACTGAGCTTGAAGGTTCTGATAGCCTAGACAATCCAGCTAGCGTGATGTAAACCTTAATTTATGACTAACAAACCCTTGTTAGCCAGTTTAGCAATCCGCAGTAGACTAATAACTTTAGTTCTACTGCTGGTTGCTTCTTCTTGGCTTAATGCAAACCCTTTATTGCCTGGAGGTGAAACCACCGCTGCTAGCCTAAAGGGCAAACATGCTTTTTCACAGCCTGCAGCAAATATGTCACTTGAAGAGCGGATGAATTTTAATCTAGGTGAGGCAATTTTTGACAAACTCTGGGTTTCTTCACCTTCTTCTACCACCGCCAGCGATGGCTTAGGGCCACTTTACAATGCCCGCTCTTGTTTACGCTGCCATGTAAACAATGGTCGTGGCAAACCGCCCGAACCCAACCAAGCCCAAAGTAATGCTCGCTCTTTATTTTTACGCTTAAGCATTCCACCACAAAATGCAGAAGACCAACAAGCCTTAGCCAGTGGCAAGCTTGTTGCTATTCCAGAGCCTGTTTATGGCGCTCAGTTACAAGACCAGTCCATTCAAGGCTTGGCTGCCGAAGGGCAAGTTCGCCTAACTTATACTTATTCAACCCTCACCCTTGCCGGTGGTGAAGAAGTTGAATTGCGCCAACCTCATTATTCCATTGATCGGCTAGCCTATGGTAACTTGCACCCACAACTACGCACCTCAGCCCGTATAACACCACCCATGTTAGGCCTAGGTTTATTGGAAGCCATTCCAGAAAGTGAACTAGAAAAAAACGTGGCAAGCCAACAAAAACACCCAGCTATTAGCGGCAAGCTTAATAAAGTGTGGGATCATCAATTACAAAAAACTGTGGTAGGGCGCTTTGGTTGGAAGGCGATTCAACCTAATTTAAAACAGCAAAATGCGGCGGCTTTTATTGAAGACATCGGCATTTCAACAACTATTTTTCCGCAAGGTTACGGCGGCTGTACTAGCGCACAAACGGATTGTCGTTTACTTCCTGATGGCAACAGTGAACATTTAGGCGGCGTGGAAGCTTCGCCGGTTATGACCCAAGTGCTAGAGTTTTACACCCAAACCCTCGCCGTTCCACCTAGACGCAACGCCCAAGATGCCCAAGTGTTAGCCGGTGAACAAATATTTAAACAGCTGGATTGCGCTGCGTGCCACCGCCCTAATTACACCACCGCAAAAAGCACTTCATCGCACCCAATCAATTCACTGTTAGAAAATCAAAGCATCTGGCCTTACACTGATTTACTATTACATGACATGGGCGCAGGCCTTGCCGATAATCACAGCGAGTTTTTAGCCAAGGGCAACCAATGGCGCACACCGCCGCTTTGGGGTGTGGGTTTAACCCAGCTTATTAGTGGCCATTCGCAGCTGTTACACGATGGCCGTGCTCGCTCGATTCAAGAAGCCATTCTTTGGCACGGTGGCGAAGCCCAAGCGTCTAAGCAGCAATTTATCGCCTTACCTAAAGACCAGCGCCAACAACTTATACACTTTGTGGAGTCTCTTTAATGCCGTCTTTGCCAGTTTTTTCCGCTAGATTTACCGCCAAAGCCTCGCTTATTGCTTTGGCGCTAACTTCAGCTAGCCAAGCTTTAGCAGCCCCCAGCCAAGACCAGTGGCAAGCGTATAACCAAGCCGCTATTAACCAGCTAGTGGTTCCTGGCTATCAACAATTGACTCAAGCCTTAGAAACCAGCCAAACCCAAGTGAATGCCTTGTGTGAAGCAACCAAGCTTAAAACCCCTTCAAAACAAGCCAAACTAGAAGCGGCACAAGTGGCCTATCAAACAGCCATGAACCAATGGCAAGCCGTGCAGCACATTCAATACGGCCCTGTTACCTTGTTAATGCGTAACTATGGCCTGCATTATTGGCCCGACAAACGTGGCACAGGGGCTAGCCAACTTCGCAGTGCTTTGTTATTAGAAGATACCGTTTATGATGATGCTTTTTTTAAAGCGGCCAGCATCAGCTTAAAAGGCTTTCCAGCCATGGAAAAGCTACTATTTGATACCGATGCACTGGAAAACCTGCAAGCCAATAATGCTTCTTGCCGTTTTTTAACCGGCGTGAATCATTACATGGTAAAAGTTGCACAAGGCATAGAACAAGACTGGACGCTACAAGCAGAAAGGCAGCTAAACCCTGGCAGCAATCCTTATTACGACACGCCAGCAGAAGCCGCCATTCCTTTAATGAAATCCTTGGCTGAACCGCTGCAAGTAATTATGGATTACAAGCTCGATTACCCGCTGGGTAGTGGTTTCGATAAAGCCCGCTGGAGCCGCAGTGAATCTTGGCGTAGCAATCAATCCATTCGCAATATCAATACCAACTTAGAAGCTTTACACCAGCTTTACAGTGGTTTAAAGCCCGTTAGTGTGCACACTTTATTGCTAGAAACCGGCGAAAAAAACCTAGCCAACACGATAGAAAGCGGCTTCAAAACGATTAACCAGCAGCTTAAAAAAACACCCGAAGTTAACCAGCAAGATTTAACGGCTAAAACCGACCAGCAATTACGCCAGCTACGCCCACCAGTTGAAGCGCTACAAAAAAACTTACAACTCGCTATGGCAGTACTTGAAGTACACCTAGGGTTTAATAGTCGTGATGGGGACTAATCCGATAAAAGGCGTTAACCGTCGCCAACTACTAGGTTGGCTGGCTGCTGCGCCCTTGCTGGCTAAAGCTCAGCTAAGCCAAGCTGTAAGTCAGATCAGTGAAAAGCAGCTTTATGCCTCTGCCGCTAAAAATGTGCAGGGTGGTTATTACCTCAGTTTTTTTAATGGCTTAGGGCAAGAACAAACCAGTCATCCGTTACCAGCAAGAGCGCATCAAGTATTAGCCGACCCAGTTAGGGGCTGGTTATTTACCCTTGCCCGCCGCCCTGGGGATTTTATTACTATTTATGACTACCGCAACCAACAAGCCATCACAACTTTAGCTGTTCAAGCAGGCCATTATTTACAAGGCCATGCACTTCTATCGCCCGATGGCCGCTACCTTTATACCAGCGAAACCCGCTTAGAAAACGACCAAGGCTACCTAGTGGTTCGTGATTTAGACAATGATTTTAAGGTGGTAAAAGAGCTACCAACCCACGGCATAGAACCCCATGAGTTTTTATGGATGCCCGACGGTAAAACACTGGTGATTGCCAATGGCGGTATTAAAACTAAAGGCCGAGAAAAGCTTAACCTAGAGACCATGCAGTCTTCTTTGGTTTACCTGAATAGCCAAACGGGTGAGTTAATCGAAAAGCAGCAACTTGCTGATGAATTTCACCAGTGCAGCCTTCGCCACCTAGACGTTGCGCCTGATGGTCAGGTTATTATCGCTTTACAATACCAAGGCCACCCAGCCGATTCAGTGCCCCTAGTTTTAGCCCACCGCCCAGGTGAAGTCCTTGTTTCAATGGCACTACCTGAACGCCTATATAGCCAGCTTAAACACTATTGCGGCAGCGCGTGCTTTGATACTTCCGGCAGATTTGCAGCTATTTCAGCACCCAGAGGTAATCACGTTATCTTGTGGGATATGCAGCAAAGGGCGTTTTTATCAAGCATTTATGCAGCCGACGGCTGCGGGTTAGCGGCATCCAATAAAGCAGGCGAGTTTTTAGTTAGCACGGGGCGTGGCAAGGTATATCAGTTCAGTGCTTTAACGGGTGAACAACAACTTCTACCGCTAGAAGAAAGCAGCCAATGGCAATGGGATAACCACCTAACGGCTATCTAACTAACTATCTAACTATCTAACTAACTAACTATCTATCTATCTAGCGAATAATCACTAACCAGCATTTTCTAAGTACAAGGGCTTAAGCCCCACCTGCTCAATTTTGTTGTTTTCAACTGCTACAACTACCCAACGAATACCGTGCCATTCCATTTGGTCACCCACCACCGTTTGACCACCAAAACGGTGGATCAATAACTCGCTTAAGGTTAAACCGGCTTGTTCTGGGCTAATGGTTAAGCTGTAAAGTTCGGCAACGTCTTTAAGGGGTGCATCGCCAGACAGTGTAAAATCACCAAAGAAAGTACGGTTCTTTTCTTTGTCGGGTTGAGAGTCACCGTTAAACATTTTACTTAAAACGGGCAAATCCGATTCTCGACCAATAATGCACAGCTGGTCGCCTTCTTTAAGCTGGGTACTGCCCGATGGGTGAATTAGCTGTTTATTACGGAACAAAGCGGCAATACGTGCGCCGGAAGGGAAACGTAAACAGCGCAATTCAACACCATCTAAAGTGCCACCCTTAACTGAATAAACAAAAGTTTCAAAATCATCTTCTGGAAAAACACCCAATAAGGTGCGGTTTTTAGGCATAAATCCCGTTGGCACTTCAACTTTTAACCAACGTGCAACCCAAGGCAAACTTGCCCCTTGCACTAATAACGACATAAGCACAACAAAAAAAGCGATATTAAAATACAGGCTGGCGTTTTCAACACCGGCAATAACAGGGAAAATAGCCAGCACAATGGGCACAGCACCCCGCAACCCGACCCAAGCTATAAACGTTAATTCACGCCACTTAAATTTAAAGAAAGGCTTAACACATAAAAGCACCGCAAGGGGGCGCACAACCAGAATCATACCGATGGATAAAAGCGTGGCAGGCACAGCAGTAGCAAGCATTTCATGGGGCGTTACTAGCAAACCAAGAATTAAAAACAAACCAATTTGGCTTAACCAAGCAAAACCATCGTGCACTGGCAAAATGTATTGCAACTTGGCCGAGCGGCTATTACCTATCATTAAACCGGCTAAATAAATGGCTAAGAAACCACTACCGCCCAACATATTGGTGGTGGCAAACAAAGCTAAGCCTGCGCCCGTAACCAACAAAGGATAAAAACCTGTAGAAAGGTAAAGCTTTTTTAATACCTGTGCAAAGAACCAACCACCGGCGATACCTAGTGGCAAGCCTATGCCAAACTGCTGCACAAACATTAATAAGGCGCTAAGCGGATCGGGGTTATCTTGGGTTAATAGGGTAATCAGCGTAATGGTTAAAAAAATCGCCATCGGGTCGTTGGTGCCTGACTCTATTTCCAAGGTGGCACTTACCCGTTCATTTAGGCTAACACCTTTACCGCTAAGCATAGAGAAAACTGCAGCAGCATCGGTTGAACCCACGATAGCGCCTACTAATAAACCTTCAAGTATAGAAAGGTCAAAAATCCACATGGCAAGTAGGCCAGTTAAGCCTGATGTTATAAGAACCCCTACCGTTGCTAATACTAAGGCAGGCCGCAAACCCACCCTAAAGGTTTTCATGCGGGTGCGCATACCGCCATCAAGCAATATGACTGCTAGCGCTAAATGCCCTATTACATAAGCCGCTTCAAAGCTGGCAAACTTTAAACCGCCGACACCGTCTTCACCGGCCAGCATACCTACTGCCAGAAACACCAAGAGCAATGGCATTCCTATGCGTGCAGAAATAACCGTAGCCAAAATACTTAGGCACAGCAAAATAGAAACAACTAAAAACCAAGAGTTTAAATCTTCCACATCAGCACTTTAATTTCAGCCTAAAAATAAGGCACTAAGTATGCCACAAATCGAGTGTCACTTAGGCTACAAAAGCGAAAAGTTAAGGTTATTTTTGAGCTTTTCCTTTACTAAATTTACCTAAAAGCTAAATCTCTCAAAAACAACGCTATTTGCGGGAAAAGAATAATTAAGCCAGCCACTAGAACCAACATAAAAACAAAAGGTGGTGTGCCTTTAATCACTTCCCAGTAAGGGCGCTTAAAAATAGCTATGGCAGTAAAAATATCACAGCCAAAAGGAGGCGTAGCTGAACCTATCGCCACAATTAAAGTAATTAGCACCCCGACTAGAACCGGATCTAAACCTGTATTAGCAATAGCCGGTGCAAAAATAGGCGTTAATACTAAAATAACTACGATAGGATCAACAAACATACAGGCGATAAAAAAGGCAGTGGCAATTATAACCAACACGCCATTAGGGCCTGCTTCGTTAATGCCTATGCTAGCCAACAAGGTTTGTGGAATGTGTGCAAAAGAAATAATCCACGAAAAACCATTACCTACTGCGACCAAAATAAACACTACCGCAGTAATTAAACCGGTGGATTTAGCTATTTGGTAAATATCGATCATTTTTAAGGATCGAAAAATAACAAATTCTAAAATAACAGCATAAAGCACACAGGCAGCCGCCGCTTCTGTTGGGCTAAACACACCGCCATAAATACCGCCCACAATAAGTACAGGGAAACCCAAAGGCCAAAGCGCTTGGCGAATGGCCGTTAAACGTTCAGACCAGCTTGCACGGGGTTCTGTTGGTACTTTGTTAATGGTGGCATAAATAACGCAATAAATAGAAAATACTAACAAAATAAGCAGACCAGGCCCAATGCCAGCAATGAATAGTTCGCCGATTGAAGTGCCTGAAATAACACCATAGATAATCATGCCAATGCTGGGCGGAATTAAAAAAGCAATGTCACTAGAATTAATAATTAACGCTAAAATAAAAGAATCTTTATAGCCTGCTTTTAACATTCTAGGGCGCATAGGCGAACCCACCGCAACCACTGTTGCTTGGGTAGAGCCTGAAACCGCACCAAACAAAGTGCAAGAGGCGGCAGTACTGACTGCCAAGCCGCCTTTTACATGCCCTATAAAAGCCATGACTAAATCGACTAGGCGATTAGCTGACTGCCCACGCGTCATTACATCGGCAGCAAAAATAAACATAGGGACAGCAATAAGTGCCGTTGGCCTAATTCCAGCCAACATCTGCTGTATAAACGTATCTATTTGCCCAAAACCATCAAACATCATTACAAAACCAATAACAGCCGCAACCGTTAAAGGAACCATCATAGGAAAGCCCAAAAATAACAGCACTACCATGCTGGCTAGCATTATTAATACCATCGTTTAGATCCCCTTATCTTTACAAGCAGCAGCTTGGCAATCGGTCTCTTCATAGCCATCTTGTACTTGAGTAGACAAGTAAACTTCTTTAGACGTGATATTTTTGATGCCAGTAAAAAAGTATTGAACACCCGTTACAAAAAAACCAATAGGCACCCACAAAAACATCAGGTAAACAGGAATACTTAAAGTGGGAAGCAAGCGCCCTGTAGCATAGGTGCTTTGCACATAACTAATGGAAAACCAACCTAAAAAAAATAGAATAAAACTGGTTGTAAAAGCGATAAAAATCATTAAATAACGGCGCATTATTTTAGGCAAAACATCATAAAAAGCTGACATACGAATATGCCGCCCCTGCCTTGCTGCATAACCTAAACCTGCAAAAGTAATCATCACAATTAAAATGCGGTTAACTTCTTCAACAAAAAACAAACTTTCGCCAAACACAAAACGCCCTACAACATTGGCCACAGTATTAAGCGCCATTAACAAAACACCCAAGGCTAAAATAACTGACTCTGTTTTACCAATTGCCTTGTCAATAGGGCCTAAAATACCGGGTAAACTTGAATCCGGTTCTTGCGATAAATCACCCATCGCTTACCTACCTCCTAGTTTTAGCGGTCGCCTTCCTTGGCGGCCCACTAGCCATGAATTACTTGGTTGCAGTGGCTTTTAAGTCGACTTTAAACTGCTCTAAAAGCTGTTTACCGCTATCACCTGTAATTTCAATAAACTTCTTTTCAACCTGAGGCGCTCGGTTAATAAAGGCCTGACGCTCTGCATCGGTTAAACGCGTAACCGTTACTTCATCACTGGCATCAATAATGGCCTGTAGCTTTCTTTCACCCAAACCCGGCACGTATTCAGTCATGTAGTTAAAAGCGTGGTTAGTTGCTTCTCTAATCAGCTGCTGATCTTTAGCAGCAAGGCCATCAAAAAACTTTTTATTGGCCATCATTGCCGTAGTGAACTGGTTATGGCCAGTAAAGGTGAGGTGAGGCGACACTTCATAAAGGCCGCCTGATTCTATCCAAAACAAAGGGTTTTCTTGGCCTTGTAGAATGTTGGTTTGTAAACCGCCATACACTTCACCCCAAGGTAGCAGTGTTGGAATGCCGCCAAAGGCTTTGTAGGTTTCTAGTAGCAAAGGGTTGGTCATGGTACGAATATTCTTACCCTGTAAATCGTCAGGTGTACGAATAGGCTCATCGGTTGTTAACACCGTTTCACCTTCTGGGTACATGGTTAATAGCTCTAAACCCTGCTTAGCATACAGCTTAGGAAACAGTTCTTTGATTGCCTTACTTTTTTTGAAGAACTCAATAATGTGCGCTTCTTCAACAGGCAAGAGGTAGGGAATAAAAAAGATTTGTGCTTCAGGAATAAGTGAACCAGTAAAACCTGGGGATTGGTTCACAAACTGCAAAATACCCGCTTGCGTTTGTTCCATAATGTCATCGGACTCGCCTAACTCGCCAAAACGGAACACTTCAATCGTATGGTTTGAATTAGCCTCGATGTACGCTTTAAACTTATAAGCAAACACGTCTTGTACATCGTTTTCATACTCTTCGTGTGCATAGCGCCAGTTTTGGCCTTTAGGTTCAGCAGCAGGGGTTGCTGCCTTATCTTCACCACCACCGCAAGCAACCATACCGACCGTTAACACACTGGCGATTGCTGTTCCTAAAATTTTCTTAAGTAACATTCCCTACCCTCTTTTTGTTTTCAGTTTAAAAAGCAGCCACAATAATGCATTGGATTTAATTTTCTGTGTGAAGAATGACAAATGAATTTATCCATATCAAGCTTTTTGATTATTTATTTTTATACATACAGCCAAATAATGAGCCACTCACCTAAAGAGCAAACAACCAATGAAAGCTTTATTGCAGCGAGTCAGCCGTGCCAAAGTAAGCGTGGAAGGTAAACTAGTGGGTGAAATTGAGGCAGGGCTCTTAGTTTTTTTAGGTGTAGACAAAGCAGACACCCCTTTAATTGCCGAAAAACTTTTACAGAAAGTATTGAGTTATCGTATTTTTGCCGATGATATGGGTAAAATGAATTTAGGTTTAAAACAAACCCAAGGGGGCTTGTTAGTTATTTCTCAATTTACCTTATCTGCAGAAACCAATAAAGGTTTGCGTCCTGGCTTTTCTTTAGCAGCAGAGCCTGTAAAAGGTGAATTGCTTTATAATCATTTTCTAAACTATGCCAATCATAACCACCCAAGGGTTGCTTCAGGTCAATTTGGGGCCAACATGCAGGTTGAGCTAATAAATGATGGGCCTGTCACTTTCTTGCTTGAAAGCAAATAGCGTATTTAAGGAGTTCTATCTTGAGTAAGTTCAAGTCTCTTCCAGTTGCTTTGGTGACCGGTGGTGCACAAGGCATAGGCCGTGCTATTTCTGGTGCACTGTTACAGCAAGGCTGGCAGGTAATGATTGCCGATATTGACGGTGAAGCAGGCACAGAATGCATTCACCTATTTGACAGCTTAGGCAAGGTTGCCTTTCATGTTGTTGATGTGGCGCGCGAAGATCAAGTGCGTGAATTAATGCAGGTTACCCGTGAAAAACTAGGGCCTATCAGCTTATTGGTTAATAATGCTGGGTTATCCACACCCTACACAGGTGCCATAGAAGACTTAGATCTAAATGTTTGGCAGCGTTACTTAGACGTTAATTTAACTGGCGTGTTTTTATGCAGCAAACACGCCGCAGCTGATTTACGTGCCACCAAAGGCAGCATTATTAACCTAGGCTCCACCCGTGCCAACCAATCAGAACCCGACACCGAAGCTTATGCCGCAAGCAAAGGCGGCGTCTTGTCTTTAAACCATGCTTTAGCCATCAGCTTGGCGCCTGATGTACGGGTTAATGCCATTAGCCCCGGTTGGATAGAAGTAGGCGAATGGCAAAAAAACAGTTCACGCTACCAGCCTTTTCATTCCAACCGTGACCATGAGCAGCACCCCATTGGGCGCATAGGCAAGCCAGATGATGTTGCTGGTGTCGTCTTGTGGCTAGCTTCTGATTTGGCCAGTTTTATTACCGGACAAAATTTCATTGTTGATGGTGGCATGAACCGTAAAATGCTTTACGAAGAAGATTAAAGCGCATTTAATTTAGGTGATTTAACCAAGCCCTAGTTCAGCAGTGCGGTTTTCTAATACCTCACTGCTTTCTAACCATTCTATCTCTAAGGCTTCCAGTTCTTGCTCTAAACGCCCTTGGTCTTTTAATAGCTTTTGTAGCTCGTCTTTACGCTGGCTATCACTGTAAAGCGTGGCATCGGCTAGGGTGGTTTATATCACT
>CANQLY010000004.1 GCA_947624795.1 uncultured Marinospirillum sp.
GTAAAGTAAAGTAAAGTAAAGGTATGTTAAGGTTGGATTGCTTAACTATACTAACCGTTGGTTTAGTTGAAGTGGTAGGCCTACCACTTCAACTGCTATGCAGCTTAGGTATTTATATAAAAATAAATATAAAATGAGTTGTT
Source organism: uncultured Marinospirillum sp. (assembly GCA_947624795.1). Taxonomy (GTDB): domain Bacteria; phylum Pseudomonadota; class Gammaproteobacteria; order Pseudomonadales; family Halomonadaceae; genus Marinospirillum. Next base: position 144 of record CANQLY010000004.1, read on the forward strand.
ACTAAGACAGCACTAAAGAATGGCTATTAATTCGACTGTGATACAAATGTAGCGCCTAATACTTTTATAGTGGTGGATGTGTATGGGTCGTCTAGTGGTAAGAGTTCACACTCTTTCATTGTGTGTAGGGTGTTAAAAAATACCTAAATCGCATCTAAGGCTTCGCTTAACCGGCTAACGCCTATCACTTGCATTCCTTCTGGCATGTCTTTGGGTACATTGCCTTTAGGTACTATGGCACGGGTAAAGCCATGTTTGGCTGCTTCTCTGATTCTTTCTTGGCCACTGGGTACTGGGCGTATTTCACCCGACAAACCAATTTCACCAATCACCATAAGCTCATGTGGCAAGGGCTGGTTTTTAAGTGAAGAGACAATTGCCATAACAGCGGCTAAGTCGGCACTAGTTTCTAGCACTTTAACGCCACCAACCACGTTTAAAAACACATCTTGGTCACCGGTAAAAATGCCGCCATGCCGGTTTAAAACTGCTAAAAGCATTGATAAACGATTGCCATCTAGCCCAACTGCTACACGGCGAGGGTTGCCTAGCTGTGATTCATCCACCAATGCCTGCACTTCCACTAACAAGGGGCGTGTGCCTTCCCAAGTTGCCATAACCACACTGCCTGCTGCCGGTTCTTCATCGCGGGATAAAAAAATAGCCGAGGGATTTTTAACTTCTTTTAAACCCCCTTCTAGCATGGCAAACACGCCTAACTCATTCACTGCCCCAAAGCGGTTTTTTTGGCCTCTTAGGGTACGAAAACGCGAATCACCATCGCCTTCCAATAAAAGTGAGGCATCGATCATGTGTTCTAACACTTTAGGGCCTGCTAAAGAGCCATCTTTAGTTACATGACCCACCAAAAAAAGAACCGTGTGGGTTTGCTTAGCAAAGCGTGTTAAAAAAGCCGCCGATTCCCTAACCTGAGCAACGCCACCGGGGGCAGAAGAAATATCACTGACGTGCATGGTTTGAATTGAATCCACAATCAGCACTTGAGGTTTTTCAATGTCTGCTACAGCAAGCAAGCTTTCTACACTGGTTTCTGCTAGCATTTTTAAGCCTTGGGTAGGTAAGCCTAACCGCTGCGCCCTTAATGCCACCTGTTGTAATGATTCTTCACCGGTGACATAAAGCACTTTCATTAGCTGTGCAAGCTTACAAGCCACTTGTAAAAGTAGGGTCGATTTACCAGCACCCGGGTTACCACCCAACAACACAGCAGAACCAGGCACTAGGCCACCGCCTAATACTCGATCAAATTCGTTAAAAGTAGTTGAAAATCTAGGTAAATCTTGTAAGTTTATATCAGAAAGGTCTTGCACCTGTTTAGATAAACCACCAGCAAAGCCACTGCGAGCCGATGATAAAGATGCATTGCGACCACTTGCCACAGAACTTGCGCCTAGGCGAATTTCTTGTACGCTGTTCCATTCTTTGCAGGCCGAGCATTGGCCCTGCCATTTACTGTATTCTGCGCCGCATTCTATGCAAACATAGGCGGTTTTTTGTTTTGCCATAACACCCTGCTTTTTATTGACAGTTATAAAAAACGCACTCAATATAACCAAAATTTAAATACTATCTAAGATAAGGATACACCATGAAACGTGAAACACTGGCACTGCACCATGCCTATGAACCGGATGGTCAGCACGCTGTAGCCATACCCATTCACCAAACTACTTCGTTTAGTTTTGATTCTGCCCAGCATGCTGCCGATTTATTTGACCTTAAAGTGCCAGGCAATATTTATACCCGCATCATGAACCCCACTTGCGATATTTTAGAAAAGCGTGTGGCGGCTTTAGAAGGCGGTATTGCAGGCCTTGCGGTTGCTTCGGGCATGGCGGCAATTACTTACACGATTCAAACCATCGCACAAGCAGGCGACAACATTGTTTCTATTAGCGAACTTTATGGTGGCACTTACAATCTGTTTGCTCATACTTTGCCACGCCAAGGCATTGAAGTGCGTTTTGCAGATAAAAACAATTTAGCAGGCTTAGAAGCACTAATTGATAAAAATACCAAAGCTGTTTTTTGTGAATCCATTGGCAACCCTTCAGGTGGCGTTGTGAACATGGAAGGGTTGGTTGAAATTGCACACCGCCACGGCGTGCCTGTGGTTGTGGATAATACCGTTGCCACGCCTTTTTTATGGCGACCCATTGAGCAGGGTGCAGACATCGTTATTCATTCTGCCACTAAATACATTGGTGGTCACGGTACCACCTTGGGTGGTGTTATTGTTGATTCAGGTAAGTTTCCTTGGGCAGAAAATGCCGAGCGCTTTCCGCTTTTAAATCAGCCCGATGCATCGTATCACGGTGTTCATTATACCCGTGATGTGGGCGCAGCAGCTTTTATCACCCGTGCTCGCGTGGTGCCTTTGCGTAATATGGGTGCGGCACTGTCTGCCCAAGCGGCTTGGAATTTGTTACTTGGTTTAGAAACTTTAGCCTTACGCATTGAACGCACGTGTGAAAACACCCAAAAAGTTGCCGAATACTTGAAAGGCCATGCACAGGTTGCTTGGGTTAACTATGCAGGTTTAGAAGATCACCCCGACCATGCACTAGCGCAAAAATACATGGGTGGTAAGGCTTCAGGTATTCTTAGCTTTGGTATTAAAGGCGGCAAAGATGCAGGAATAAAGTTTTATGATGCTTTGCAGTTATTTAATCGCCTAGTGAATATTGGCGATGCAAAAAGCTGCTCTTCAATTCCAGCATCCACAACCCACCGCCAGTTAAACACTGAAGAGCTTGCCAGTGCAGGCGTGAGTGAAGACATGGTGCGCTTGTCGGTTGGTATAGAACACATTGATGATTTATTAGCTGATTTGGAGCAAGCGCTTACTGTTGCTAAATAAAACGCTTTAAATTAATTCGATGCCCTAGCCAGTTTTAACTGACTGCTGGGGCATTTTTTTTGCTTGCACTTCAACCAAGGTGGCAGCAGTCTAGGGTGTGAAGTAATTCTAGTAATTCCAGTAATCCTAACAAAGATAACAATAGAAGGAATACCCGATGCCTGTACCCCTTAGCCCTTTCTTTAACCTACCCACTGAACTAGCTGACCTACCACAAGACATTCAAGAGACTATTCTTGCCGTGCAAGAAAAAGCAGGGTTTGTACCCAATGTTTTTTTAATGTTGGCTTATCGCCCAGCTGAGTTTCGTGCTTTTTTTGCCTATTACGATGCCCTAATGGAAAGGGGATCTGACACCTTAACTTTGGCTGAAAAAGAAATGCTAGTGGTGGCAACCAGTGCTCAAAACCATTGCCTTTATTGTGTGGTGGCGCATGGTGCTTTGTTACGTATTTATAGCAAAAACCCACTAATAGCAGACCAAATTGCCATTAATCACCGCACATCACCCATCAGTGAACGCCACCGTGTGATGTTAGATTTTGCTTTATACATTAGTTTGGAGGCAGGTGAATTAACTGAGGATTGGGTAAAAGCACTCGAAGCGGTTGGTTTTACGCGCGAGGATATTTGGGATATTGGTGCTGTGTGTGCTTTTTTTGGGTTGTCTAACCGCATGGTGTCATTAACAGGCACACCGCCCAATCAGGAATTTTACCTGCTTGGGCGGCTACCTAAAACTACTTAAAACTATTTTTTTAAATAATTTTAACTACTATTTTCTTTTAGGCGTTTGCTTGGCTTTAGAGTGCGTCGATTTTGTCGCTTGCTCTTTAGCTTTAGCATCGGCTGCAGCTTTGGCTTTAGTCTGGGCTTCTGCTTTAACTTTAGCCTCGGCAGCTTCTTTGGCTTTGACATCAGCTTCTACTTTAGCATCGGCGGCTTCTTTGGCTTTGGCATCAGTTTCTGCTTTAGTATCGGCAGCTTCTTTGGCCTTAGTGTCGGTGGCTAGTTCATCAACGGGTGGGCAAAGATCAAACGTTCCAGCTTGCTTGTTAGGAATGTAAGCAGGTGGCTCGTCTTGTAAGAAATCAGTAACTGATTCCATAAATTCAGCCAGTAATCGCTTACTAACAACAAAGATATGCCCCACGTTTTTTTCAATGGTGCGGTTCAAACCACCACACGTCATTTGCAAGTTACCTTCTTTACGACCCCAACGCTCGCTGGTTAAGCAAGAGCCAACAGGAGCAATCGGGTCACGCAGGCCACGGTAATCAAACAAGGCAATGTCAGCTAAATTCAGCATGTCCATATTGACTGGCTTACCGTCTAGTTCTGGGTATTTAGAAGGCAGGGCATACTTACCTTCCCAAATTTCATTATCTAGGAAGATTTTTTGGATCCACTCACCGTGTGCACGGGCAGGGAAACGGGTGCCTGAATTTAGCCAGTGCATAAACGGTGCAGCATCATCAATTGCACCCGGGAAGTTGGCGCGCGCATAAAAGCCTTCAGCAACACTAAATGCAACACCTGGCTGAATGGCATGCATACCCACTTCAATGGTTTGTGGTGGTACGTTAGAATCGCTATAGAAGGTTTGCATAACCTCAGGCGAATAGTGCTCACGAATCACATCACGCATTGGCTTGTGGCCACTGGTTTCGTCATCAAAGTAAATAGGTGCTGTCATAAGCACAACTTGACGAATGTGTAGATTGCCACCTTCAATGTGTAGCTCTTCAATTCTGCGTGCAAGGTAGGGCATAAACAAAGTGCCACCCATGCAGTAAGACATCACATCAATGGTTTGATTAGGGTGGCGCTCAATCATGATGTCTAGGTATTTGTCATGCACGGTTTTACCGTAAAAACTTAAACCTAGGTTAGCTTGATCAGGCTCAGGGTTGCCATAATCAATCATGTAAATGTCATAACCCTGTTCTAGCATACCTTCTACAACAGATTTACCCGGTGCAAGGTCAAACAGCTCGCAGCGGTTAATCATAGGGCTAACCATGTAAAGCGTTTTGCCGTTAGGCTTCACACCTTCAGGGCGTGGGTAATGCCTTAATTTAACAGAATATAAAGCCGAACCTGGTACTTCATTCCACTCACAAGCACCTAAAAACGAAGTGGGTGATTCAAGTGCAAAACGGCGAACATCAAATGCATCGTGTGCTAATAAAGCCACCAAACGTGATGCACAATCGGCTAAATATTGCTCATCATCTTGTACTTTTAAGCCTTCAGCAGAAAGCTTACGGTAAGGATTACGGCGTAAATTACTTAAGGGTTCACCTGCAATTACTTGCAGTAAAGAACGCAACAACTTTTTCATTGCTCTTAGGCGTGTTTGCCCGTAGCTTGAGTATTGCCATTCTAAGCGCTGAAAAGCGAGTAGGTTAGATAACAGCCAAGTTTGCCCGCCAATTTCTCTACAAATTTTTTCACAAGCCACTTTATCAAACGTTAGGCGGTAGCCTTTACGGGTAATGTCATCTCCGCCTTTAGCAAGTTCTTCAGGCGTTGCTTTCACTTCTTTGGTTAAAGCGGTTACAAGGCGCTTAATGCGTGCAGCATAGGCCGTTTCAATACGAATATTATTGATTGCCACAGGGTCAGGATCACGCCCTGCTGCTACTGCTTCTTGTGTGGCTTTAACTAAGGGTTTAAGCCAGCCTGTAAACAGTTCTGATGGCACGCCAAAAGGTGCAAAAAAATCACTTTGCTTCTTGGAAGCTGCCATCATGCTTTTTAATATTTGGCCATTAAAACTACTTAGCCAATTATTGGTATCTTCTAAGCCTGATACGTTATCTGCAGGCGTTAAGGTTAGAAAATACTCTAACTGATCAGCCGTTAAACGGGGTAAAGAATTGGCTGAACCTTTGAGCATATTCGATAGTGTGTTAGGTAGCTCATCACTTATATTAAACATTAAAAATTACCTCAGATTGCTGGGTATAGGGTGTAATATTAGCAAATATCTTAACAAGCAAAAAAGATTTGCTTCTAGCTCTATCTTGATCTCTATTTTTGAGTATGGTAAGGCGCACTTAATTCATGCACCGCATCAATTAACACTTTGGCATGTTCAGGGTTAACAAACTGGTTAATACCATGACCTAAATTAAACACATGGCCATTGCCTGGGCCGTAGCTTTCTAAAATACGACCCACTTCTTTACGAATAGCTGCCGGTGATGCAAAAAGACCACTAGGATCAAAGTTACCTTGCAAGGCAACCTTGTGGCCTACACGGGCACGCGCATCGCTCATTTCAGTGGTCCAGTCTAAACCTAGCGCATCAGCACCTACCGAAGCCATGTGCTCTAGCCATTGACCGCCACCTTTAGTGAATAAAATAACGGGGACTTTACGGCCATCGTGCTCACGAATTAAACCGTCAACTATTTGCTGCATGTACTTTAAAGAAAACTCTAAATAAGCCGGTGTGGATAATGCACCGCCCCAAGAGTCAAAAATTTGTACGGCTTGTGCACCGGCACGTATTTGTGCGTTCAAATAATCGGTAACGGTACGGGCTAGTTTATCAAGCAGCTGGTGCATCACTTCTGGCTGACCATAAAGCATAGCTTTTGCATGGCGATATTCTTTACTGCCTTGGCCTTCAATCATGTAGGTGGCTAAAGTCCAAGGGCTACCTGAAAAGCCAATTAAAGGCACACGGCCATTTAGCGCTTTACGAATACTGCTAACCGCATCGGTCACATAACCTAAATCACTTTCGATATTAGGAATGGGCAGGTCTTCTACATCTTTTGCCGTACGAATGGTTTTTTTGAAACGTGGTCCTTCGCCGGTTTCAAAATACAAACCTAAACCCATTGCATCAGGAATGGTTAAAATGTCGGAAAATAATATAGCCGCATCTAAATCAAAGCGCTCAAGGGGTTGCAGTGTTACTTCAGTAGCTAATTCGGTATTACGGCACAGGTCCATAAAGGTACCTGCCGCTTTACGTGTTGCTAGGTATTCGGGTAGATAACGCCCTGCCTGACGCATCATCCAAACCGGCGTAGCATCAACTGATTCACCATTAAGCGCACGTAAAAAACGATCATTTTTTAATTCAGACATGAAACCTTCCTAATAAACAGTATTGACTTAAAAACTACTCTATTTATAAGTATTCTAACGAGGTTAACACGGCAGGTCAGTTTAATAAGAAGAAATATCTTCTTGCTAATGCTGCCTTAAGCCTAGTTAGCGAGTAGAATAGCCCAACTTTCAATCTTAATAACTATGAGACCAAGCTTGTGACTCTGCGTTTTATTGCCTCTTCCCGCTTACCAACCCCTTGGGCTGTCTTCACCATGCATGGCTTTGAGGACAGCGAAACTGGCAAAGAGCACTTAGCCTTAACGCTGGGTGAGTTGGACAGCGCAAAACCAGTTTTAGCTCGCATTCATTCAGAGTGCCTTACTGGCGATGCTTTATTTTCTTTACGTTGTGACTGTGGTTTTCAGCTAGAAGAAGCGTTAAAGCGCATTGCTGCTGAAGGCCGTGGTGCTTTGTTTTATTTGCGCCAAGAAGGCCGTGGCATAGGCCTTCTTAATAAAATTCGTGCTTATAACTTACAAGATGCCGGTGCCGATACAGTTGAAGCTAACGAGCAACTTGGCTTTGCAGCAGATTTGCGCGATTACTCAATGCTACCTTCTATGCTTAAACACTTAAACATTAGTAGCGTTCGTTTAATGACCAACAACCCACGTAAAGTTGACGCTTTTACTTGCTGTGGTATTCAAGTGGATGAACGTATTCCGCTAACCACGGGGCTAAACCCCCATAATGCTGATTACCTAGATACCAAAGCGAATAAACTAGGCCACTTAATGAAGACTGAAGACTATAAGGCCTAGTTAAAGCAGGCTAGTCACCCACTACCATAACGGCTTCAGCTTCAAAAGCCACCCCTTTAGGTAAAGCCGCAACTTGTACTGCTGCTCTGGCTGGGTAGGGTTGGCTAAAATAACGAGCCATCACTTCATTTACCACGGCAAAGTCAGCAAGGTCGGTTAGGTAAAGATTAACCTTAACCACTTCATCCATACTGCCGCCTGCTGCAACGCACACGGCTTGTAAGTTTTCAAATACCTGCACAGCTTGGGCTTCAAAATCGCCTTCGACCACTTCCATTGTGGCTGGCACTAGTGGAATTTGCCCAGATAAATAAACCGTATTACCGGCTTTCACGGCTTGTGAATAGGTACCTATTGCTTGTGGTGCTTTGTTGGTACTAATAATTGCACGATTACTCATAACTAATTTTTTCTCATAATATTTGACTATTAACGCAGGCGAACCACACGGTTCACTTCATGCACCGCCCTAATTTTTTTCATTACTCTGGCCAAATGCACCCGATTTCTCACCAGCACCCCTAGGGTTAAAGTTGAAATGCGTGCATCACGCTCATCAACATTGAATCGGTCAATTCCAGCATCCATTTCTGCTACTAGTGTTGCTATGTTGGCAATAATGCCACGGCGTAATTCTAGCTCTAAACGTAGATTAACACTGAATTCACCTTCCACTGCATCAGCCCAGCATAGGGTAATGCATTTTTCTGGATCATCACGCAATTCGCTTAGGTTACGGCAATTATCTTGGTGCACCACAATGCCATTGCCAAAGCTAATATTGCCAAGAATAGAATCCCCCGGAATGGGGTGGCAACACCGTGCAAAGCTAACCACCATGCCTTCAGTGCCATTAATAATCATAGACTCTTCTTGTGAGTCTGCTGTTTTAGTCCTGGCTTCCACATCGCTTAACAGGCGGCGTACCACCACATAAGCCATGCGTTCGCCCAAGCCTATGGCCTCTAATAGCTCTTGTAATGAGCCAACATCCATTTCTTTTAATAAGGGTGCTAAGCGGTCTTCACTGATGTTTTCTAGCTGAACATCAAATTGGCTGAGTGCTTTTTCTAATAAACGGCGACCCAAGGTTTCTGATTCGGTGCGCTGTTGCTGTTTTAAATAATGGTGAATGGCAGAACGGGCACGGGCGGTGGCTATAAAAGAAAGCCACGCTAAATTAGGCCTTGCACCAGCGGCGGTCACTATTTCAACGGTTTGGCCACTGTGCAGTTTAACCGATAAAGGTGCTAGTTTTCGATCAATACGGCAAGCCACGCACGCATGGCCTATGTCAGTGTGTACCGCATAAGCAAAGTCAACAGGGGTAGAACCTTTAGGCAACTCCATTATGTCGCCCTGAGGCGTAAAAACATAAACTTCATCGGGGAAGAGGTCGACCTTAACGTTCTCAATAAACTCTAAGGAATCACCCGCCCTTTGTTGCATTTCAAGCAAGCCTTTAACCCATTGGCGTGCACGGGCATGGCTACCTTGTGCTATGGGGTGATCGGTTTGGCTGGCTTTATAAAGCCAATGCGCTGCCACGCCATTATTGGCCATGGCTTCCATTTCACGGGTGCGTATTTGCACTTCAATGGGGGTGCCACTTAAACCAATTAAAGACGTATGCAAGGATTGGTAGCCATTGGCTTTAGGAATGGCGATGTAGTCTTTAAAACGTCCAGGAACAGGCTTGAACGTGTTGTGAACAATGCCTAAAATGCGGTAACAATCATCAACTGAATCAGTCAGGATGCGAAAAGCATGCACATCCATGATTGCTTTGAATGCTTTTTTCTGCTCTTTCATTTTATTGTAAAGAGAGAAAAGATTTTTTTCTCGCCCAACGACGTGCCCAACCAAGCCTTCTTCTTCTAGCTTTTCTTGTAGGTGGACTTGAATTTTTTTAACAATGTCTTTGCGATTACCCCGTGCCTTTGCAACGGCTAGTTTAAGCTGTTTATAGCGCATTGGGTAAATGCCTTTAAAGCTTAACTCTTCTAGTTCTAAACGCAGCGTATTAATGCCCAAACGGTTAGCAATAGGGGCATAAATATCCAGTGTTTCACGGCCAATACGGCGCTTTTTATCAGGCCTTAATACACCCAAAGTACGCATGTTATGCAGCCTGTCGGCTAGTTTAACAATAATAACGCGTATGTCTTCGGCCATGGCCAAAACCATTTTACGAAAGTTCTCAGCCTGGGCTTCAGCTTTGGATTCAAAAGTGATTTGAGTTAGTTTAGATACACCATCAACAAGCTCGGCAACAACACTGCCAAACTGTTCAGTTACTGCTTGTTTGCCTACGCTAGTGTCTTCTATCACATCGTGTAATAAGGCTGCAATTAGCGCCTGATAATCCATGTGTAGATTAGCTAGAATGGTTGCCACAGCAAGAGGGTGACTAACATAAGGTTCACCAGAGCTACGTTTTTGCCCGTCATGGGCCTGCTCTGCATAAAAATAGGCACGACGCACCTGCTGAATTTCATCAGCAGGTAGGTAGCCTTTTAGTCGATCACAAAGATCATCAATGGTATTCATTACCCTACCTTTAATAGTTTAGTACAACAACAAGGTGGGCAATTAATAGCATGGGACTAGTATTCCTGTGGTGCCTGCTCTGTAATGGTTACTACAGGCTTTACTTCTGCTTCATTTAAAATGGAAGCATCGGTCAACCCTTCAGCAACTTCTCTTAGTGCAACCACTGTGGGCTTATCATTTTCCCAAGCTAAACGAGGTTCCTTGCCACCTATTGTTAATTGACGGGCACGCTTGCTAGCAATCATCACTAGTTCAAAGCGATTCTCAACGTTTTCAAGACAATCTTCAACAGTCACTCGAGCCATTAAATAATACCTGCTTAATAATGAATTCTGGAAAGGTTAATCCAATAACCTAGTGTAACGGAGCAATACACCTTGCAACAAGAGGTAGTCATGCCTCTGTTGGCAGCAGTTCAGCCAACAAACTAGCCTTCTCTAAGCGTTGCTTAGCTAATTCTAACCGTTTAGCAACAAAAATAGCGTTTAATTCGCTTAAAGCGTGTGAAAACTCATCATTTATTAGCAGGTAGTCGTATTCTTGCCAATGGCTCATCTCACTTATTGCTTGCTGCATTCTACCTTCAATAACATCAGCAGAATCTTGCCCACGTGCATTAAGCCTTTCACGTAGGGCTTGCAACGAAGGCGGTAAAATGAAAATACCGATGGCTTCAGGCATCTGTTTACGTACTTGCCCTGCTCCTTGCCAGTCAATTTCCAAAATAACATCAATGCCTGCTTCTAAACGCGCATTAATGGCTAAACGTGATGTGCCATAATAATTTCCAAACACTTTTGCATGTTCAAAAAAAGCACCTTGATCAATTAAAGCTTGAAAAGCAGGCTTATCAACAAAATGGTAGTTAACACCATTTTCTTCTCCAGAGCGAGCAGTGCGCGTAGTATGCGAAACTGAAACCTCTAACCGGTCGATTTTTTTTAAAAGTGCTGCCACCAAACTAGTTTTACCTGCACCTGATGGCGCAGAGATAACGTAAAGATGCCCTTTTGATTGCGACATAACAAGCCCTCTGAAATTATAATAAAAAATACTTAGCCATTTTCTGCAAAATAGCCACTTGCTGCAAAATAGTCACTAGGGTATAAATGCAACTGTATATACCCACAGGAGTAACGTCATGCTAATTAACTTAAGTATTCGGCAGCTTGCCATTGTAGACCACCTTGAGCTTGAGTTTAGCAAGGGCATGACAGTTATTACTGGAGAAACAGGCGCAGGTAAATCTATCTTGCTGCAAGCACTAGGTTTAGCGCTGGGCGATCGCTCTGATAGTAGCAGTGTTCGCCACGGTTCAAGCCGAGCAGAAATTACTGCCAGCTTTGATTTAAGTCAACTGCCCCAAGCCAAAGATTGGCTAGAAAAACATGAGCTAGATAACAACGAATGCATTTTACGCCGCAGCCTACTAAGCAACGGGCGCTCTAAAGCTTGGATTAACGGCCAGCCTTGCCCTGTCCAACACCTTAAAGAGCTGGGGGGGTTATTGCTTGATATTCATGGCCAACATGCTCACCAATCACTGTTGCGTAAAGAAACCCATTTAAAAGTGATTGACCAATACGCAGGCTTACAAAAACAAACTGCTGAACTGACCGCCACTTACCGCCATTGGCACGCAGTGCATAAACGCATAGAAAACCTGCGCCAACAAGACGATGTGCAGCGCGCCCGCATTCAACTGCTGCGCTACCAAGTAGAAGAACTAGACCAGCTAGCTATGCAAGCAGAAGAGCTTGGCGAGCTTGAAGCAGAGCAACAACAACTAGCCAATGCAGAGCAGCTTATTCAAACCAGCCAACAAGTGTTAGCTTTGTGTGACCATGAAGACAAGGCGGCGCTGCAGCTAGTTAACCAAGCGTTGCAGCTAATCAGTGAATTAAAAGCCCCAAGCCTACAACCTGTATTGCAAATGCTAGGCGAGGCACAAATTCAGCTGCAAGAAACCAGCAGCGAGCTAGAACATTATGCCAGCACGCTGGAAGTTGACCCAGAGCGCCTTAAGTGGGTTGAAGAGCGTTTAAGTGCGATTTATCAAACGGCTCGCAAGCACCATTTACAAGCCGAAGAGCTGCTTGCCCATCACGTCCAGTTAAAAAATGAATTAAATGAGTTAGATAACGGTGAAACCAGCCTAGATTTACTCAGTGATGAATTAGTGCAATTAACTGAAAAATACCGCAACCAAGCCCTGCAACTAAAGAAAAAACGTGAAGCCGCCGCCACGCATCTGCAACAAGCCGTTGATGAACAGTTGGCTTATTTGGGCATGGAAAAAAGCCAGTTTAAGGTAAGCTTTAAGCCCCTAGAAGGCTTGCATGCTTTGGGTACAGACGACATTGAATTTCTAATTGCACCCAACCCAGGTCAGCCCGCCAAGCCTTTAATACGGATTGCTTCAGGGGGCGAATTATCAAGAATCAGCTTAGCAATTCAAGTGATTACAGCACAAACAAGTAGCATTCCAACCCTTGTTTTTGATGAAGTGGATGTGGGGATTTCTGGTGCCACCGCAGAAATTGTAGGCCGTTTACTTAAGCAGTTAGCAAGCCGAGGGCAAATACTTTGTGTGACACATTTAGCTCAAGTCGCAGCACAGGGCGATCAACATTTGCACATACACAAACTAATTGATCAAGATACGACTTTAACGCAAATGGCATTATTAGATGAAAAAGGTCGGGTAGGAGAGCTTGCTAGAATGCTGGGTGGCATTAAGCTTTCAGATCGTACACTCGCCCACGCTAAAGAAATGCTGAAAGGAAGCCGCCATTAGTTGGCGGCTTGCCTATTAAAGCTAACTGGTTTTTTTACGTACATAAAGTACAAGGGAGTGGTCTACTAACTCTAAACCGTGCGATTCAGCTAATTGATGCTGTAGCTTTTCAAGCTGCTCATCAAAAAACTCAATCACATCACCTGTTTCCACATCAACCATGTGGTCGTGGTGCTCCTCTGCTGACAGCTCAAATACGGCATGGCCGCCATCAAAGTTGTGCTTATCAACCAAACCTGCTGCTTCAAACTGGGTTAAAACACGGTATACGGTTGCCAAGCCGACGTCTTCACCGGCATCAATTAATGCTTTGTACACATCTTCTGCGCTTAAGTGATCGTCTGCACGACGCTCCAACACCTGCAAAATCTTGATACGGGGCAAGGTCACTTTCAGACCTACTTTTCTCAATTCTTGGTTTTTATCAGCCATTAGAACTCTCAATACAAAAGTGATCAGAACACTTCGCTGTAGCGCAAAGTTTAAGTATCATGTAAACACTACTATTATTGACCGAAGTAAAACAGAGTTAAACACCTAGATGAATAAAAAACCAACTAAAACACTCAACTTTCTGCTCATTGCTATTTTATTAAGTGCCTTTTCAAGTGGTTGTAGCTGGTTCAGCCCCTACAAACAAGGCATTCAACAGGGTAACATTTTAGATGAAGAAGCCGTAGAGCAGCTAAAAATAGGCATGAGCCAAGAGCAAGTCTTATACATTTTAGGCTCACCACTTTTAAAATCGCCCAACAACCCTAACCAGTGGGATTACATTGCCCAACTGCGTTTAGGCCAAAAATTAGTTGAGCGAGAAACGTTAAGGCTTAGTTTTGAACTAAACCCTCGGGGCGAATTACGTTTAAGCCAAATGAATCATCAGCCTAAACAGTAAGCCATAAACTTAAGCTTCAGTTGCTTTTTTTTCAGCCCGTTGAATACGAGATAGCTTAGGATCTGCTAGCAAAGGGCGGTAAATCTCAATTCGATCGCCTTGCCTAACCGCTTGTTCAGAAGGCTTAGCAACCAGTTTACCAAAAACACCCAAGCGCGCCGATGCAATATCTAGTTCAGGAAAATAATCGGTGATTCCTGAATTCAAAGCAGCATCAAGTAAGCTTGTGCCTGCAAGTACACTTACTTGCAGAATCTTTTGCTTATCGGGTAGGGCAAAGGCAACTTCTATGCTTAGTTTTTCACTTGAATTAACTGCTAGGTTTGCCATAAACAACATCTGCACGTTTTACAAAGGCTTCAACTTGGCTGGCAGCCATTTGGCTAAATAGGGGTGTTAAAGCTGCTGAAATAAGGCGGCCACCGGCCACTTCAAAATCTATTTCAAAATTAACCTTACAAGCCGTTTCACTTAAAGGCTGAAAATACCAACTGCCTTCAAGCTTTTTAAAAGGGCCATCCACTAATTTTAACTCGATGCGTTCAGGGTCAAATAACTCGTTACGGGTAGTAAAACGGTATTTCATGCCTGCTTTAGAAAGCTCTAATTCACCAATCAAATAACTTTCTTCTCGATGAATCAAGCGTGCATCACTGCAACCGGGAAGAAATTTAGGGTAAGATTCACAATCATTAATCAGCTCAAACATTTCTTTTGCAGAATGCATCACCAAGGCAGAGCGACTGATGCGACTCATAATTCACTCCAATATCTCAATATAATGGAGTAAATTCTAACATGACCACCAGTAGCTGTGCCTTACTTGCGACCTTTTTATAGTGAATTAACACCAAGAGCTAATCGAAAATGGCTAAAAAACCTAAAAAAAAGCTTAGCAGTAACACCATAGCGGTTAACCGCCGTGCTAGGCATGAGTACCACATTGAAGAAACTTTAGAGGCAGGCTTAGTGCTGTCTGGGTGGGAAGTAAAAAGCCTAAGGGCAGGCAAGTGTCAGCTAACAGATACTTACATTCTTATTAAAGACCAAGAAGCTTGGCTGCTAGGCTCACACATAACGCCGCTACTTAGCGCATCTACCCACGTCATTGCTGATCCAACACGCACCCGTAAACTGTTACTGCACCACAAAGAAATTGTGCGTTTGTTGGGGCAGATAAACCAAAAAGGCTTTACTTGCGTACCCTTGTCGCTTTACTGGAAAGGCAATAAAGTTAAATGCCAGCTAGCTTTAGTAAAAGGCAAGCAAACCCATGATAAACGCGCAACAGATAAAGACCGCGACTGGGAACGCCAAAAAGGCCGTATTATGCGAGAAAAAAACAAACAGTGACCAATAAACAGTCAAGTAAACAGTCAAGCCTGCACAGTGCATTAAGTTTAGTTGTGGTTTAACTAAAGGACTGTGGTAGAATAGTGATTCACTGAATGGGGACGTCCTGGCTTCGACGCCGGTAGCAAAACCTAAGGTGCATGCCGAGAGGGAAGCAACTCTCGTAAATCAAAAACTTCAAATATTATAGTCGCAAACGACGAAAACTACGCTCTAGCCGCTTAGGCTACTCATGAAGCCATGTTGCCTATCGCCGGTGAATTGAGACTTATGAGCGCTGCAAGATAGGATCGCGACAAAGATAGCTTTCGTTGGCGTCGCTAAAACTAAATCGAAAGATCGCTGAAGGGTATCCTGTTCGTCGGAGACCTAACGGTTAAAACAAATGACGAAACTAAGCATGTAGATCCAAGGGCAGAGTGCCGACGGACGCGGGTTCAACTCCCGCCGTCTCCACCAAACACCTAAAAAGCCCCCACCTTATTCAGGTCGGGGCTTTTTTTATCTTTATTTAAATTTAAACAGGTGCTGTATGCGTATTCTGCTCTATTCAGACTACCCAGCTTTGTTCGAGGCATTGCAAGAAGAATCTAAGCATTATTCTGGAATTACGCTGCTTCAAGCCAGCCCAGATACTGAAATATTAACGCTGCCTGATTTTCAGTTTTTACTTTTAGCACCCCTTGCTGAAAGCACTGAAGTGGGCGCAACGCCGCTCTTTGCAAACCAATTAGATACTTGGCAAGAAAAAATAGCCGATTTAGTCGAGCTGTGTCATTTAAGGCAATCGCAGTTATTGCTTATATCATCTGACTTAGTTTTTACACCCAGTCAGTTAATTGCAAACGAGCTTGATGCACCAGAAAACACAACACCCTTGGCTACTAGCTTGTTGGCATTAGAAAAAATAACCGCCCAATTACCCCAGTCAGTTATTTTACGTTTACCACCCAGTTTAAGCGCTGCACCTGAAGGGGGTTTAGCCCAGCTGATCGCCCACTGCAAAGCAAAAGAATTAGCCGCACAAGCTGCACAAATTAACTACCGGGGTTTACAGCCCTTAGATGATGTTGCACGCATTTTATTAAGCATGGCTTTACAAGTTGAGGCAGGCGCAGAAGCATCAGGAATTTACCATTACGCAGGCAGCGAACCAGTTAGCCAAAGTGAATTGTTAGCCACCTTAACGCGCCTATTAAAACTAGAAGCTGACCCAGCAATAACAACCACTCATCAGATAAGCTCATCCATTCGGCCAAGCTTGTCCACCCAGCGGCTTTTAGATGCTTTTGGTATTCACCCCCGTGCATGGCGAGAAAAACTACCTAAACTGCTGGAGCAGCTGAAATGAATCAGCCAAAACCACGTAAGCCTCAGCCTTTTGGTAGCCTAGTGTTTTATTTTGGTTACTTTTCAGCTTTATTAGTCATTGGTGCTCCCATGGCACTTTTGTCTATCCCTTTGCCTTTAAGGCAGCGCTTTTCATTGCTTAACTTATATAACCGCTTTGTGCTTTTTTGGTTAAGGGTTACTTGTGGCATCGAATACCGTTTTGAAGGCTTAGA
This sequence comes from uncultured Marinospirillum sp., assembly GCA_947624795.1. Taxonomy (GTDB): domain Bacteria; phylum Pseudomonadota; class Gammaproteobacteria; order Pseudomonadales; family Halomonadaceae; genus Marinospirillum. Next base: position 17,080 of record CANQLY010000004.1, read on the forward strand.
AAACATACCAGCGACTAGCCATGTGATGGTTTCTAATCATCAAAGTGAATGGGAAACCATTATTTTGCACACACTTAAACCCCCTTTATGCACAGTGCTTAAACAAGAGTTGCTTAATATTCCCATTTTTGGCTGGGGATTAAGATTAATCAAACCCATACCACTTGACCGAAGCCAGCCGGCTAAAATGCTTCGCAAGGTTTTAAAAGTGGGTGGCGAACGCCTTGAAGAAGGGTTATCAGTGCTTATTTTTCCTGAAGGCACACGGGTTGCCCCTGGCCAGCGCAAACCTTTTAGTAAAAGTGCCGCCATGATTGCCTGTAAAGCAGGTGTGCCAGTTGTGCCAGTGGCACACAATGCAGGCGAGCATTGGAACCCTAAAAACTGGGTGAAAATGTCGGGTACTTTATCGATGCGTATTGGCAAACCCATTCCCACACTTGGGCGCAGGGCCGATGAAGTCATTGCAGAAGCTGAAGCTTGGGTTGAAAAGCAGCTGGTTGAAATATCAGCCATACCTCGTCCTAGCGCAGAATAAAAGCAGTAAAAAAACCCCAAACATCCAATGTTTGGGGTTTTTTATTATTGACTATTTTTTGTTTTTAGCTAAGCCGATTAAGCAGCAGGGCAACGCTGAAAAACTAAACAAGCGTTAGTGCCACCAAAACCAAAACTGTTCGATAAAATACGGTTCAAAGTTACGTTTTCGCGTGCTTTGCCAATAACAATATCTAAACCGGCGGCAGCTTCATCTAAATTATCGACGTTTGCCGAAGCTGTAATGAAGTTATTTTCCATCATTAACAAGGAGTAGATTGCTTCTTGAACGCTGGTTGCGCCAAGTGAGTGCCCCGTTAGCGACTTAGTTGAACTAAGGGGAGGGCAAGCATCGCCAAATACTTCACGAATGGCTTTTAGCTCAGCCATGTCGCCTACAGGCGTTGAAGTGCCGTGAGTATTGATGTAATCAATCTTGCGATCTTCTAATGCTAAGCCTTCCATTGCCTGTTGCATGCAACGTGCAGCACCCTCACCTGAAGGCGCAACCATGTCATAGCCATCAGATGTTGCGCCATAACCAACAAGCTCAGCATAAATTTTTGCACCCCGAGCTTTGGCGTGTTCTAACTCTTCTAAAACTAACATGCCACCACCACCGGCAATAACAAAACCATCACGGTCTGCATCATACGCACGGGAAGCTTTTTCAGGGGTTGCATTGTAGTTAGTCGACAATGCGCCCATTGCATCAAACAAAGAGGACATCGTCCAGTGTTCTTCTTCGCCACCGCCTGCAAACACCACATCTTGCTTGCCTAGCTGAATCATTTCCATTGCATTACCAATGCAGTGGGCAGAAGTGGCACAAGCAGAAGATATAGAATAGTTCACGCCTTTAATTTTAAAAGGAGTCGCCAAGCAAGCAGAAACAGTGCTACCCATAGTGCGTGTTACACGGTAAGGCCCAACCCGGCGCAAACCCTTTTCACGCAAAATATCAGCAGCTTCTACTTGGTTGGCCGAAGATGCACCACCAGAGCCTGCAATCAGCCCTGTACGCACATTAGAAACCTGCTCTTCAGTTAGCCCAGAATCTTCAACTGCCTGCTGCATGGCTAAATAGGCAAAGGCTGCCGCATCACCCATAAAGCGCTTTAGTTTACGGTCAATTAATTCGTCTAAATTTAGATCAATACTGCCAGCCACGTGGCTGCGAAATCCCATATCGGCATAGTCTTGTTTAAATTTAATGCCAGAACGCCCTAGGCGCAGTGCATCGATAACACTTGCCTTGTCTGACCCTAAGCATGAAACAATGCCCAAGCCTGTAACAACAACTCGTTTCATTCGTTAGTTCTCCCTTAGAAGCCACTAGTACTAGAAAATAAACCTACACGTAAATCTTTAGCCTCATAAATCTTACGGCCATCCACTTCCATTACGCCATCGGCAATACCCAAAATTAATTTGCGGCTCATGGTGCGTTTAATATCAATACGGTAAGTTACTAGCTTTGCAGAAGGCAAGACTTGGCCAGTAAATTTAACGTCACCACTTCCCAAAGCTCGACCACGGCCAGGGTTGCCCTGCCAGCCTAAATAAAAACCAACCAACTGCCACATGGCATCTAAGCCCAAACAACCTGGCATAACAGGGTCACCTGGAAAGTGACAATCGAAAAACCATAAGTCAGGTGTAATGTCTAACTCTGCAATAATTTGACCTTTACCATAAGCACCCCCATTAGTATCAATGGTAATGATGCGGTTAAGCATCAGCATATTAGGCATAGGCAGCTGGGCATTGCCAGGACCAAAAAGTTCGCCACGGCCACAAGCCAAAAGTTCTTCATAGGTGTAGGAGTTTTGTTGGGTCACTGGATACTTCCGTTGATTAGAATAATATTTATTTAAAGGTTAGGTTAACTCTGTTTGGTAGTTTACTGGCAAAACAAGCGATTTGCATCTGCTGCGACTTAATGCCTACTAAGTTATCATTTTAAGTCAAAACCCCCCGCTCTTAACCTGCTACAATAATATTCCATAAATTTCCTTTAAATATGGCAGCACTTACGACACACGTTACTATGAAAATAAACCTGCCAATAACTAATCAGCAGATCACTTTGACTGCTAAAGATCAGTTAGTTTCTACAACCGATCTTAAAGGTTCAACAACTTACGCTAATAGTGATTTTCAACGTATCAGTGGTTTTTCAAGTGAAGAATTGTTAGGCATTAATCATAACTTAGTTCGCCACCCAGAGATGCCGCCCATTGCTTTTGCAGACCTTTGGGTACGCCTTAAAGCAGGTGAATCTTGGATGGGGGTAGTTAAAAATCGCTGCAAAAATGGTGATTATTATTGGGTTGATGCTTTTATATCCCCTGTTTTTGAAGAAGGTCAACACACTGGCTATCAATCTGTTCGCGTTAAGCCAGACAAGGATTTAGTGAAAAGAGCCTCTGTAACCTATGCAGCATTAAACGCTGGCAAACAAAAAGCACCTCGTAAACGCTGGTCTGCTTATGGTTTATTGCTTGGGTTAATTCTGCTGCAAATACTGTCCACTTTAACTATACTTTACCTTATTGATGACCGAAGTATTGCTGGTTTTTTTGTAGGGTTTTTAGGCTTAATTATTTTGGGTGTTACAGCTGTTTTTCTTAATCCACTGAAAAACATTTACAAAAAAGCACTAAGCATTGTGGATAACCCCGTTGCACAACAAGTTTATAGTGGCAGCATGAACGAATTTGGTGCACTTGATTTAGCTTTACGTACCCAGCAAGCGCAGTTACGCACAGTGGTTGGGCGAGTGCAAGATGCAACTAAAAGCTTAGGTAGCGTTGCTAGTACAACAGAACATGCCATTCACCAAGCAGAACAAAGTGTTGCCGACCAAGAAGCGCATTTAAACGACCTTACTAGCTTAGTAGACCAGCTAGATGGCAGCATTAAAGAAATAGAACACAGCATGCAAGGCATCAATAATGCCAACGAATACATGGATAAAGAAACGCACCGTGGTCAAACCAGTGTTAAAGCCAGTATAGAAAGTGTTAAGCGTATGGCTAAACGCTTAGATTCAGTCACTGTTAGCATTGAAAGCCTGCGTGAAGACGCCAAAGCCATTAGCGACAGTGTGCATGCCATTACTGAAATAGCCGACCAAACTAACCTACTAGCTTTAAATGCTGCCATTGAAGCCGCCAGAGCCGGTGATTCAGGCCGTGGATTTGCTGTGGTGGCCGATTCTGTACGTCAATTAGCAAGTAACACCCAGCAGGTTACTGAGACCATTACCACCCGCATTGCTGTTATTCAAGGCAACATAGATACCTCAATAAAGCAGATGCTAGAAAGCCACCAAGAAGGCCAAGTAACGGTTGTGCAAATTGAAAAGGCAGGCTTAGTGTTAGATGAAATGACCATTGCAGCAGACAATGTGCTTAATTCAAGTCAGCGTGTTGCAATAGCAGTAGAAGAACAAGCTCAAGCCAACAGCAGTGTTATTGATAGCTTGCAACAGCTTAGGGGGGTTGCTAACACTACACGCATACAAGCAGCTGCAACGTCTCGCAGTACCGACCAGCTAACTGAGCAGATAAGAAAGATGGATTCTTTAGCTAAAGCTTTTTCAAATAAATCCTTGTGATAAGTGATTGCGATGAATAATAATATTCAGTTATTAAGTGCTGCTTTAATTGCACTTCCCCTCGTGTTAGCCCTTGGTTTTATGCTAGGTCAATGGTTTAAAGCTTACCGTGAGCGCACCCAAACAACCACGTTAATGTTACTTAGTGAAGTGTTTGATCACACACACGATGGCGTAACCATTACCGATACAACAGGGACTATTATTGCCGTTAACCGCACTTTCACTCAAGTCACAGGTTACAGTGAAGATGAGGTTGTTGGTAATAATCCACGCTTATTAAGTTCGGGTTACCATGACGCTGATTTTTATAAAAGTTATTGGGACGCGTTAATGAATGAAGGCATTTGGCAGGGTGAAATTTGGAACCGTCGCAAAGACGGTGAGGTGTACCTTGAATGGCTGACGTGTAAAACAGTTAAAAATAACAACAATGAAATTACGCATTTTGTTGCAGTATTTAGTGACATCACAGAACACCGACGCCAAGAAAAACGGCTTGAGCAGGCCACAGAAAATGACCGGCTAACCGGTTTGCCTAACACTGCCAGCATCTTAAGAGAGCTAAGTAAAAAAACACCCAACGTGCAGCACCCTTGGTGTGTATTGCTACTTGATATTGATAAATTTAGGCTAGTTAACTCAAGTTATGGTTTTGCTGTAGGCGACCAGCTGCTTAATAACATTGCAAAGCGCTTACAAGGCTGCTGCACTCAAGGGCTTATTGCTCGCCATTCTGCTGACGTTTTTATTGTTGCTACACCTTTAATAAATGCAACGGAGGAGGAGCAATTAGCAACCATCAGCAGGCTAAGGGATTGCATTAGCAAACCTTTTTCCGTTTTAGGGCGATTGATGGAGTTCAATTTTTCTGTTGGTGCAACCCTTTGGAATACTACAGACGTAGCCGTTAATACTGCTCTACAAGAAGCAGAGCTTGCACTTCACGCCTCAAAAAGTAGAGGCGCTGGGCAAACACGCTTTTATAGTGATGATTTACGCACAGATCAAAACCCCTTAGCTTACCTGCAAGGGTTGCGAGAGGCTTTGGGTAACAATGAATTAGCCCTTTTTTATCAACCGCTGGTTCTGGCAACCACGGGCAAAATTCATGCTTTAGAAGTTTTATTGCGTTGGACGCACCCTGTTATGGGCAATGTTCCACCCGATCATTTTATACCCTTGGCCGAGCGTAATGGCTTAATGGAACCTTTAGGGCACTGGGTGTTACAGCAAGCCCTTAAGCAATATGCTAGCTGGCAAAAAAGTGGCATAGCACCACCTCATATTGCAGTGAACGTTTCGCCGATTGAATTTCAAAGTGAACATTTTGTTGGTAATGTAGTTGCAGCACTAAAAAAATACCAAGTTAAACCCCATTGTTTAGAATTAGAATTAACAGAGGGCGTATTTGTACAACAAGACCCTAGCACCCTTGAAAAGCTGGCTACCTTATCAAAGCATGGCATTAATCTTGCTATAGATGACTTTGGTACTGGCTATTCTTCTTTAGCGTATTTAAAGCACTTACCGGTTAATCAGCTAAAGCTCGACAGAGCCTTTATTCAAGGCTTGCCAGAAAACGAAGCAGATCGTGCCATAGTTGAATCCACTTTGGCACTGTGTAAAGGTTTGAAAATGAGCGTGGTGGCCGAGGGCGTAGAAAACATTGAACAGGCCAATTACCTTCGTAGTCAAGGGTGTGATTACATTCAAGGTTTCTTTTATGGCCGCCCAATTAATCAAGAACTTACTAGCAAACTATTAACAGATCAAAAAAATGATGCCATTTCAACCTAAAGCAAAAAGTATTTATTTTGTTTATTGTTTATTGTTTATTGTTTATTGTTTATTGTTTATTGCTGATGCCGCTCCAATGCCAAAGCATTCATTGCATCAAGCAGTAGCTTGCTACTTTTTTCTGCTGCTACCATGGCTTTAATAATCTGTTCTCTTTCAGATAAATCCGAGCTTTCATAGAGATCCAGCGCTTTTGCAAACGCTGTTTGCATCTGCTGGTATTGATAACAAATACCTTCAAAACTCGCCAGTTTAGCAATGGGCGTGGTTGCTGTTTCTTCTAACCATTTTTGCAAATAATTAGTGGGTGCTATTTCTTTTTCAGCAAAAGTATTGGGCTGATTAAAAATAGCATAATTATGTTGCTTATTAATCACATGGTCGACTTTTAATAAAGAAGTAAAACTTAGTTCTTTAATGTATTCCACTTTCTTTAAAGTTTGCTCTGCATCTTCAGCTACTTCTGCAAATCGCTGCTGAAAACCTTCCACTTCATGCATAATAAGCTCGGCTAAGTGTTGGCTTTCTTTAGCACCTTCCAAAGAGCTACCTACCTGTTTATTAAAGCCCTCAAGGGTTTTACTAATGCTTAAAGCCGCGTGTTTAGTTTTAGTAGAAAGCTGCTTTACTTCATCGGCAACAACAGCAAATCCCTTACCCTGCTCACCGGCACGCGCCGCTTCTATTGAAGCATTTAACGCCAACAAACTGGTTTGGTCTGAAATATCAGTAATGGCTTGTAAGGTGCTAGTGACAGCGCTGCTTTGCTCTTCTAGCACTTGCACTGTTTTGGCTACTAACCTTACGCTATTGGTAATTTTTTCTAATAGGCCGCTTAGCTGAATGGCACTGTTTTGGCTGATTAAAGCATTTTTAGCATTTTTTTCTGAGCTAGCGGCAATGTTATTCATTTGCTCGCTAATCTCTTTAAGGTCTTGCTGACTTAACTCAAGGTTAGTTCGCAAATTATAAGTGTTCAGCTTATGAAGCTGTGCTGCTAGGCGATTGTTTTCAGTAAAAATTTCATTAGCTTGTATGGCTTTAATGGAGTTGTTAATGCCCTCTAACGAGCGAGCAAATTCACCTGGCAACCCTTTAGATAAAGCTTGACGTGAATAGTCTTTATTGGCTACGGCTTTAAATGCTGAATTGACTTCTTTAAAATAGGTTTCAATTAAATCTAAAAAATCATTTAAATCCCAGCTTACTTGCCCTACCTCACCTAAACCCTTGGTTCGTGTAATGCGGTGGTGCATTTCGCCAATGCGGGCTTTTTGTAATGCAGTATAAATAAGTGACAAGGTGGTTAAAGGCCGATTTGAATAACGCCAAGCATGCAAGGTAAATAAGAAAGCAAATACCGGTGGAATAATGGCAAAAACCCAAGAAGCACTAAAAAAAACGACTAGCGCTGAACCTATAATGAGTAGGTTAAATACTATACAGACAATTAAAAACTTACTGCCAAGAAAGGGTGTTCCTTTAGAGATATGCTGCCCTAGATTTGCTTGAATCATAAATCACTCCTTTAACGCTTCAAGCTGTATTAGCAGCTCATCGTAACTGCAAGCCTGCTGTTTAATTTGATCTTTTAACCATAAAAGGGACACTTCAGGAGCACGGCTTGGGGTTTCATTTGCTTCAATTGTTAGCATTTGTTGGTACCACTGGCTTACTTTTTGAATGGCTTGATAATTAGGCCGCCGGCGCACTGAAAAGTAACCTGCTAAAGTTGAATCGACTTGATAATCAGGCGTAATGTTTGCAAATACCCAATAAAAACCACCGTCTGCTGTTGCATTTTTAACGTAACCAAAAAATTCTTTTTTAGATTGCAGTGTTTGCCACAACAAACGAAATACGCCTCTAGGCATGTCTTGATGGCGAATTATATTATGGTGTTTGCCCAATAACTCAGGCTCTGCATAGCCTGCTATTTGCATAAAACGCCGATTAGCATAGGTAATTCGACCTTTTTGGTCTGTTTTAGTAATAATAATCTCATTTTCGCAAAGTTTTACTTCATGTTCACGAGTCATTTGACGCCCCTAGTTTAAGTTGAAGATAAGCCAAAGTTAAAGTCAAACAACAATAAAAGTTGTGCAAAAAATCAGTTAACCCTGCTAAAATTTTATAAAAGTTTAACACAATTAAAGCGCCTTCAGCTAAAGCAAGGTGATTCTTGGCACCCTTGGTTTTTGCACCGTGATATTAAATAACAAGGGTTAAGATTTAAGGTGTTTTCTAGGGTGCAGCCACCGCTTAAGTAAACCGTCGCGGCCTGCAAAAAGTGAAAAAACATGCAAACTGCCCAACATTAAAATAATGGCTGGGCCGGTAGGCAGGTCTAAATGCCAAGACATTAACAAACCTAGCCAGCAACCAAGCAAAGCAATGCCCATTGCAACGAATAAAAGCTGATCTAATTGCCTTGCCCAAAAACGTGCTGCAGTGGCTGGTAGAATCATAATACCCACCGCCATTAATGTGCCCAAGGCTTGAAAACCTGCAACAAGATTAAGCACCACTAGGGCTAAAAATACTAAATGGGTGGTGGTGCCAATGTTGCTGTGGCGGCGTAAAAAATCAGGGTCTAAGCATTCCAATACTAAGGGGCGTAGAAAAATAGCCAACAGCAGTAAAGTAATGGTGGCTATGCCTGCTAGTAATATTAAAGCTTCATTGTCTAAAGCCAAAACACTGCCAAATAACAAATGCAGTAAATCAATATTACGGCTTTGGGTAGACACTAATAGCACGCCCAAAGCTAAAGAAAGCAGGTAAAAAACGGCTAAATTGGCATCTTCTTTTAAAACAGTGATGCGTGCCAAACCACCCGATAACAAAGCCACCACCCAGCCTGCAATTAAGCCGCCCAAAGTCATGGCACCCAAAGACAAACCGGCGACCATATAACCTAAGGCAGCGCCGGGCAAGATAGCATGGGCAATGGCATCGCCGGTTAAACTCATGCGCCTAAGCATTAAAAACACCCCCACTGGGGTGGCGCTAATGCTAAGTGCAATGCAGCCCACCAGCGCACGGCGCATAAAACCAAAATCGATAAAAGGCGCAAAAAGTGCCTGATAAATAAGCTCCAGCATCAAGGCACCTCTAAGCCATCAAAGTCACATATTGGCGCTAAAGGATCGGCCAATACTTGCATTTTTCGTGCTTTCGCTAAGTTTTCTGCAGTTAAAACCTGCGCTGTCGCCCCCATGCCCAAGGCGTCTCTGGCTAATAATAGGCATTTTGGAAAATAGCTACGCACCTGTTGTAGGTCATGAAGCACAGCAATAATGGTTCTTCCCTGCTGATGCCACTGCTGAACTAAATTGAGTAAATCAGCCGTTGTGGCTTCATCAACAGCGGCAAAGGGTTCATCTAATAAAATTAATGGCGCATCTTCTAGTAATAAACGGGCAAACAACACCCTTTGTAGCTGGCCACCCGACAAAGAATCAAGTGAACGCTTATCAAAACCTGCCAGCCCCACTTCTTGTAACGCTTGCTGCACTGCTTGCCTGTCTGATGCTTTAATGGCAGCAAATGCACCCCGCCTTGGCCAATGCCCTAGGCTTACAAAATCAATAACACGCAAAGGAAAGTCTAAATCTAAACGTGCACGCTGAGGTAAATAAGCAAGTTTTGGGTGCCCTTGTGGCCAAGTAATTCCACCCCCTAAAGGGCGTATTTCACCCATTAAGCCTTTTAGTAGGGTAGATTTTCCACCGCCATTAGGCCCCACCACAGCAAGTAAATCACCCGATACAATTTTACCTTGCAGGTGATGCACGGCTGGGTGCATTTCATAACCTAGCGTTAAGTTATTAAACTCAACCAAAGGTCGAGATTGGTTTATAGTCATAACAGAATTAACTCATTGCCCAGCAAGTTAGCAGCCACACAAGGGCGACTAGGGGCATAATTGCCAAAAGGCGGGTAACAACACCCAGTTGTAAAAGGGAAAAATTCCAAAACTTCATTGCAAGTACCAAATGTTATAATATAACAATTAATGCCTAACGATAGCAGAAGTTTTTTTCTGTTACCAGAATTAATTCGTTGCTAGGTTATTTTTTTTCTAGCACAACCTTAACTAAAGCGCTTTGTGGTTCTTTAACTTGTGGCTCTTTAATTAGCAATTCTTCAGCTAATGATTCTGCAACGCCATTACCCAACATTACTGCCACCCATTGCGTTGAAGCAGATTGCTCTAACGCTATTTTAGCGATCATGGTTAAAGGTATAGAAAGGAACATGCCCGCCGCCCCAAATAACCAGCCCCATAAAATAAGTGATAAAAATACCACCAAAGGTGACAAGCCCAAACCTTTACCCATAAACCGTGGTTCAACCACATTGCCCATCACTAAATTAACAACAAGGTAGCCACTTGCAACTAAACCTGCTTGTGGAAAACCAAGCTGAATAATGGCTAATAAAACGGCAGGAATGGCTGCTAAAATAGAACCTACATTGGGAATGAAATTCATAAGCATGGCAATTAATCCCCACAATAAGGGGAAATCTAGGCCTAACAAACTAACCCACAAAGCAATTAAACAGCCAGTGGCTAAGCTTATGGTCGATTTGATAACCAAATACTTATTAACCTGCGTTACAAACTGGTTGGCATTACGCAAAGACTTTTCAGCATTAGGTAAAGCTTGGCGCAGTTTTAAAGAAAAAGTTGCTTCTTCAAGCAATAAGAAAATAACAATAAAAATAATTAAAAACAGGTTAGTTAATAAAGAACCTAGGTTAGTTAACGTTTTAGCAACCCAATCCATAACTTGTGAAGGGTTAAAATGCGTTAATAATTGCTTGCTAGAAACAGGCACCCCTAAATTTTCTAAGGCGGGTAATAAACCAATCATTTCAGCTTCTAGGCGCTGTTGATAATCGGGCAGGCGGTTAATAAAACTGTCGATTGCAGCGGTAACCACCATGCCCAACAAACTACCAAAAACCACCAAAAAAGTAACAATAATTAAAATAGCTAACACTGGCGTTACTTTATGCCGAGTTAAAAAATGCAAAGGTGGTGTACAAATAATTCCAATAAAAAGCGCCAACATAATAGGAATAACAATGGCTTCAGCAGATTTAAGGCCTGCTAAAATAACAACAACGGCAGCCAAGCCAAGCAACCAAGTCAGTCCAGGCGTTTTAATCATTAACGAATCAGGCATTGTAGCAATTTACTCTACTAAAATTTTAGCAAGCTTACACTAGCTAAGCTTTAGTCTCTATTTTTTGCCGCTTAATTTGCCTTTTTTTAACGCTTTAACTCGCTCAACCCCTTTGCGGCGCTGGGCATAAATCACGTCCAGTTTAAGCTGCAAGCTATCAGCTTCTTCGGGGTCTTGTTCAATTTTTTCTGCAAGTTTAGTGCGTAATTCATGTTCCTTAACTTTAAGGTTTTTTAATACTTTACGAATGGATTTAATTTCTTCTTGCTGTGTTTTGCTGTCTGCATCTAAAAACTGACTTAAGCGCTCTAAAAGCGTTTTAACTTTCATACATTGCACTCCAAAATTAACGCATCCTTTTAAGGCCTGTGGGTTGAATTAGCCACCACAGGCCTACTTGCTACTTCAAAAATCACACTTTAAAAGTCAGCCAAATGTTAGTTACGGTTTAGCGCTGCTAGCTTCTTTGTTCACTAATTGCTGAATTTCAATTTCATTTAAATTAAACTGGTCAGTCGTTGTCGTTTCCTCTCTAATAAGCAATACATTCACCGCAGCAATCAAATTATTAGCTATATCTGTTACATAATTCTCATCATTCATAATTGAAGTTGCAAGGTTTGCATTTAAGCGTCGGTAGCGAATCATTTCATCTAAATCATCAATCATTGTGCGGCTGGCTTTTTGAATTGAAAGCCTTAATGAATCAAGCGCTAAAGCAGTGGTGCTTGAGGTGTCTTCATTAAGCAAAATACGCAGCTCTCTTAATAATCGGGCTAATTGTAAACGTATTTGATCGTATCGCTCCCTTACAGCAGGGTTAGACGATAAGCCGTAGCGAGACAGGTTGTTATGCAAATGCTTCATTCCTTTAACCGCCGCCACAATGTTGCGGCTGGCTTGGCGTAATCTGTATAACTCTTCTGTGGCTTCGTGCGTTGATTCACGCATTTGTGCCTCGCTAATAAACGCCACTATTTCGCTGTGTAGGCTTTTAATTTTTTCCTCATAAGCATCTTCAACATCAATGGGGAAAATACGGCGGGTATTTTTTACTTCATTAGATAAAGAATCTTCCGATACAAGGGTGGCTGTTTTTAAGCTTAAGCCTTTAGCCAATAAATCAAAGGCATTGTCAAACAGGTGCCCAACTTCTTTACGCACAGCAGCAACCACACCCGAAGGCACCTCTAACACTTCTGGGTAAAGGTAAAGTGGCTGTTCGATACTTTTTGGCACAAATTGAATGAACTGAATCAACTTTTGTTCTATTTGGGTAATAAAAGGCATAAAAACCAGCGCACCTAACAGCCTGAACAGGGTTTGAAAAAGTGCTAACTTCAATAAATAATCATCAGCAGCTATGCCTAGGTAAACTGCAAGCCAATCCACGGCAAAAATTAAGGGTTTAATGAGCAGCATGGCTAATAAAGTGGTGACAAAGCTAAACAACACTTGCGCTGCGGCCAGCCGTTTACCCCCCAAGTTAGCCGCCAAGCCACCTAAAGCGGCGGTGATAGCGCTGCCTAAACTGGCACCAATGGATAAAGCTAAAGCGTTTTCATAGCTCACTTGGCCGGTTGCCAAAGCCGCAATGACAATAAGCAAAGTAGCATGGCTAGATTGCATAATAAATGTAATTAATGTGCCGATTAGGGTGAAGAGTAAAACCCCATACACGCCTGTCATGCTATAAGCTGAAAGATCAAAACTGCCTTGCAGCTGAGTAAACCCTTCTTTCATAAAATGAATGCCAAAAAACAAAAAGCCGATACCTAAAACAAGGTTTCCTGCCCCTTTAATGGCTTTGCTTTTTTGCATTAATAACAACACACCAAACACCAGCATGGGCATGGCATAGCTGCCGATGTCCACTTTTAAACCCAAGCCTGCAATAAGCCAAGCCCCTGTGCTGGTACCAATATTGGCACCCAAAATAATGCCAAGGCCTCCGGCTAGGGCGATCATTTCAGAGCCAACAAAAGAGATGGCAATTAAAGACACAAGGGTGCTTGATTGCATTAACGTCGTGCTGGTAAAGCCTAATAATAAACTTTTCCATAGCTTGTCGGTTGAACGTTGCAAAATGGCCTCTAATGCACCGCCAGCAAAGGCTTTAAAGCCATCTTCTAGGCAAATCATGCCAAAAATAAAGAAGGCGATGCCTAAAGCTAACTCCATAAAGTCAGCGCTTATCCAAAGTAAATAGGCAAGCAACACTAGGGTGAAAGGTAAGGTAAACTTTTTTAGCATAAAACCCACCTAATTAATTTAACCAAAATTGTTTTTATTATTGCGGTAAAAATAGCTCAGGGTTTACTCTGGCGGCATTTAAACTCATCGTCCAGTGTAAATGCGGGCCTGTTGAACGGCCTGTTGTGCCAACTTCACCAATCACCTGCCCAGCACTGACTTCATCACCCACGTTTAAATCAGCAAAAACACTCATGTGGCAATACAGGCTAGTTAGCCCTTGCCCATGATCAATCACCACCGTTTTTCCATTAAAGAAATAATGGTTTTGTGCTGCAATGCGCCCGGGTAAAGCAGCTTTTATGGGCGTGCCTTGCGGTGCGGCAATGTCTAAGCCACTGTGGGGGTTACGTGCTTCACCATTAAACACCCGACGAAAACCAAAGGGGCTAGAATGCCGTCCTTCTAAGGGTTTAACTAGGTTGGGTAAGGGCAAAATAACTGGCCGAAAGGTATCCATTGCGCTTCGTAATTCGGGTGTTTCTTTTCTTACTCTTGCAAGGTCGTTAGCTGATAAATTAACGTGCTTGGGCGCAACGCTTAGACGCTGCTCAGGGTAGGCTTTATTTTCAACATCAAACGTTAAAGGTACATCGCCTTCACGGGTGCGCCAAAAAACTTCAGTCTTGCCCAGCTTTTGGTTTAAAGGAATGCCCACCCAAGCCATCCAGCGCCCTTCTTTTTTAACCGTGTAAACCCGCTGATTGTTAAAAAAAACATGCGGCGGTGATTCACTGCGCTGGGGAATTTCTAAAATAGCAATACCGCCTGGAACACGGGCTTCTTGTGGCCAAGTACCGGCTTGCACTTGAATACTTAAAAAAATACAACTTAAAAAAACACCCAGCCAACCTAAACGCATACTCACTCCTTAAACTTTAACCGCAGTAGCATTTATCTGCTCTACTCGGCATTTTAAAGCACCTTCTGCCAGCCAAACTGTTAGCAGGTCATCTTTTTTTACTTGGCTTGCGGTGCGTAATAATTGGTTATTTTGATTCTCTGCCAAAGCATAGCCACGGCTTAGGGTATTTAACGGGCTTAACGTGTGTAAGCGTGTGGCTTGCTGCTGTAGCTTTAACTGCCTTAATTGCTGCTGGTGAGCCAAGCCTTGTTCTAAGCGTGGCATTAACTTTATTAACCCTTCTTGGGCTTGTGCTAGGCGCTTACTAGGCGTTGCTGCATTAAAGCGCTGAACAAGCCGTTGCAGCTGGTGTTTATCATGCTTTAAACGCTGCTTTGGGTGTTGGGCAATTAAACGGTTAGCTAAATATTCTAGCCGCTGCTGTTGCCCCTTATTCATGCCGGCTTTAATGCCTGAAGCTAGTTGATCTAACTGCTGCTGCTTAGCATGCAAGCAGCGCAGAACACTTAACTGCAAATGTTGCTTTAAGCGCTTAATTTGCTGAATAAGGCTGGCTAAATCTGGGCTGGCAGTTTCTGCTGCCACTGAAGGCGTGGCGGCACGTTGGTCGGCAACCCAATCGACCAGCGTAAAGTCGGTTTCATGCCCCACCCCAGTAATGACCGGCATGGCCGAGGTTGCCACCATGCGTGCTAAAACTTCATCATTAAACGCTTGCAAGTCTTCTAAATTACCGCCACCCCTAACCAGCAATAGCACTTCTGGCTGGCCGTGGTATTGGGCTAAAGCAAAAGCACGGCGCAAGCTTGCAGGTGCCTCTTTACCCTGCACAAGGGCTGGGTAAACTAACACTTTAGCCAAAGGCCAGCGGCGTTGTAACACCTGCAAAACATCGTGCAATGCTGCACCCTGCAAAGAGGAAACCACCCCCAAAGTTAATGGAAAGCAAGGCAAAACCCGTTTACGTTCAGCAGCAAACAAACCCTCTGCTGCCAGTTTTTTCTTTACCATTTCCAAGCGTGCTAATAAATCACCCTCGCCACTAAAGCGCAAGGCTTCAACCATAAACTGGTATTGCCCCCGCCCTTCATACAGGCTGACATTGCCTTTTAATAGCAGCCGGTCACCATTAACTGGCAGGCGAGCAACCAAAGCATTGCGCCCGGCAAATACCACACAAGCAAGCTGTGCTTGCTCATCTTTTAAAGTGAAATACCAATGGCCAGCGCTTGATACCATAAAGTTAGATACTTCGCCTTCAACCCAAACTTTAAACAAGCCCTGTTCTAACAGTGAACGGGCTTGGGCATTCAGCTGGCTAACAGTAAAGCTAGTCATTGCTTATTTTTAAGCTTAATTTCAATATGAGCATTTTTAACCCCAGCCTTTTACTAAAGTAGTCATTAAAAACCAATAAAACTAGCCACGGGCAAGCCTGCTAGCTGTGCCAACATGCCCACTAAAATGCTGGATGCTAGGTTAATACCTAAAAAAACAAAAATAGGCGAAAGGTCTAAACCACCCAGACTAGGGATAATTTTTCTAACCGGTGCCATTAAAGGTTCGCTTAGCTGGTAAACCAATAATGCGCCGGGGTGATTGGCCTGTGGCGCAACCCAGCTAAGTATTATGGAAATAACCAAGATAAAGAAATACAAATCTAACACGGTTTTTAACACGCCAGCCAAACCGCCAATTAAAATACTGACTAAATCTGCACTGCCCAACAAGCCGCTTAAATACAAAGCAACGCTAATACCCAAGGCTTTAACGGCTAGGGCAATGAGCAGGCTTGCAAAATCTAACCGACCACTGGGGCGCAACACGCTTTGCAAGGGTAAAACGATAGGGTTTGTTGCCTTTACAACGCCTTGTGTGATGGGGTTAAAATAATCTGCCTTACTTAAATGCAGCAAAAACCTTAAAACAAAGATAAAGGTCGCCATATTAAACAACAGTTGCACAAAAGAAACTAAACCTGCACCCATGCCCATAGTTAATTACTCCGCTACTTTATTTAATGAAGAGAATCGTTAGTAAATACAAACCCTTGCTAGTCTACGTTAGCGCCGTCTAGCTAGCTGCTTTTTAATGTGGTAGCCAGTTCAACGGCACGCGTTGCTGCTGCTTGCGTTGCTACTTCCACCAGTTCAGGCAAACCTTTATTTACAAAAGTTTGAATGGCCTGTTCAGTGGTGCCACCGGGGGATGTCACTTTGCGCCTTAATTCTGCCGGTGAATCTGCTGATTCTGCCAACATTTTTCCAGCACCGGCTGCCGTACTTTTAGCCAGCTGTAAGGCCAATTCAGGCGATAAGCCTAGCTTTTCACCGGCAGCGGCCAAGGCTTCGGTAAATAAGAAATAATAAGCAGGGCCTGAACCTGAAATGGCGGTAACTGCATCTAGCTGGCTTTCTTTTGTAACCCAATGGGCTTGCCCCACGGCTTGTGAAATTTGCTCTACCCAAGCCTGCTGTTGGGGGCTAACGCTTGTGGTGGCATAAAGCCCTGCCACGCCTGCACCTAGCAGCGAAGGCGTGTTAGGCATGGAACGCACCAAAGGCAATTCACCACCTAACCAACCTAGCAAGCATTCGCTGGTTAAACCGGCTGCAATGCTGAGTAATAAAGGCTGGTGTTGCTGCACTGTTGCAGCCAAAGCCACGCACACTTCTTGCATTGCTTGGGGTTTAACGCCTAGCACCAAAATATTGGCCCAAGCTGCCGCCTGCTGATTATTGGTGGTTACTTGAACGCCTGTTTCTTGTGCTAATGCTTGTAACTTAGCTTCATTACGGCCTGTTGCCATTAATGCTGTAAGCGGATATCCCTGCTTGACTAGCCCACGCAAAATGGCACCGCCCATATTACCTGCCCCAATAAAAGCGACTTTGGGCTGGGTTGATTCATTTGGCTGATTCATCTTTGTTGTTTCCTATACTTTTACTTTTTAAAATTTTGTGCTTAATGTTTTGCTTCTCGTGCACCAAAAATAGCCGTACCTAGTCTGACGCAAGTGCTGCCTTCTGCAATGGCGGCTTCTAAATCGCTGCTCATGCCCATTGAAAGGGTATTTAAATGGGCGGTGGGCAGGACTTTTTTTAAGTCTGCCTGCAAAGCAGCAAGCTGGGCAAAGGCTTGACGTTGCTTAGTAAAATCTTCTGTTGCTTTTGGAATGCACATTAAACCGCTTAAAGCCAAGCGTGGCAGCTGCATCACTTGTTGAGCAAATGCCAAGGCTGTGGCCGGTGCTACCCCAGCTTTACTGGCTTCATCACTTATATTCACTTGAATAAGCACTTTTAACGGAGGCAGGTGGTCTGGGCGTTGGTCATTTAACCGCTGGGCTATTTTTAGTCTATCTAGGGTGTGCAGCCAATCAAAGTTTTCAGCTAATTCACGTGTTTTATTGGACTGAATCGCCCCAATAAAGTGCCATTCTAGCTTAGGCAGATCGGCAAGCTGCTGCTTTTTTTGTAAGGCTTCTTGTAAATAGTTTTCCCCAAAAGCTTGCTGGCCTGTGGCAGCAGCAGCCCTGATTGCTTCTGCTGGCTGAGTTTTACTAACTGCCAACACTTGAACATCTGATGGGTTACGGTCAAATTTAAGGCAGGCTTGCTCTACCTGTTGATGAGCCTTTGCGATATGCTCGGTAATATTAAAAGGACACATATAGGCTGTTTCTTTTAGTGAGTTCAATTTTGGCTCTGGCAAATGGAATCTATCAGAGGTGGTGAATGGATATTACAGAACTATTAACCTTTTGCGCAAAACAGAAGGCTTCAGATTTACACCTTTCGGCAGGGCTTTCGCCCATGATTCGTATTGATGGCGATATTCGCCGCATTAATCTACCTGTTTTAAATCATAACCAAGTGCATGCTCAAGTTTACGGCATCATGAATGACAAACAACGCCATGATTACGATACTTTACTTGAAGTTGATTTTTCTTTTGAAATAGCAGGCTTGGCACGTTTTAGGGTCAATGCTTTTAATCATGACCGAGGTGCAGGGGCTGTTTTTCGCTTAATTCCTTCTAAGCTATTAAGCCTAGAAGATTTGGGGCTAGGTGATGCTTTTTGTAACCTTGCCCTTAAAAACCGTGGGCTAGTTTTAGTCACAGGGCCTACGGGTTCAGGTAAATCAACCACCCTTGCCGCCATGATAGATTATGTAAATGAACGCAAAAATGCCCACATATTGACCATTGAAGACCCCATAGAATTTGTGCACACCTCTAAAAAGTGCCTAGTTAACCAGCGTGAAGTTCACCGCGATACCCTAAGTTTTTCACAAGCCTTGCGCTCGGCACTGCGTGAAGACCCTGACATTATTCTAGTGGGTGAATTAAGGGATTTAGAGACCATTCGCCTTGCCTTAACCGCCGCTGAAACAGGCCACACTGTTTTTGGCACACTGCACACCACCGGCGCCGCAAAAACCATTGACCGCATAGTGGATGTTTTTCCAGCAGAAGAAAAGTCGATGGTGCGTTCCATGCTGTCAGAATCTTTACAAGGCGTTATTTCACAAACCTTGTTAAAAAAAGAAGGCGGCGGTCGGGTAGCAGCGCATGAAATTATGATTGGCACCCCTGCCATTCGTAATTTAATTCGAGAAGACAAAATTGCCCAAATGTATTCAGCCATTCAAACCGGCGCAGTGTATGGAATGCAAACACTAGACCAAGCACTTAGCAAATTAGTTAACCAAGGTTTAATCACCCAAGCAACGGCTAAAAGCAATGCCAAGCAACCCGAAGGCTTTAGCTAGCAGCTCAGCCGCTAAATTTTAAACCTTAAAAACGCCCCGCTTTTTAGCGATAAAATAGCCGCTAAAGGCTGGGGTTGATTATAAATAAATAAAGCGTTTAATAAGTTGGAACTTAGCTATTCTGCCGTAAACCCTCGCCCAACAAGGGCGGGGATATAAATCACGGTGCTAGTTAAATACCTTTTCAGTTTTCTGCTGCTTAGTAGTATTATATAGGATTAATATAATATAGAAGCTGCTTAAGCAGTAAGGCATTGCTGATGAAAAAACTAACCCAACCCCGATTACTAAAGTTACTTGCGGGACTACTTCTAACAGCTTTGTTAGTAGGAAGCCTGCAAGCGGCTGATAAACCTTCACAAACCACGGCTGACCACAGCAAATTTAAAGTGCTGCAGGGCGAATTTAAAACCGCCCCTGAAGTGACTGAAGCTTGTTTAAGTTGCCACACAGAAGCTGCCAGTCAGGTTAAAAAAACCACCCACTGGACTTGGCTTTATGACCATGAAGAAACCGGTCAGCAGCTAGGTAAAAGCAAGGTAATGAACAGCTTTTGCGGCATGGTCGTGACTAACGAGCCACGTTGTACTTCTTGCCATATAGGCTATGGCTGGAAAGACATGAACC
>CANQLY010000005.1 GCA_947624795.1 uncultured Marinospirillum sp.
GTCATCATTGGATAAAAGTAACTTCATTTAGCTCTCTCCTTAATTCAAAACAAGCTTAAGCCAGTTGTGCATCTTGTGCTGTAATTAATTCACTTAGCAGGCTGGTTGCAAAACAGCCACTGGGCAATGTGAAACTGAGCGTTAACCAAGGTGCTTGCCAGTTAAATTCAGTGGCTTGGGGCAGCATTCGCAAAGGCTTATAATCCAGTGTTAAGCCTTGTTTTTCTAGGGCTTGCCAGTAGGGTAAATAATCTTCACAAAAAGCCGTTTCTGCCGCTAAGGCGCTGCCTGCACTTTGTAAATTACCCTTGCCTGCTAAAGGCCCTGCCGCGTTAATGTCGCCTTTGGCTAAACGCTCAGCAATGTTGGTTGCCGCTGGGTCGGCAAAATAGCTGCGTGTGCCTTGTAAGTTAAAACAACTGCCTGCTAAGGGAGCTTGCCAGTGTTGTTCAGTGAGGGTTTTGGCTAACCAAGCATTGAACAAAGCGCTGCGTAGGGCCGACAGGTAAAGGCTTTTTTCTTGGCGCTTGGGTGGTTTTTGTGGTGGATTAGCCATTAACCAATCTAAAGCTTTGGTTAGGTTTTGGCCGCCTCGCCCAAAGCGTTGTGGGCCAAAATAGTTAGGCGCACCTTGTTGAATAATCTGCTGCCAGCGTTCTTTAAGCCAGCTGCCGGTGGTTTCATCGGCATTATCAACACGCAAGCGTAAAGTAAAATGGTTGCTGCGGTGAGTGCCACGTTTTAGTTTACGTGGGTGGCGCACCATTTTTAACACTTGCCAGTTAGCGCCGTTAAGGTCAGCAATGGCTGGGTCTGCTTTGCCTGCTAGGTGCAAAGAAAACCATTGGCGGGTAATGGCATGGCGGTCTTTTAAACCTGAATAGGCCACCGCTTTGGGGTGAATGCCGGCACTTCTAGCCAGTTCTTGCGCCACAAACAGGGTGTTGCTGCCATTTTTTTCTATCCATAAATACAAGTGTTCGCCTTGGCCTTCAGGCTCAAAACCTAAGACTTCTTCTACTAGAAAATCTTCAGGCGCTAAACGGTAAACACCCTGCCAAGGGGATGCAGGCAAGGCGGTCGGCAATTGGTTTTGTAAAGTTTTTAATGGCATGAGTTTTCCAAAAGAACAACAGCTAAAGCGCTAATGCCTTCATTGCGGCCTACAAAGCCTAATTTTTCAGTGGTGCTGGCTTTAATGTTTAATCTATCCACGGGGGTGTTTAAATCAGCGGCTAGATTTTCTAACATGGCCGGCAGGTGGGGTGCCATTTTGGGTGCTTGGGCAATCAGTGTCATGTCGGCGTTGGTAAGCTGGTAGCCCTTTTTTTGCACTTCGGCCATTACACGGCGCAATAAAATACGGCTGTCGACCCCGGCAAAGGCAGGGTCAGTGTCGGGGAAATGGTGGCCAATATCGCCTAAACCACAAGCGCCTAATAAGGCATCGCAAAGGGCATGAATAAGCACATCACCATCGGAATGGGCTTCTAAGCCTTGGTGGTAAGGAATGTGTACGCCACCTAGGGTAATAAATTCGCCTGGGCCAAATTTATGAACATCAAAGCCTTGTCCAATACGCATGGTTTATTTCCTTTTTTGAAGGGTTTGTTGGTGAGCAAGCAGTAGTTCTGCAAAGGGAAGGTCTTCAGGGTGCGTGATTTTAATGTTGTCTCTGCGCCCTATAATTAATAAAGGGTTAAAACCTGCGGCTTCTAAGGCAGAGGATTCATCGGTTAGGCTTAGGTTATTAGCTAACCCTTCTGCTAGGGCTGAGTGTAGTTTGTTATAGCGAAACATTTGTGGCGTAAGTGCATGCCAAAGCTGATTGCGATCAACCGTTGCACCGACTTTTTGGTAACTGTTGTTAGCACAGGCTTGGCTACGCTTCATAGTATCGGCAACCGGTGCTGCCAAAAGACCGCCAACGGGGTGATCTTGCAAGGCGTTATACAGCTTTTGTAAATCTTGCTGAGTAACGCAGGGGCGAGCCACGTCATGCACCATGACCCAATCGTCTGCTTGGGCTAGGGCGGTAAGTGCATTCAAGCCATTGAATACTGAATCGGCACGCTCTTTACCACCTAGGCAAGTGATTAACTTGGCTTTTGGGTAATCGTGTAAAAACCTTTGTTCTGCTGCTGGCCACCACAAATCGTCTTTGTGCAGGGGCAGTACTAAAAAAGCATCAGGAAAAGCCAAATGCAGGCGGCTAAGTGTAACTTCTATGAGTGTTTTTCCTGCTAAGGGCAAATACTGTTTAGGCAATTTGGTTGCCATGCGCTGGCCTATACCCGCTGCTGGCAGCAAGCACCAAAGGTTATTAGTAGGGGTGGCTATGCTGCTCATGGTGGTGTTGGCTCCATTGCAGGTTCAGGGAGGGTAAATAGTTGGGGCGTATCACCCACAATCCAAAAAAAAGTTTCTTCCTTGCCAATCATGCCTAAATCAAAGCGAGCCCTTTCTGCTAAGGCATCTAAGCCACTTTTTAGGTCTTGTACTTGGGCATCAAGTCGGGCATTGCGTTTTTGTAGCTGCTGATTATTTATTTCTAAATTTAAAACGAGGGTTTTAGTTTGCCAATATTCAATGAGGCCATTTTCACCCCACCAAAGCCTGTATTGAGTTATTAACAGTAAAATTACCACTAGAAGAGATAAAGGACGCGACATAATAATTAGCAACAAGAGTAAAAAAATGATTATACGAAATTCAGCACCTTCTTGTTGCTTTAACTGCTACAAAGGTTGGGCAAGTTGGATGGTTTATCATTCGGCAACCATAAGAATATAAAGGATGTCGCCTTCTTGCCATTCGTCTTTTATGATTGCATTGACCATTTTGTTACCCACTTGGTGCAGTGAGTTGCCTGTCATGCTTGTGCTTGAGCCTACGCCGGTCAGTTGCTGATTAATCACAGTGGAGTTGCTGACTGTAACGCCTATTTGCCTTGCGATTTCATCAAGGGCACGGCGCGTGGCTAGTTCTCGCTGCGCTGCCCGCCCATTAAAATGCAGTCCTGAATGCCCAAGCCCTACAATTTTACCTGCCATTTGAGGGTTGTTTATCCAAGCAGGGCGTTGGTTTGCTGTGGGTTGGGTTAGGGCTGTTTGCCAAGGCTTATACAAGGTAAAGCAGCCTGATAAAGAAAGGCTGATTAATAGAAGTAGGGTTTTTTTTAAAGAAACTGGCATCTAGGCTTTCCTGTTAAAAGCTTACTACTAATTAAAACTTTAGTTGTGCCTTGCCTTGCTATTTAGAGGCGGCAATCAAGTAGCCGCAGGGTTTAATGTAGGACTTAATGCAGGGCTTAATCTGTATTAAAACCCTGCGGTGAGTGCGTGTTATTGATTCATGTTGTTGATGGCAAGTGGCAGTAGAGTTATTGGCCTTTTATGGCTTTTAAACCTGCATAGGGTGCTTTACTGCCTAGAATTTCTTCTATAACTAATAAGCGATTGTATTTAGCTACACGGTCAGAACGGCATAGTGAACCAGTTTTAATTTGGCCAGCTGCGGTTCCTACGGCTAGGTCTGCAATGGTTGAATCTTCTGTTTCGCCTGAACGGTGAGAAATAACCACTGAATAACCCGCATCTTTTGCCATTTGAATGGCTTCTAAGGTTTCAGTTAGGGTACCAATTTGGTTGAATTTAATAAGAATGGAGTTAGCGATATTTTTGTTAATGCCTTCTTGTAAAATTTTAGTATTGGTTACAAATAGGTCATCGCCCACTAGCTGAACTTTGTCACCCAGTTTTTCAGTTTGAATTTTCCAACCAGCCCAGTCAGATTCATCTTGACCATCTTCAATAGAAACAATGGGGTAGGTTTGGCAAAGGTCTGCTAAATAATCGCTAAATTCTTCAGCAGTAAAAACTTTACCTTCACCGGCTAGATTGTACTGGCCATCTTTGTAAAACTCAGAAGCCGCACAGTCTAAGGCGAGGGTAATGTCTTTGCCTAATTCATAACCAGCAGCGGCAACGGCAATTTTAATAACGGCCAGTGCTTCAGCGTTAGAGGCTAAATTAGGTGCAAAACCGCCTTCATCGCCCACTGAGGTACTAAGGTTTTTATCTTGTAATACTTTTTTAAGTGCATGAAAAATTTCTGCACCAGCGCGAAGTGCTTCAGCAAAGTTAGGTGCTGAAACTGGCTGTACCATAAATTCTTGAATATCAACGTTGTTATCGGCGTGCTCACCACCGTTGATAATGTTCATCATCGGCACAGGCATGGAATAAACGCCCGGCGTGCCATTAATGTTAGCTAT
Source organism: uncultured Marinospirillum sp. (assembly GCA_947624795.1). Taxonomy (GTDB): domain Bacteria; phylum Pseudomonadota; class Gammaproteobacteria; order Pseudomonadales; family Halomonadaceae; genus Marinospirillum. Next base: position 4,277 of record CANQLY010000005.1, read on the forward strand.
GTGTTCAAACAGTTCAATGCCTTTTGCTTCGGCGGCGGCTTTGGCGGCAGCCAGTGAAACCGCTAAAATGGCGTTAGCACCTAGCTTGGCTTTGTTTTCGGTGCCATCAAGTTCTAGCATAATTTTATCTATAGCAGCCTGTTGGCTAGCATCTTGGCCTAACAGCGCATCACGAATGGGGCCATTTACATTGGCTACGGCTTTAAGAACGCCTTTACCTAGGTAGCGAGACTTGTCGCCATCACGCAGTTCAAGCGCTTCACGAGAACCAGTAGAAGCACCAGAAGGAGCGCAGGCAGAACCTTTGAAACCACCGTCTACTAACAGGTCAACCATGATGGTAGGGTTGCCACGTGAATCCAGCACTTCACGCCCTTTAATTTCGATAATCTTAGCCATGAAAAGAAGTCTCCAATTAAGTCAGTTAGGATAGTTAATTATTAAATAAGGGTTTAATCAATGTGTAATTCAGGCAGGGATTTAATTAAATCATCCACTGCTTTCATCTGCTGTAAAAAAGGTTCGAGTTTATCTAGCGGTAAAGCTGAAGGGCCATCACATTTGGCTTGGTCTGGGTTGGGGTGAGCTTCTAAAAACAACCCCGCTATACCTTGGCTTAAACCCGCCCGCCCTAATTCTGCTACTTGTTGACGGCGACCACCCGAAGCTGCACCCGTTGCATCACGCATTTGTAACGCATGCGTCACATCAAAAATAAGGGGTGCGTTGTTGGCCACTTTTTTCATCACGCCAAAACCTAGCATATCAACGACTAGGTTGTCGTAACCAAAACAAGCGCCACGCTCACAAAGCATCACTTGGTCATTACCGCACTCAGCAAACTTTTCTATTAAATTGCTCACTTGGCCAGGCGACATAAACTGGGGTTTTTTTACGTTAACAGGCTTGCCCGTTTTAGCCATGGCTGCGACTAAATCGGTTTGGCGCGCTAAAAAAGCGGGCAATTGCAAAACATCTAAAACTTCAGCGGCTGGCACTGCCTGTTCCCATTCATGAATATCACTAATAACGGGTAAATTAAAGGTAGTTTTAATTTCTTGCAACAGTTTTAAGCCTTCATCAAGGCCAGGTCCGCGAAATGAATGGATAGAAGAGCGGTTGGCCTTGTCAAAACTGGCTTTAAAAACGTAAGGAATGCCCAGTTTTTGTGTAACCTCAACGTAGTGTTCCGCTACACGCATTGCCATATCACGCGATTCCAACACATTCATGCCGCCCAATAAAACAAAGGGGCGGTTGTTAGCCAGTGTTAGGTCGGCAACCCTAATACTGGCTAGATTGTTAGGGTTTAGACTCATACGGCATTGCCCGTGCTTTTACGTTCGGCCTTGTGTGCTAAAGCAGCATTCACAAATTCAGTAAAAAGTGGGTGACCATCACGCGGTGTGGAAGTAAATTCTGGGTGGAATTGGCAAGCCACAAACCAAGGGTGGTTAGGCAGCTCAATCATTTCAACCAGTGCCTTGTCTTCACTGCGACCCGAAACAATAAGGCCAGCTTTTTCTAGTTCGCCAATAAACTGGTTATTCACTTCGTAACGGTGGCGGTGACGCTCGACAATTTTTTCAGCACCATAGCTTACTGAAGCTTTAGTGTTGGGTTCAATATGGCAAACTTGGCCGCCTAAACGCATGGTGCCGCCTAGGTCTGAATTAGTGTCGCGCGTTTCTATCTTGCCGTCAGCGGTTATCCATTCGGTAATTAAACCAATAACTGGGTGCTGGGTGTCTAGGGTAAATTCAGTAGAGTCGGCATCTTTCCAGCCCACCACATTGCGTGCAAATTCGATAACGGCGACCTGCATACCTAAGCAAATGCCTAGGTAGGGAACTTTGTTCTCACGGGCAAATTGTGCGGTCAGAATTTTACCTTCCACACCGCGTTCACCAAAACCGCCAGGCACTAGAATGGCATTTTTATCTATTAGGCGATCGGTACCTTTGCGTTCAATTTCTTCAGAATCAATAAAGTCGACTTCAACCTTGGTGCGGGTTTTGATGCCAGCGTGTTGAATGGCTTCAATTAAAGATTTGTAAGCGTCTAATAATTCCATGTACTTACCGACCATGGCAATTTTAACGGTTTTCTGAGGGTTAAGTTTGGCATCAACCACCTGCACCCATTCGCTTAAATCAGCTTCTGGACAGGTTATACCAAATTTTTGTACCACAATTTCATCAAGGCCCTGCTCATGCAACATGCTGGGAATGCGGTAGATGGTATCGGCATCAGGCAAAGAAATAACCGCATTTTCATCAACATTGGTGAAGAGGGCAATTTTGCGGCGCTCGTTAGCTTCAATACTTACTTCAGAGCGGCAAATAAGAATGTCGGGTTGAATACCGATAGAACGCAGTTCTTTAACCGAGTGCTGGGTGGGCTTGGTTTTGGTTTCACCGGCGGTTTTTAAATAAGGCACTAGGGTTAGGTGCATAAACAGCGCGTGTTGTGAACCGACTTTAACCCTGATTTGACGAATGGCTTCTAAAAAGGGCAGGGATTCAATATCGCCTACCGTGCCGCCCACTTCAACTAAAGCTATGTCGTAACCTTTAGAGCCTTCGATAACACGTTCTTGAATTTCATCAGTAATGTGCGGCACAACTTGCACTGTGCCACCAAAATAATCACCGCGGCGTTCTTTGCGGAGTACGTGTTCATAAACACGGCCTGTGGTGAAGTTATTCTTTTGGGTCATGCGTGAACGAATAAAACGTTCGTAATGGCCTAAGTCTAGGTCGGTTTCTGCGCCGTCTTCGGTTACAAAAACTTCACCGTGCTGAAAAGGGCTCATGGTGCCTGGGTCTACGTTAATGTAGGGGTCCAGCTTCATGATGGTGACCTTTAAGCCACGGGCTTCAAGAATTGCTGCTAGGGAAGCAGAAGCTATGCCTTTTCCTAAAGATGAAACAACACCACCAGTCACGAATATGTAACGCGTCATGAAAACCGTCCGAAAAATAGATCAGTTTCTAACCTTTTATAGGTCAGAACAAAAAAACAGGGAGGAAAAGCCTTTAGATGGGAAGCTAGTCTACCAGAAGGGCTAAAAAATCCAAAGCAAGAATCAACTCATTTAATGATCTGCCAGCCTTCTGCTACTAGGTATTGATCGACCGCAACCAATTGGTCTTGCTGCCAAATAAAAACCAACTGGTTACGCTGCCAAGGGGGTAGTGCTAGCTCTTGCAACAAACGCTTTACATCACGTTGCCCACGTTTAGTTTGGCGTAATTTCTCACCACCTTGGCGAGCTTTAAGTATAAAAGGTATAAAAGGTGGAATGCTGGAGTGGGTCTTGGGGTCAGAACCTTGTTGATTAACCAGCTGAAAATCTATTTTTCCAACCGGTGTATTAAATGGGGACTTACCATCCCAGCTAGCTTGCCAATTATTAGCCAGTGGCTGGAAATAGTGGCTAGGCGCTATAAATAACTGGTTTTGGAAACGTCTAGCCTCAACTTGTGCAGCGCCTTTATCCCAGCAAATAATGGGTTGAGTGTCTTCACCGGCGCTATACAACTTGGTTAATTCTTGCCAAATTTTATGCCCTGGAAGGGTTAAGTTTCTTATTCTTAACCAATAGCGCAGCAAATTAACTTGGCGATAGTCGGCCAGTTTTAAAAAGCTTGCTAAGTTAAGGCTGTGTTCTGTGCGTTGGCAGTGGGCTAAATCGAGTTTGGCTAGGTCTTGGTTAAGCTGCTGGCTTTGGGTGGCTAGCTGGGTAACACGGGCTAAGTTTGCATTGGTGTTGGAAAAGCGTTTTTGTAATAGAGGCAGAATATCTAAACGTAAAAAGTTACGGTCAAAATCCACTTCAAAGTTACTGTCATCTTCCACCCATGTGAGTTGTGCTGCTTGGGCAAACTTAAGCAGTTCAGATCTGGGCGTATTTAATAGTGGGCGTAAAATAAGCCCTTTGCCCAGCGGTCTTTGCAAAGGAATGCTGGCCAGCCCCAAAGTTCCGGCGCCGCGCAACAGACGCAATAAGAGCGTTTCTACTTGGTCGTCTTGGTGGTGGCCTTGTAAAAGCACTTCACCGGCTTGCAGTTCTTGTTCAAACACTTGGTACCTTGCACGCCTTGCACGGTCTTCTAGGCTTGCCGTGGCAAAGTCTTTTGTATCGACTTGATAAATACTTAAGGGCACTTTGGCTGCATCGCAAATTGCTTGTGAAAAAGCCGCCCAATCATCAGCAAACTGTGAAAGCTGGTGATGAATATGAATGGCTCTTAATTGAATTTTTGGCTGGTGTTCTTGTTGTTGCCTTGCCTGTTTAAATTGTTTAGCCAGTTCAAAAAGTACCCGTGAATCTAGGCCACCACTTAAAGCCACGCAGATTTTACTGGTGTTGGGGGGGAGTGTTTGTTGCAGTTGTTTTACAAGTGGGTGCATAAAAAGAAACCGCCTAGGCAAAAAAAGAGGCAATTTAATCGCCTCTTTTTAATCGTTAACCTAAATAGCTAATTTAAAAAGTTTAGGTTAAGAAATGTCTTGCAGTGAAGAATAGCTCATAAGGCGCTGGTAGCGTCTTTCTAGCAGTTCTTCTTCCGTGTTTTCATCAAGCTTTTCTAGTGCTTCAATTAAGGCAGCTTTTAAATTAATAACCATCGCTTCTGGGTTGCGGTGCGCGCCACCTAGGGGTTCAGGAATTAGTCTATCAACCAAGCCAAGTTCTTTTAAGCGGGGTGCGGTAAGCCCCATCGCTTGGGCTGCATCGGCGGCTTTGCTGGCGCTTTTCCATAAAATTGAGGCGCAGCCTTCGGGTGAAATAACTGAGTAGGTTGAATATTGCAGCATCATGAGTTCGTCGCACACGCCTATGGCCAGTGCGCCACCTGAACCGCCTTCACCAATAACAGTAGAAATAATGGGTGTTTTTAGGCGTGACATAACCGCTAAGTTAAAGGCAATGGCTTCAGACTGGCCGCGCTCTTCAGCGTCAATGCCAGGGTAGGCGCCTGGGGTGTCAATGAAGGTTAAAATGGGCATTTTAAAGCGTTCGGCCATTTCCATTAAGCGCAGTGCTTTACGGTAACCTTCGGGGCGTGGCATCCCAAAATTACGTTTAACTTTTTGTTTTACATCACGGCCTTTTTGGTGGCCAATAACCATCACAGGGCGGCCATCTAGGCGTGCCATGCCACCCACTATGGCTGCATCGTCACCAAAATTACGGTCACCGTGCAGCTCGTCAAAGTCATCGAACAGCAGGTTTAAGTAATCAAGCGTATAAGGACGCATGGGGTGGCGTGCTAATTGCGAAACCTGCCAAGCCGTTAGATTAGAAAAAACTTGCTCGGTAAGCTTTTGGCTTTTTTCTTGCAAACGGGTAATTTCATCGCTTAGGTTAAGGTCTGAATCGTTACCCACTAGGCGTAACTCTTCAATTTTTAATTCAAGATCAGCAATGGGTTGTTCAAAATCTAAATAGTTCAAATTCATAATAGTAGGTTCGCCTAGAATTTATTTAGCAGCTGTTTATAAGGTAAGTTGAGTCGCAACTTTAACTTAAATTTGCGGCAACTATTGGCGGCAACTATAGACGAAAGATGCTGCAGACTCAAAACTTAAACTGTAATTTCACTAAGCTCGCCTTGCCTGCCCCTCATTTAAATAGACTAGGTGCAGCTGGTCTTTGCCCAGTAGTTTGCTTAACTCTTCAAGTAATTCATCTTTTGGATTAACACGCCAAGTGTTGCTAGGTAAGAGGGTTGCTTTGCCTAACTGGCAGGTATAAACAAGGTAAACTTCTAAACCGCCGTCTTGTTGTTGGTGCTTGGTTAAGCATTCGCCTAGCTGAATAACTTGGTTAGTATCAAAGTTGTGTTCATTAAAATTCAGTTCTAGGGCGTGGGCAAATCTGCTGCGCGCTTCTGCAATGGGGGTAATTTCTTTGCAGCGCATGGCAAGGCCACCGGTAAAGGCATCTTCCCTGACTTCGCCCTCTAAAATAAGTAGTGCATCTTTGGTTAGCTGGGCTTTATAACGCTCATATTCTTCGCCAAAAATTGAAACTTCAAGGCGTCCAGAACGGTCATCAAGGGTTAAGAAGGCTAGGGTTTCACCGCGCTTGTTACGCATGGTGCGAAACGCCATCACTAAACCGGCAATGCGTTGTGGTTCTCTTGATGGTTGCAAGTTGGCTATTTTTTTACTAACAAAGCGTTTAAGTTCTGCTTCGTATTCATCAATGGGGTGACCTGTTAAGTAAAGCCCTAGGGTTTCTTTTTCACCGGCTAGGCGTTGTTTGTCTGTCCATTGTGGGGTGTTTAGGTAGGCTGCATAAGGGTTAGTATTGCTGGCTTGTGCAACGCTTAGGCCGCCAAATAAGTCATCCATTCCAAGGCTTGCATTGCGGTTGGCTTGGTCGGCGGCTTTAAGCGCGTCTTCTAAAGCGGCTAATAGCAGGTTGCGGCTAGGGGCAAGTTCATCTAAAGCGCCGCTGCGAATCAGTGCGTCAATGCTGCGCTTGTTTAAGCGTTTCATATCAACCCGACTGCAAAAATCAAACAAATCAGTGAAAGCACCGCCTGCTTCTCTTGCCTCAATTAAAGCTTCAACAGGGCTTTCACCCACGCCTTTTATTGCACCTAGGCCATAAACAATTTCACCTTGTGCATTTACAGTAAAATGCCAGTTGCCTAGGTTAACATTGGGCGAGTTAATGATTAGCTTCATGGCACGACTTTCTTCAACTAGCATAACCACCTTGTCGGTGTTGTTCATTTCAGTCGACATAACCGCCGCCATAAATGAAGCAGGGTAATGGGTTTTTAGCCAAGCCGTTTGGTAAGAAACAAGGCCGTAAGCGGCTGAGTGAGATTTGTTGAAACCATAGCCTGCAAACTTTTCTACCAAGTCAAAAATATGCCCTGCTTTAATGGCATCTATGCCATTTTTTTGGCTACCTTCCATAAATAGCTGGCGCATTTTAGCCATTTCTTCAGGGTTTTTCTTACCCATAGCGCGCCGCAGCATGTCGGCACCGCCAAGCGTAAAGCCGGCCATTACCTGTGCTATTTGCATCACCTGTTCTTGGTAAAGAATGATGCCATAGGTGGGTGCTAATACGGGTTCAAGTGAAGCATCTTCATAATCTGGGTGGGGGTAAGAAATTTTTGATAAACCGTGTTTGCGCTGAATAAAGTCATCGACCATGCCCGATTGCAAAGGGCCGGGGCGAAAGAGTGCCACCAGTGCAATCATGTCTTCTAGGCTGTCGGGCTTTAGTTTTTTAATCAGCTCTTTCATGCCGCGTGATTCCAGCTGAAAAACAGCGGTGGTTTCGGCTTTTTTTAGTAGATCAAAGGTGGTTTTATCATTTAATGGAATGCCGGTTATTTCTAAGGGGGCTTCGCCTGTTAGCTTGCGCTTTTCATTGATGTCTTTTAGCGCCCTATCAATAATGGTTAGGGTACGCAGGCCAAGAAAATCAAACTTAACTAAGCCGGCTTCTTCAATGTCGTCTTTATCAAACTGCACAACCCAGCCATTGCCTTCTTCATCGGCCATTACGGGTGCAAAGTCGGTGAGTTTACTGGGCGCAATAACCACCCCACCGGCGTGTTTACCTGTGTTACGCGCAATCCCTTCAAGCTCACGTGCCATAGCCCAAACTTCATAGCCCTCTTGGTCTAGGCTTTCTAGCATTTGTTCGGTTAACTCGCCTTTTAAATTGGCTTGGTAGGCTGTTTCAAGTGTTTTTAATTCGTCGACTTCATCGGCGGCCTTGGCAAGTGTCATGCCCACTTCAAAAGGAATGGATTTAGACAGGCGATCACCAATGGCGTAAGGTTTGCCCTGCGCTCTTGCCACGTCACGCACCACGCCCTTGGCGGCCATGGTTCCAAAGGTTACAATTTGCGAAACAGCTTCACGGCCATAAGTTTGGGTGACGTACCTAATTACTTTTTCTCGGCCTTCCATGCAAAAGTCGATATCAAAGTCGGGCATCGAAACCCTTTCTGGGTTAAGAAAGCGTTCAAACAGTAGGCTGTAGTGAATTGGGTCTAGGTCGGTAATGTTCAACGCATAAGCCACCAGTGAACCTGCACCTGAACCCCGCCCAGGGCCCACCGGCACTTGATTATTAATGGCCCAACCAATAAAGTCGGCAACAATTAAAAAGTAGCTAGGAAAACCCATTTGAATAATGGTGTTAAGCTCAAAGTCGAGCCGGTCGCGGTATTCTTGTTCTATTTTGGCAAAGTTTTCAGGCCGTGGTTGGTACAGTTTTTCAAACCGCTTGGTTAGGCCGTCATGGGATTTTTTACGAAAGAACTCATCTTCAGTCATGCCTGGGTCAATGGGCAGTTTTGGTAAAAAATATTCACCAAGGCGCACTTCAACGTTACAGCGTTTAGCAATTTCTACGCTGTTGGTAAGGGCTGAAGGCAGGTCGCTGAACAAGGCCTGCATTTCTTGTGGGCTTTTTAAATATTGTTCTTCTGAATAATTGTTTTCACGGCGAGGGTCGTCAAGGCTGCGGCCTTCACCAATAGCCACTCGTGTTTCGTGCGCCCAGTAATCTTTACGATCCATAAAGCGCACATCATTAGTGGCAACCAAGGGGCAGCCTAGCTGTTGCGCCAGTTTTACACTAGCATGGAGGCACTCTTCGTCGCCTAAACGGGCTGTGCGCTGCACTTCCAAATAAAAAGCATTAGGAAATAGCTTCATCCAAAGTTGCGTTAACTCTGTGGCTTCTTCTAAATGCCCCGCTAAAAGTAATTGGCCTATCGGCCCTTCTTTAGCACCCGACAAAGCAATTAAGCCTTCAGGCTGCGCCGCTAGCCATTCAAATTTTAGGTGAGGCTTACCTAGGTATTGCCCTTCAAGCCAAGCCCGTGACAAGAGTTCGGTTAAATTTAGATACCCCTGATTATTCATTGCTAGCAAAGTTATACGCGCTGGCTGCGATTTTTTATCTAGGGGTTCCAGCCACAAATCACTGCCAATAATGGGTTTGATGCCTGTTTTTTGGGCTGATTTATAAAACTTAACCAGTGCAAAAAGGTTGCTTTCATCGGTTAAAGACAGCGCAGGATAACCTAGCTCGACCGCTTTTTTAGCCAAGGGTTTAAGGCGTATAAGGCCATCATGAAGGGAAAATTCGGTGTGCAAGCGTAAATGGATAAAAGGTGTCGACATGAGATTCCGGCAGGTAAAGTAGTAAAGTGCCATTCTAACCAAAACACTGGGGTCTGTGCGAAAATGGCTGAAATCAAGTAAGACTAATCAAATTAGGGTGGGTTTAAACGTGACAGAAATTCCTGCTGCCAAGGTCGCTGAAGCTGAGCAAACCTTGTCTGATGTATTGGCTGTTTTACCTGCAGGTTTGGTGTTATTAAATCAGCATGGCAAGGTTAGCCAAGCTAATGTGCCTGCCATTGCTTTATTAGGCGAACCTTTGCTTTATGAGCCTTGGTTTGCTGTTGTGCAGCGTGCTTTTGCACCCCGCAGCGATGACGGGCATGAAGTGTCTTTGCGTGATGGTCGGCGTGTAAGCCTTTCTATTAGTTCTTTATCAGAAGGTGCTGGGCAGCTAATTTTATTACAAGACTTAACAGAAACACGGCAATTACAAGAGCAGCTAGCGCGCCATGAGCGCTTATCGTCTATGGGTAATATGGTTGCATCCTTAGCGCATCAGTTACGCACACCGCTGACAACTGCTTTGCTTTATGCTGGGCATTTACAAAAAGATAACTTAGAGCTTGAGCAACAAAAAAAATTTGCTGCCAGAATTAAGAGCCGCTTGCAGCACATGGACCAACAAATACGCGACATGCTTATTTTTGCCAAAGGTGAAACCCGTATGGCAAGGCGTATGCAAGTGGCCGCATTTTTGCAAGCCCTGCAAGATGCTATTCAGCCATTAGTTGAAAGAAACCAGTTAACTTTTGTTTGGGAAGTGGGCTGTGTTGCAGGGGAGCTGGTGATTAGCCTTGATTCACTGGTGGGGGCAGTGCTTAACCTAGTGAATAATGCTGTTGAGGCAATAAGCCCTGCGCCAAAAATAACCCTTCACCTAGAAGTGGTGGACGACCTGCCCGGTTTAGCTGGGCCGCATTTATTGCTTTGCGTGGCTGATAATGGCCCTGGGATTGATACCAGTCAGGTGCAAAAATCACAAGAACCTTTTTATACCACCAAATCACAAGGAACAGGATTAGGCTTGGCTATTGTTCAGGCCGTGGTAGAGGCGCATCAAGGGCGTTTTTGGTTACAAACCAGTTTGGGGAAGGGCGTAAGGGCTTGGTTGGCTTTGCCTACAGGCACAATTACTTAACTTAAAAAAGCATAAGCTAAGCCTAAGGTAGATTCTGGAGAGAATAAATGCAGCAAATTTTAATTGTAGAAGATGATGCTGACCTGCGTGAGGCGTTGGAAGACACGCTAGCTTTAGAAGGCTGGTCTTATGTTTCAGCAGAAAATGGCCAAGAAGCTTTATTAAAAATGAAGAAACACCCGATTAGCTTGGTGGTATCTGATGTTAATATGCCAGTAATGGACGGCCATCAGCTGCTAACGGCTGTTCAAAAAAATTGGCCGGGCGTACCGGTGGTATTAATGACCGCCTATGGCAGCATTGATCAGGCGGTTGATGCCATGCGTAAAGGCGTTGCTGATTATTTAGTTAAGCCTTTTGATCCTGACGTTTTAGTGAAAGTAATTAAGCCACTACTTCAAGCCCAAGCAGGTGGTAAGCAATTAAAAGCAGACCAGCCTATTGTGGAAGATCCAACGAGTCGTGAATTGCTGAATTTAGCTAGCCGAGTCGCTAAAAGTGATGCGTCGGTTATGATTGGCGGCGAATCGGGTACAGGTAAAGAGGTGTTGGCGCGCTTTATTCATGCAGAATCGGATCGAGCAGACAAGCCTTTTATTGCTATTAACTGTGCAGCAATACCTGAAAGCCTTTTAGAGGCCACCTTGTTTGGTTATGAAAAAGGGGCTTTTACAGGGGCAAATGCCAGTACACCGGGTAAATTTGAACAGGCAGATAATGGCACTATTTTGCTGGATGAAGTCACAGAAATGCCATTAGAATTGCAAGCTAAATTGCTGCGTGTGCTACAAGAGCAAGAAGTTGAGCGCCTTGGTGGACGTAAAGTTTTAAAATTAAATGTGCGTATTTTAGCCACAAGCAACAGAAACCTTAAGCAAGCAGTGGCTGAGGGTTTATTTCGCGAAGACCTCTATTACCGATTGAATGTTTTTCCCCTAGCTTGGCCACCTTTGCGTGCCAGACCTGCCGATATAGTGCCTTTAACTGAGTTTTTAATCATTAAGCATGCCCAGCGTATGGGGGTGAAACGCTTACCAGAACTGCACCCAGAAGCTGCTAAACGCTTAATGGAGCATTCATGGCCTGGTAACGTGCGTGAGTTAGAAAATGTGGTGCAACGTGCTTTAATTTTAGCCACAGGTGATCAAATTACGCTGCAAAGCTTGGTTATTGAAACGGATTTATTAGCACCTGTCAGTGAGCCAAAAGTTGAATTTTCAGGTGAGGCACTCAAAGAAGATTTGTGGGGTCAAGAACGGCAAATTATTATGGATGCACTCAAGCAAGAGGATGGACGTAAAAAAGAAACAGCAGAGCGTTTAGGGATAAGCCCACGAACCCTGCGTTATAAATTAGCCAAAATGCGTGATGAGGGTTATTTGTAATTAAAAAAGTGCTTAAATTATTTTTTTACGCAATGCAACTTCAAGTTGCACTAATAATCTGTATTTACAAATAAATTATGGGAAGATAGTGTAGTCATTAGGCGTGCAATTCGGTAAAGTAAGCCGCCTATAAGCTTGATAAATTTAAGTATTAATAGAGTAAAAATAACTCACCTTTAATTGTTTGTGGGTGGCGGTTGTTATACTACTAGCTTGTTACATATTGTTAACATTAAATATAGAAAAGGGTGTTCTGATTATGATTGAACGCGCTGATATTTCAGGTGTGCTGACACAAATACGTTCAGCACAAGGCCAGATACATCAAGGCATGAATGCATCAAAGGCAGATTTTTCGCCTTTGGTTAGTGGGCTGCAAGAAAACTCAACTCAATCCATTGCTGGGGTGGGTGCTGCTTCTAATGTTAAAGAAGTCCCTTCTTTTGCTACCCTGTTAAAGCAGGCAGTTGATAACGTGAACGGCCATCAACAACAAGCCAATGATTTGCGTACCCGTTATGAAATGGGTGACCCTGATGTTGATATTGTGAATGTTATGATCTCTGCACAAAAATCATCGGTTGCTTTTGAAGCCATGTCTCAGGTAAGAACACGTGTAGTAAACGCTTACCAAGAAGTTATGCGGATGTCTATTTAATGTCCGGGTCGTCAGAATGGATTAACTGGGGTTAATGAATGGAAAATGCACCTGCCAATGTGGCCAGTGATTCAGGGGCAACTAACTTACCTGAAGCTGTGCAGTCAGAGGCGAGCGGTGTTGCTGCAGGTCAAGCCAATAATGATAAGCAGAATAAAGGTGGCTTTTTAAAGAGTGGTAGCAAAGCGGAAGCGATGTTTGCCAACTTTAATCAGTTAAATGTGCTGCGTCAGATGGCTTTGCTGGTTGGTTTTGCTGCCAGTATTGCCTTGGGTTTTGCTGTAGTACTCTGGTCTCAGTCAGACAATTATCGTCCTTTGATGTCTAGCCTTAATGAGTTGGACTCTTCAGCTATTGTAGAAATTCTTGAAAGAAATCAGATTAAGTACCGTGTTGATCCTACTTCTGGCACCTTGCTAGTTAAAGAAACGGATATTCACCGTGCCCGAATGCAAGTTGCAGGTGCTGATATACGTCAGCCCAACACGGTAGGCTATGAGCTACTTGAAACGGATCAAGGCTTAGGCACTAGTCAGTTTATGGAAAATGCGCGTTATTTACGCAGCGTTGAAGGTGAGCTAGCTAGAACCATTTCAAGCTTAGAGGCGATACGTCAGGCAAGGGTTCACTTAGCTGTGCCTCGCCAATCTGTGTTTTTGCGTGATCAGCGCAAGCCCTCGGCTTCAGTTTTTCTAAGCTTAACGCCGGGCAGAAGCATGGATGCAGCGCAAGCCAATGCCATTATGCGCATTGTTGCTTCAAGCATTCCGCAAATGGATTCAAAAGATGTCACCATTGTGGATCAGCGTGGTAATCTTTTATCGCAAAAAGAAGAAAGTGAAACTGACAAAGCGATGGCACGGCAGCTAGAGCACACTCGTCTAGTTGAGCAGCGCATTAATGAACGTATCCGTTCTATTTTAGAACCCCTTGCAGGTCCGGGTCGTTTCCAAACGGCTGTTTCTGTTGATGTTGATTTTACTAAAATAGAGCAAAGTTCTGAGCAGTTTAATCCTGATATGCCCGCCATACGCAGTGAGCAAACGGTTAATGAACAGCGCAATGGTGATTTTGGCCCCTTAGGTATTCCAGGTGCCTTATCTAATCAGCCGCCCCAAGATGGTTTTGCACCTGAAAATGCAACGGGTGGGCAAGGATCAGAAACCCCAACAAACCGTCGCTCTCAGGCAACACGTAATTTTGAGCTTGATAGAACGCTGAGTTATTCACGCAACGATTCAGGTCGTATTGCCCGCCTAACGGTTGCAGTGGTGGTTGATGATTTAATTCAGCGTAACCCAGAAACGGGTATTGCCGAACGCCTGCCTTGGAATGAGAACGAAGTTGAGCGGCTGACAGCGTTAGTGCGTAATGCTGTGGGCTACTCTGCTGCACGTGGTGACAGTGTAAGCGTTATTAACTCGCCTTTTGTGGAAGGTGCAGTAGAAGAATTTCCAGAGCTACCTTTGTGGGAACAGCCTTGGGTTTGGGAGTTAGCTAAACAGGTTTTAGCGGGTCTTTTTGTACTGATTCTTATCTTTGGTGTGTTACGTCCTATTCTGCGTAACTTGGCTGCACGTTCTGATTCAGACCTTAATGATTCTGAACTGGATTCTTTAGCAGCCCTTGATGATGGCTTGTCAGATGATCAGGTAACTTTAAGTGCTTCTGATGACCCCTTACTTGCGCCACAAAGTGATCTTTATGAGCGGCAACTGAATGCAATTCGTGCCTTGATTGCTGAGAACCCAGGACGGGTGGCTCAGGTAGTACGCCAATGGGTAGCAAACGATGAGTGATGATGACCTTCATAATGAAAGCCTTTCTAGTTTAGAAAGAGCCGCAATACTTTTGATGTCGCTAGGTGAAACCGATGCAGCACAAGTGCTTAAGCACATGGGGCCTAAAGAAGTTCAAAAAATAGGCTTGGCTATGTCACAGCTACAAAACGTTAGCCGTGCCGAAGTTGAGGAGGTTTTAGGTGATTTCCTTGAAGATGTTAGTGAGCAAACAGGTTTAGGTGTGGGCGCAGACAGCTACATTCGCCGTATGCTTAGCGAGGCGCTGGGTGAGGATAAGGCCAATGGTTTAATTGACCGTATTCTACTGGGTGGTAATACCACCGGTTTAGACACACTTAAGTGGATGGAACCCCGTGCTGTTGCCGACATTATTCGTTTTGAGCACCCACAGATTCAAGCCATTGTTCTGTCTTATTTAGATTCAGATCAGGGTGCTGAAATCATTCGTTTCTTTGACCCTAAAGTGCGCTTAGATGTGATGTTGCGTGTGGCTGCATTGGAATCGGTACAGCCCCAAGCTTTGCAAGAGTTAAACGACATTTTAGAAAAGCAGTTCTCAGGTTCAGGCGGCACGCAAACTACCAGTATGGGTGGTGTTAAAGTGGTTGCTGATATTATGAATAACCTTGACAGTAATGTTGAAGGTGAGCTGATGGATGCCATTAAAGAGATTGATGAGGCGCTGGGTGAAGAGATCGAAGACCTTATGTTTGTATTTGATAACCTTGCCGACCTTGATGATAAAGACCTACAAACCTTGTTACGTGAAATTAAGCCCGAGACAATGACTTTTGCATTGAAAGGTGCTGAGGCTAGGGTACAAGAGAAAATCTTTAAAAATATGTCAAAGCGTGCAGCCGAGCTGTTACGTGATGACTTAGAAGCACAGGGTCCTGTTCGTGTAAGTGAAGTTGAAGCCTCACAAAAAGAGATCCTGGGTGTGGCGCGTCGTCTTGCCGATGAAGGCACCATTAACCTTGCTTCTAATGGGGATGAAATGGTTTAAAATGGATGTTCACCGTTGAATTTTAGGTAAACCAAGTGCAGAACAAAAAACGTATTCCTGTTAGTGATAATGTTGCTTATACCCATTGGGAAATGCCTGACCTTACGGGTGTTAAGCGCCGTATTGCTCAGCGTTTGAATGAGCTAAAAGAAGAAGAGGATCAGGAAGAGCCTGTTGTTGAACCGGCTCTACCTTCCCCTGAAGAGTTAGCTGCACAAGCTGAACAGGAGCGTGAAGAAAGCCGTGCTGCTGCTTTTGCCCAAGGGTTGGCAGCAGGGCAAGAAGAAGGGCATGCACTAGGTTACCAAGAAGGTGAACAAACAGGCCAAGAAGCTGGGTTTCAAGCAGGTTATCAGCAAGGTTTAGACCAAGCAGAACAGGAAGTTGATCAGCAGTTAGCTAGATTGCAGAGCTTAATTGAACAACTGCAAGGCCCTGTGACTGCTTTAGACATGGAAGTAGAAAATGCGCTCTTGTCTTTGGTTGATCTGGTGTGCCGGGCTATTTTGCGCCGTGAAGTGAAGTTAGAAAGAACGTTTTTAACTAAGGTGCTACAAGAGGCGGTTGCGGCCTTGCCCGTTGGCCACCAGCGTTTAAGGATTCACCTGAATCCTGAAGATTTGAATCTTGCTGAAGCTGCTTGTAAAGATTTATTAGAAGACTACCGTTTAGTGAGCGACCCTGAAGTAACAATGGGGGGCGTAAGAGTTGAGACGCTGCAAAGCTTGGTTGATTCAACACTTGAAAGTCGCTATAAAAAAGTCATCGATAAATTGCTGGGTGGTGCTTATCAATCAGAAGTTGAAAATTTAGCACCTTTGCCTGATGAGGTATTGAATACACCCGATGCACAACCCTTGGCAGATGCTGGCTTTTCTGAGCCTGAGCAGCCAACGGAAGCCGTTGCTGAAGAGGCGGTGGCTGAACTTGAAACTGAAGAGCCAACCCTTGAGCCTGAACCCGTTGCACAGGTAAGCTTGCAGCGTGGAAAGGCACCCCGTCACGAACTTCCTCAAGAAATTCAGCCTGAGCCGGTTGCTAAACCTGAGCCGGTTGCCAAGCCTGAGCCTGTTGCCAAGCCTGAGCCCGTTGCCAAGCCTGAGCCTGTTGCCAAGCCTGAGCCTGTTGCCAAGCCTGAGCCTGTTGCCAAGCCTGAGCCCGTTGCTAAACCTGAGCCTGCTATTGGTGCGGTCGATGATTTAGGCTTAGAAAATGATTTTGATTTTGAAGACCTAGCAGATTTAACTGATGTAAAAGCTCGTCCTAAACCTTATGAAGGGTTAGATGAGCTTGAAGAGCTAGGCAAAATGGCATCAGAACCCAAACCACAGGCAGAAAAAACACCCACTTCAAAAAAAGCTGCTAAGGCTCCACAAGAAATCGACCTAGATGATGTGGAAGCAGATTTAGCATTACTTTTTGCAGAAAATGACGAAGAAGCCGCAGTTGAATTACCTGCTAGCAATGATGCAGCATCTAAAGGTGCACCTTCTTCTGGCAAACCTGTTCCTGAAAGTGATGCGTTCGTTGATATAGGTGACGACATTATAGACATAGGTGATGAGGTAATAGGTGATGAGGTAATAGGTGATTGGGATTTGCCAGTAAGTGAGGGCGTGGCTCAAGATAAAAAACAAAAGCCACCCGCTGTAGCAGATAAAAAAACTTGGTCACCTGAAACAGTGCACGATGATCGGTACGTTGATAATGCGCTTGATGCCTTAGAAATAGAAGCAGACAGCGACACTTTAGATGTAATCGATGATGATTTAGGTGGTCTTCATGGTTAACCTAAGCCTTGCAGAGCGCTTAAGGAATCATCAAAAAAATATACCGCTTGATACGCCCCTTGTTGAAGGCCGTTTAGTGCGCATGGTGGGCCTTACACTTGAAGCCGTGGGTTGTAATTTACCTGTGGGTTCTTACTGTAATATTGAATCAACAACGGGCATTCCTGTTGAAGCTGAGGTGGTGGGCTTTTCAGGTGAGAATATTTTTTTAATGCCACTTAAAAATTCGGAAGGATTGCGCCCAGGTGCCAGAGTAACGCCCAATTTAAATGCGATGAATGTGCCGGTTGGTTTTGGCTTGCTAGGCCGAGTGCTTGATGGTTATGGTCGCCCTTTAGATGATAAGGGGCCGCTGGTCACTGATGGATCCGCTAGTTTAGATGGTCGCACTATTAACCCTTTAAACAGGCACCCCATTGATACGCCGTTGGATGTGGGCGTGGGGGTTATTAATTCTATGCTGACTGTAGGGCAAGGCCAGCGGATGGGTTTATTTGCTGGTAGTGGTGTGGGTAAATCAGTATTGTTGGGTATGATGACACGCTTTACACAAGCTGATATTACGGTCGTGGGTTTGATTGGTGAACGTGGGCGTGAAGTAAAAGAGTTTATTGAACAAATTCTTGGACCAGAAGGCATGGCACGTTCAGTTGTTATCGCATCGCCTGCCGATGATGCCGCATTAATGCGCCTTAGAGCGGCACAGTTAACCCACAGCGTTGCTGAATATTACCGAGATAAAGGTAAGAACGTTTTATTGTTAATGGATTCCTTAACCCGTTATGCTCAAGCCCAGCGTGAAATTGCTTTGGCTATTGGTGAACCACCGGCGACTAAAGGTTATCCACCTTCTGTTTTTGCAATGCTACCTAAACTTGTTGAGCGCACGGGTAATTCGGCAAAAGGGCAGGGTTCAATTACGGCTTTTTATACGGTGCTGACAGAGGGTGATGACCAGCAAGACCCGATTGCTGATTCAGCACGTGCTATTTTAGATGGGCACATTGTTTTGTCGCGCCGCTTAGCAGAAGAAGGGCATTACCCAGCGATTGACGTTGAGGCCTCGATTAGTCGTGCTATGCCACAAATTGTCAGTAGCGAACACTTAGCGCGTGTGTATCGCTTTAAGCAAGTTTATGCTAAATACCAGCAAAACAAAGATTTAATCAATGTGGGTGCTTACACACGGGGCAGCGATCAAGAGATAGATTTAGCGATTGCTTTAATGCCAGTGATGCGCCAATTTTTACAGCAGCGGTTAGACGAAAAAGTTGACCTGCTGACTAGTCAGCAACGATTAGAGCTACTAGCTAAAAATATGATGCTTGATGGGTGATAGTGGGGTATTTCAATGAGTCGTGAAAAGCGTTTGCAGCCTGTTCTGAAAATGGCTCAGGGTAAGGTTGATGAAGCAGCAAAAGCGTTGGGTTATTTAAATAGCCAAATCGCTGCTGAGCAAGCGACTAAAGGGCAGCTTAAAAACTATGAATCAGAATATTTGCAGTTGATGCGTGGTGGTGATGCACCCGGTAGAAGAATGGATGTGCAAGCGGTGATGCGTTACCAGCTTTTTATTCAGCGTTTAGAAACAGCGCAGATTCAGCAAAGCGAACAAATAAAGCTATTAGAACAACAAAAAGCTCAAGTGACACAGCATTGGATTAAAACACAAGCCCGTGCAAAAGCGATTGATAGCGTTATGGAAGCTGCGCGCCAAGAAGACAGCATTATTGCTAATCGGCAAGAACAAAAGTTGTTTGATGAGTTTAATAGCCAAAAAGCTTCAAGGCAAAGTTAGCTGTTGGCATGAATACTGCTTTAAGCCTAACCATAGTATTTTCTTATCCGGTTATACGGGCTGAAATCAGGAATTTAATCGATGAATAGTTCTTCAAGAGTTGATTTTCTATTAAACGCTACAGCTAATAATGCTCAGTCTAAAGCTAAATCTACTGATTCATCGGTAGCAAGCAGTGAATTTAAGGCGCAGTTTAAAAACCAATTAAAAACAGCAACGAGTCAGGTAGAGAGTTTAGTTAAACAGCTACACCTTAAACTTGCTGATAATAAGCCTAATACGCGTGGCGAAAGTTTGCCGATGACTGATTCGGCACGGAAGTTTATTGCCGCTTTACCAGAAGATGAACAACAAGAAGTGGTGGAAGGTGTTAGCCGGTGGTTAGCTGACTTATCGCCAGAAGAGCTTAGTAAGCTAAAGCAAGACCTTAAAGATGACCCTGAAGGTGTAATGGAAAAATTACCTAAAGAGTTAAAAGATTTGCTAGCAAGCTTAGAAGACACTGAAGGGTTTCCTGATTTTTTAGCAGGTCTATTAGGTGCTGATATAGATTTTCAGCGGCTAGCGGTTATAGCGCGGGGCGATTATTTATTGTTAGTGGCTAAAGATTTAGCAATTAAAGTAGACAGCTCAACCGCTGCCTTTAATACTAAGTTAGAAATTAAGCAACAAACGGCAGAATTAGGCCTTGCTAATAAAGATAACAAGGTAAGCAGCTTGGTCAATGGTTTAAACAATGCTGCTAGTAGCTTAGGTACTTTAGGTGGTACTGCCCGTGCCGGTGGTGAGACGTTAAGTCAGTTGTTACAATCGGCAGGTATGGGGTTAAGTCCCCAAGCAGCAGGCGCTGCACAGCAAACTACGGCTCGAATGGCGGCAGGTTTTTCGTCTATACCCTTTATGCAGCAAGCAGCGGCAGAATCTAATGCTCAAAGTTTAGCAAACCGCATTAATTTGATGAATGCTAAAAATATGCAGGCTGCGGAAATGCGCTTAGATCCCCCTAATTTAGGTAGTGTAAGGGTGCAAATACGCATGGATGGCGATCAAGCAACGGTAATTTTTCAGGCCGCCAATGCGCATGCACGTGAATTGCTTGAGCAGTCATTACCTAAACTGCGTGAAATGATGGAAGCACAAGGTTTAATGCTAGCTGATGCACAGGTATCAGATGAATCCTTTGCAGGCCAAGATCAGGGTAAAGGTCGGGGTGATTTAGATCAGTCAGGTCAACAGGCAGGTACTGGATTAAATTCTGGTGAAAAAGGTTCTGATGAAATGGAAATTCCACTCTTAACTCAGCCTTTAGGTCTGATAGACTATTACGCTTAGATTCTAAGTGCTGTATTTATTGTGCTAATTAAGCTGAAAGTTAAGGAAGGAGTAGTGTATGTCTGATGGTGAAAAGAAAAACAAGTTAGTGCTTATTGGTGGCCTAGTGATTGGACTTGCCATTCTTGCTGCGCTTGCAGTGGGTGGCACTATGTATTTTATGGGTGGCGATTCAGCTGCCGGTGAAGAGCAGTTAACGAACAAGGTAAGTGATAAGCCTGCTAAAAGTACTTCTTTTTATTACTCTTTTCCAGAACCCTTTGTAGCGCCAATGTCTTCTTCTGATCGCAAACAGCGTTTTATGCAAATTTCTTTAGCAATTAAAACAGATAACCAAGACATTACTGCGGTGGTTGAAAAACACATGCCGCTACTGAAGAGTAATTTAAACAGATTATTTATTCAGCAAGATTACCAAACGATGCAAACACCTGAAGGCAAGCTGCAGTTGCAAATGAGCGCATTTGAAGTAGTGCAGGCTGTTATGGATCGTGAAAAAATGAAAGTTAATGAAGTACTGATTACTGATTTTGTAATGCAGTAATGGGTGGTATTGCTTATTTTTCTGATTAAGGTGAGGTGTTATGGCTGTTCAGGATCTACTCTCGCAGGATGAAATAGACCTGCTACTGCATGGTGTTGATGATGATGATTTATCCGATGCATCCGATGCTAATGCAGATCCGGGTGGAGTACACACCTATGACATCACAAGTCAGGACAGGATTGTGCGTGGGCGTATGCCTACGCTTGAAATGATTAACGAGCGTTTTGCTCGTTACACCCGCATTAGTTTATTTAACTTACTGCGTCGTAGTGCTCACGTTGCCTCTGGTGGCGTGCAAATTATGAAGTTTGGTGAATACGTTCATACCCTGTATGTTCCTACTAGCCTTAATCTAGTAAAGATTCGTCCACTCAGAGGCACTTCGCTGTTTGTAATGGATGCAAAGCTAGTATTTAAGCTAGTAGATAACTTTTTTGGTGGTGATGGGCGTCATGCTAAAATTGAGGGGCGTGAGTTTACACCCACTGAAATACGCATTGTGCAAAAAGTACTTGAGCAGGTTTTTATTGATTTAAAAGAAGCTTGGGCTACAGTTTTACCGCTAAACTTTGAATACATTGGTTTTGAAGTTAACCCTGCGATGGCTAACATTGTTAGCCCAAGTGAAGTGGTGGTGGTGAGTACTTTCCACATTGAACTCGATGGCGGTGGCGGTGATTTACACGTTACCATTCCTTATTCAATGATAGAGCCTGTGCGTGAAGAGTTAGACTCAGGTGTGCAGTCTGATGTTGA
The DNA here is from genome assembly GCA_947624795.1 of uncultured Marinospirillum sp. GTDB lineage: Bacteria > Pseudomonadota > Gammaproteobacteria > Pseudomonadales > Halomonadaceae > Marinospirillum. The sequence continues at coordinate 25,666 of CANQLY010000005.1, forward strand.
TGACATTGATGAGCGCTGGGTTAGAGCATTGCGCGCCGATATTATGGAAGCAAAAATTCCTCTTGATGTTAAGGTGGTAGATAAAACACTAGCGCTTAGGGATTTGATGCACCTTGAAGCAGGCGACATTATTCCGGTTGATATGCCTGATTATGTCACTTTGTTAGCTAACGGTGTGCCAGTATTTAAGTGTGAAATGGGCCGTTCAGGTGAAAACCTTGCATTAAAAATAAAAGAGCAAATCAGATTAGTTCGCTGATTCTAAAAATGTATATTCTATATTAAAGGTTGTTAGGAATAAGTTATGAGTGATGAAAATAACGACGACTGGGCAGCAGCACTAGAAGAATCAGCGGGTGATGACGATTGGGCAGCTGCGATGACTGAACAGGGTGATGATGCTGAAACAGGCGGCGATGATGATTGGGGTTCTGCGCTAGAAGAGCAGGCCACCGCTGATGCAGATGCTGAAGATGGGCTAACGGAAGACGATATTCAGTCAGCCCCTTTAGAATACCTAGAAGATGATTCGGTTGGTTTTGATGGTGAGAATCCTAATCTTGAAGTGATTATGGATATTCCCGTTAATATTGCAATGGAAGTGGGCAGTACTGAAATTGCGATACGTAACTTACTGCAACTTAACCAAGGTTCAGTCATTGAATTAGACCGCCTTGCCGGTGAGCCGCTTGATGTTAAGGTAAATGGTACTTTAATTGCGCACGGTGAAGTGGTTATGGTGAATGAGAAGTTTGGTATCCGTTTGACTGACGTTGTTAGTCCATCGGAGCGTATCAAGCGTTTACGTTAAGTTGCTTATGTTAAATAAAGTGCTGGAATTTTTTAAACAGCAGGCAGTATTTTACTGCCTGCTGTTTTTATTATTGATTAGCCAGCCTTTGAGGGCTGCTGTAGAGCCAGGCATTTCAACAACAAGTGAGTTAGCCATTCAAGTTTTTCTTGGCTTAATGCTGGTTTTATCACTGATGTTTGCTTTAGCTTGGTTAGCTAAACGAATGCGTTTGGTGCCAGGTACTGTGGGTGGCCAAAATGCGATACGCACTTTGGCTGTTGTATCTTTGGGTAGCCGTGAAAAATTGTTATTGGTGCAAGTGGGTGAGGAGCAGTTGCTGCTAGGTGTTACTAACCAACAGATTACTTGTCTGCATGAATTAAAAACCCCCATTGATCTTAATGTAGCTAAATCAAAACCTGCTTTTGCTCAGTTTATGCAGCAATGGTCTGTTAAAAATCAGCTAACGGCAACTCAAACTGAGGAAAAGAAAGTTGATTAAGCTAATGAGTAGGTTGGGTAAATTACTGCCGCTACTTGTTTTACTGTTATTGCCCATGAATGCTTTTGCGGTCATTCCAGGCGTTGAAGCTTTGCGCATGATTGAAAATGAGGATGGTAGCCAGTCTTATTCGGTTACTATTCAAATTTTAGCCATCATGACATCCTTGACGTTTTTACCGGCAATGCTGGTTATGATGACAAGCTTTACTCGCATTATTGTGGTGCTTGCTATTTTGCGCCAAGCGATGGGTTTGCAACAAACGCCTTCTAACCAGATTGTTTTAGGCTTGTCACTTTTCTTAACTTTTTTTATTATGACACCGGTTTGGGAGCGAGTGAATGCAGAAGCTTTGCAGCCTTACATTGCTGAGGAAGTTGGTCCTCTTGAGGCGGTTAATTTAGCACGTGCGCCTTTGCAAGAGTTTATGCTGTCACAAACCCGTGAAGTTGATTTAGATATGTTTGCTCGCATTGGTGGCTACAATGTGATTGCCTCGCCTGAAGAGGTGCCTTTTGTGGTGCTTGTACCTGCTTTTGTAACCAGTGAATTAAAAACCGCTTTTCAAATTGGTTTTATGCTGTTTATCCCCTTTTTGATACTTGATATGGTGGTGGCAAGTATTCTGATGGCGATGGGTATGATGATGCTTTCCCCTGTTATTATTTCTTTGCCTTTTAAAATCATGTTATTTGTATTGGTTGATGGCTGGACGTTAGTGATGGGTACACTTGCAGCTAGTTATGGTTACTAGTTTTACCTTGGTATTGTTAGCGACTGGAGGTTTAAGATGACACCTGAAGTTGCTGTAGATTTACTGCGTGAAGCGCTTTTTTTAGTCATTATTATTGTTGTTATTGGTGTTGTGCCAGGCTTGTTGACCGGTTTAATGGTGGCAGTTTTTCAGGCAGCTACACAAATCAACGAACAAACACTTAGTTTTTTGCCTCGCCTTTTAGCAACCTTACTTGCACTGATTGTGGGTGGGCCAACTATTTTACGTATGTTGATGGAGTTTTTTCAGCGCCTTGCTGATAATATTCCTTACTTGATTGGTTGAGGTAATGGAATGACTGCCTTAACTGATGCGGAACTAACGGCTTGGATAGGGAATTTCTTGTGGCCATTTTTTCGTATTGGCGCTTTTTTTATGGCCGCCCCTATTTTTGGTGCCAATATGGTGCCAGCGCAGGTTCGCATTGGTTTAGCTTTTTTTCTTACTTTGGTATTAATGCCTTTGTTGCCCCCTGTGCCTGTGATGGATGCCTTGTCGCCACAAACTTGGCTATTGATTATCCAGCAATTACTTGTAGGCATTGGTCTTGGATTTTTGGTGCAGCTGCTGTTTCAAGTGTTTATTATTTTTGGTCAAATTGTAGCGATGCAAATTGGTATGGGTATGGCGCAAATGGCTGACCCTTCTAGTGGCGTTAACGTGACTGTATTAAGTCAATACGTATTGATTTTAACGAATTTTGTTTTTTTGGCGACGGGTGGTCATTTGGTTATGATTTACACGTTAGCTGAAAGCTTTACTATTATACCGGTTGGCTTGGAAGGCTTGACACGAGAACGCTCGTGGATGATTGCTGTGCAGGGCGGTTGGTTGTTTGCAGGTGCTTTGTTAATGGCAATGCCCATTATTATTTCTAAGTTGGTGGTTAATATTTCTTTAGGTGTAGTAACGCGTGCTGCGCCCCAGCTTAATATTTTTGTTATTGGTTTCCCTATTATGATGCTCTTAGGTTTACTTGAATTATGGATGTGGAGTACCGAGTATCTTTTTCATTATGATCGAATGACAAGGGAAGTGTTTGACCTTCTTAAAGTTTGGTTGGAGCTAAATTAATGGCTGAAAACCAAGATGGGCAAGAAAAAACAGAAGAACCCACGTCCAAACGAAAAGAAGAGTCGCGACGTGATGGTGAGGTTGCTCGCTCAAAAGAACTAACCACGGCTGTTTTATTGATGGCAGGTGGTTTTGCTTTGCTTACCTTTGGCGCTTGGATGGGCGGTAAAGGTTTAGAATTGTTTGCTTTTAATTTTACTTTAGACCGCAGCGACATTATAACGCATGATGCGATGTTTTCACATTTCAGCAGTTCTGTTTGGCGTGCGCTTTGGGTTGTTATGCCGCTGCTAATTGTGTTGTTTATTGCGGCAATCTTGTCTCAAGTTGTGGTGGGTGGTTGGAACATTACAGCTAAGGCATTGGTGCCTAAGTTTAGTAAAATGAACCCTATTTCAGGCATTAAGCGTATTTTTTCAAAAAACTCTTTGGTTGAGTTTGTTAAGTCTGTTGCTAAAGTAATTTTGGTTGCTAGTGTTTCTTTTGTTATCATTTGGGGCCTAAGGGCTGATTTTGCTGTGCTGGGTGCGCTGCCTTTAGAGCCTGCCATTGCTAGGGGTAGTTATTTAATTATTTGGGCTTTTTTGGCTGTAAGTGCCTCATTAATTGTGGTGGTGTTAATTGATGTGCCTTGGCAAATTTATCAGCAAAATGAAAAGTTAAAAATGACTTTGCAAGAAGTTAAAGATGAATATAAAAATACCGAAGGTAAGCCTGAAGTTAAAGGGCGTATTCGTCGTATGCAGATGGAAATGTCGCAAAGGCGCATGATGTCTGATGTTCCTTCTGCTGATGTTGTGATTACTAACCCTACTCATTATGCTGTGGCACTAAAATACGATGAATCAGGCAATGCGGCGCCGACTGTTTTAGCTAAAGGTGGCGATCACGTAGCAGCAAAAATTAGAGAAGTGGCTGATCACTATGAGATTCCAGTGTTACAGTTGCCGCCTTTAACGCGTGCCATTTATTATTCAACTGAAATTGGTGAAGAAATACCGCAAGCTTTGTATATGGCCGTTGCTCAGGTGTTGGCTTATGTTTTTCAGATGAAGCAGCACAAGGCAGGCAAGGCAAAGAAACCCAATAAAATTATTAAGGTTGATGTGCCACCCGAATTAGACCCTGAACAGGGTTAGTTTACAAAACTACCTATAATGGAAATATTCCATGAGTTTATTTCATGGTCAATTCTTGGCATACTTCGGCGGCTTTGCTGTTAGAGTGCCCTGATATTTGTGTGCCAACTAGGTGATGCATGGATTTAACGCAGATTCAAAATTATTTCCGGACAGTTGTACAAAGCCAAGTAGGTATTCCTATTATGCTTTTGTGCTTGCTAGGCATGATGACTTTGCCTGTGCCGGTATTTTTACTTGACGTTTTTTTTACTTTTAATATTGCCTTTGCGATAATAATTTTGTTGGTTGCTGTTTATGCCATGCGACCCTTAGATTTTGCTGTTTTTCCAACTATTTTGTTGATTGCTACCTTGTTACGTTTAGCACTAAACGTTGCTTCTACGCGCATTGTTTTATTGAATGGCCATGAAGGTGGTGATGCTGCTGGTAAGGTAATTGAAGCCTTTGGTGCAGTACTTATTGGTGGCGACTACGTTGTTGGTGCCATTGTTTTTATGATTTTAATGATTATTAACTTTGTAGTAATCACTAAGGGTGCTGGGCGTATTTCTGAGGTGAGTGCCCGTTTTACATTGGATGCGATGCCAGGTAAGCAAATGGCGATTGATGCTGATCTTAACGCTGGGTTAATTGATCAGTCCGAGGCTAAGCAACGCCGTGAAGATGTGGCTTCAGAAGCTGATTTTTATGGTTCAATGGACGGTGCTAGTAAGTTTGTTCGTGGCGATGCCGTTGCCGGTATTATGATTTTGGTCATCAACGTTATTGGTGGCTTGTTAATTGGTATGTTTCAGCACGATTTAAGTTTTGCATTAGCTGCTGAACGCTATGTGCTACTAACCATTGGTGATGGCTTGGTTGCACAAATTCCATCTTTAATGTTGTCAGTTGCTGCGGCTATTATGGTTACTCGGGTTAACTCTACCCAGAACCTTTCAACACAAATTTCCTCGCAAATGTTTGGAACGCCTAAAGCTTTGGCTGTTTCAGCAACGCTGATGGTTATTATGGGGCTGATTCCTGGCATGCCGCACGTGGCTTTTTTGGGCTTGGCGGCCATGTGTGCAGGTGGTGCTTACATTGTGCACCGCAATATACAAAAGCAAGCGGCTGCAGAAGCTGCGGCTACTCAGGTGGCTAACCAAATGCCTATGACGCCAGACCCTGATGTTATTGACCAAAAAGAGTTAAATTGGCAAGATGTCGCGCCGGTTGACTTGCTAGGTTTAGAAGTGGGCTACCGTTTAATTCCTTTGGTTGATAAAACCCAAGGGGGTCAGCTTTTAGGTAGAATTAAAGGCATACGTAAAAAGCTATCGCAAGACTTGGGTTTTTTAATGCCCTCAGTGCATATACGCGATAACTTAGACTTAACACCCAACAGTTACCGTATTATCCTTAAAGGGGTCGCGGTTGGTGAAGCAGAAGTTCATCCTGAAAGAGAAATGGCGATTAACCCTGGGCAGGTTTATGGCCCAATTAATGGAATTAAAGGGCGTGACCCAGCGTTTGGCTTAGAGGCAGTGTGGATTAATTCAAGTCAGCGCGAAGAAGCGCAAACTCTGGGTTATACTGTTGTGGATGCAAGCACGGTTATTGCAACCCAGCTTAACCAAATAATGCATGACTTTGCCCATGAACTCATTGGGCATGATGATGTACATAAAATGCTTGATATGCTGGCACAAACAGCACCTAAACTTTCTGAGCAGCTAGTGCCTGAGAGTGTTACTCTATCTATATTGCTGAAAGTTTTACAAAACTTATTAACTGAGCAGGTTCCTGTTAGGGATTTCAGGTCTATTTCTCAGGCTTTGGTTGAGGCTGCACATACAACACGAGACCCTGTTCAGCTAACTTCTGCTGTGCGTGTGGCTTTGTCGCGTTCCATTGTGCAAGCAATTACTGGACCTAGCGAGCATTTAGCAGTTATTACATTAGAGCCACAATTAGAGCAGCTGCTGCTTAAGAGTGTGCAGCAAGCAGCTCAACAGGGTGGTGAAACAGATCAGCTGATTCTGGAGCCTGCCATGGCTGAAAAATTACAGCAATCTTTAAGCGAGGTTGCTCAGCAGCAAGAAATGGCAGGTAACCCTGCAGTGTTGGTTACTGCAGCGCCGGTTAGGCCTGTTATGGCAAGGTTTGTGCGTTATGGTATTCAAAACGTACACGTCTTGTCTTATCAAGAAATACCAGATAATAAACAGATTACTATCGTGGCAACCATTGGTCAGTAGGTTATTTTGAAGTGCAGGCAAAAGAGGTTTATTAATGAGGGTAAAACGCTTTTTTGGGGCAGACTCCCGACAGGCAATGCGCCAAGTTCGTGATGAGCTAGGCGATGACGCCGTTATCCTCTCTAATAAGAACGTAGATAATGGCGTAGAAATTGTTTGTGCACTTGATTACGATGGTGATGTAAAACCTACACCACGTAAGTTTGCTGATGCACTTAAAAAAGCTGACCAAGGTGATGCTTTGCAGCGTGAATTAGATGATGCTAGGCAACGAATAATGTCAGGTGCTACCTTTGATACCGGCGGTAGTGAAAATGCTTTTCAAAAAAAAGCACGTATACGCCAATTAGGTAGTTTATCTGAAGGATATAGAGCTGATATGCCTAAGCAAGTTGCTAGATTTGAAGATTATTCGCCCCCTGCTGTTCGCTCTAATGGCAATGGTTTGGGCAATGATCAAGTTGTTCAAACTTTGCAGTTAGAAATACAAAGTTTGCATAACTTACTTAAAGAACAAATGCGTGAGCAAGATGAGATTAGAAATCCATCAGAAGCTTTGGTGCGTCGAAGGTTATTAGCATCAGGCTTTAGAGAAGTTTATATTAATCGCCTTTTAAAATTGGTTAAAATAGCGCCTGAAACTGATAATAAAACAGCTTGGCAGTTAATTATTGATCGATTAAAAAGCGAAGTTCAAACGCTTGATGAAGAGTTTATAGACAAAGGTGGGGTTGTTGCTGTGTTAGGCCCAACAGGTGTGGGTAAAACAACGACTTTGAGTAAGTTAGCGGCACGTTATGTATTAAAACATGGTGCAGATGGTTTAGCATTGGTAACCACTGACTGCTACCGCATTGCAGCTTATGAGCAGTTACGCACAGTTGGGCGCATCTTAGGTGTTAGTGTGCGCGTTATCGATGAAAATAACTCTTTAGACATGACGCTTAAGTCTTTGCGAGGTAAAAGCCTTGTATTGATAGATACAGCAGGATTAAATGTACGTGATCCTAATTTGAAAATACAGGTTAATTTGCTGGCTTCAACGCAAGCACGTATTCGTCGGTTTTTAGTTTTACCTGCAACAAGTCAGGCCAGAGTTTTGCTTGATACTTATGAGGCTTATCGAGATGCAGGCTTAAACGGTTGCATACTGACTAAGTTAGACGAGGCGATGCATATAGGCGAAGTCTTAGGTTTAGTCTTAGAAAAAAGATTGCCGGTGAGTTACCTCACCAATGGTCAAAAAATTCCTGATGATGTGCAGCTAGCAAACCCTACGTCTATTTTGGCCCGCTTTGTAAGGGATGTAGAACGCAGTGAAGAAATTAAGGAACTTTAGTAGGCTTAATGAATGACAGCAACCAAGGGTCTTAGTCTCTACTCACGCAACCAGCAGTTAGCTGATGCTAAGTTGCTTGAGCAGCATTCACTTTTGGTGCGCAAAATAGCTTACCATTTGCTAGGTCGTTTGCCAGCAAATGTTCAGTTAGATGATTTGTTGCAAGCAGGATCGATGGGCTTAATTGAGGCTTCACGTAATTTTGATGCAGAAAAAGGGGCAAGTTTTGAAACCTTTGCCTCAATTCGTATTCGTGGTTCTATGTTAGATGAAGTTCGTCGCCAAGATTGGGTTCCTAGGTCAGTTCACAAGAATAGTCGCAGGGTTAGCGAGGCAGTAAGAACCATTGAAGGTCGTACTGGATCTGATGCTAAAGACCATGAAATCGCCGAAGAAATGGGCGTTTCATTACAAGAATATAATCAGTATCTTTCTGATACTGCTGGTTCTAGGCTGTTTAGTTTTGAAGAACTGAATAGCCAAGAAGACTCAGCTTATGAGGTGCCTGACCAAAATGCGGCAGAACCCTATGCTGAATTACAAGAATCACGCTTTCAGGAATCGTTGGCAGATGCAATTTCAGCTTTGCCTGAGCGTGAACAAATGGTACTTTCCCTGTACTATAACGAAGAGTTGAATTTGAAGGAGATTGGGGCCATTCTGAATGTGAGTGAGTCTCGAATCAGTCAAATTCTTAGTCAAGCTGCAGCGCGGTTGCGCGGAAGGCTTGCCGACTGGAAAAATGTATAGCTTACCTTTCTTCAGGTATGCTTTTACTAATATGATTACCGCTGCTTGCAAGGTTTAACGGAGGTTGCCTTGAATAAAGACATGAAGATTCTCATTGTCGATGATTTTGCTACTATGAGAAGGATCATAAAAAACTTGCTTCGTGACCTAGGTTTTAATAACACTCACGAAGCAGATGACGGTTTAACAGCGATTCCAATGCTGAACACCGGTAACTATGATTTTTTAGTAACGGATTGGAACATGCCAGGCATGACAGGTTTTGACCTGCTAAAGCATGTGCGTGCAGACCCTGATCTAAAAAACTTGCCCATTCTTATGGTTACTGCTGAGTCAAAGCGTGAACAAATAGTTGCAGCAGCGCAGGCTGGTGTAAATGGTTACATTGTGAAGCCTTTTACTGCAGCTGTACTAAAAGAAAAAATTGAGAAAATCTTTGAGCGTGTCCAAAAATAATGGCTTTTCTCCATTTAATATAGAGCCAGGGTGGGTGCATGTCTGATCAAAGTGAACAGCCAGAAGATTTTGAAGTGCTATTGCGCAATTCAACCGGTGAATTGGTTGAAATAATTGAGCAAGGTGCTTTGGCTGATGCTGTCAATTTGCTGCAGACAATCAATGACGCGCGTAATAAGGACTTATATCAGCAGGTAGGGCAATTAACACGTGCCCTGCACGATGCTATCAGGGATTTCCAGCTGGAAGGTCGTGCAGCAGCTAATCAGGAAGATGCTTTTTCTGAAATGGCTGATGCCACTGATAGGCTTAACTACATTATTAATCTTACCCATAATGCAGCTAATCGCACTTTAGATAAAATTGATGAATGTGGGCCAATAGCCAATAGCTTAGGCACAGAAGCTGCTTTATTACGTAAAGAATGGGGTCGCCTGATTCGAAGAGAAATGAAACCACAGGAATTCCGGGACCTGTATCGGCGCATTGATTCTTTCTTAGTTGATACTGAGCTGCAGGCGGGTGTGCTAAGTGGTAATTTTAGTGAAATTACCCTTGCACAAGATTACCAAGACTTAACAGGTCAGGTAGTAAAAAAAGTAATCACCCTAGTACATGATGTGGAAGACAGGCTGGTTGAGTTAGTTAGAATTGCCAGTAAAGTCGATAGAATAACGGGTATCCAGACAATGGATACTAATAAAAAAACTGAGGTTATCGACAAGCAGATTCCTGAAGGGCCTGTTGTAAATGCTGAAAAACGCGGCATTGAAATAGTGTCAGACCAGGATGACGTGGATGATCTTCTCTCCAGTCTCGGGTTTTAAAGGAGCCGATGGATGAGTCTCGACGCAGATCAGGATATTCTGCAGGATTTCCTTGTAGAAGCGGGTGAAATCCTGGAACTTCTTTCAGAACAGTTGGTGGACTTGGAGCAAGCTCCAGATGACCCCGACCTACTTAATGCTATTTTTCGTGGATTCCATACTGTAAAGGGCGGTGCTGGTTTTTTACAAATCACTCCCCTAGTCGAATGCTGTCATAACGCTGAAAACGTATTTGATACGCTTAGAAAAAATCAACGCCAGGTTACACCTGAATTAATGGATACAGTGCTTAGTGCGCTAGATGCTGTTAATGAGATGTTTGAAACAGTACGCTCGGATGAAATGCCTGGTGATGCTGACCCCGCCCTAATTGAAGCGCTTGCCTACTATGCTCAGCCAGAAGGTGAGGAAGTGGGTAATGCACCTGGTTCTGATGATTCATCTGACTCAGATTCAGAGGCTGCTGATGCAACAGAAGGTGAAGGTGAAGGTGAAGGTGTTGCTGGTGGTGATATCACTGATGCAGAATTTGAAAGCCTATTAAATGCACTTAGCCCAGAAGACCGTGCTGCAATGGAGCAAGAGGTTAAACCCCCTGCTGCTAAGAAGTCTTCAGTTTCAAACAATGATGAAATTACTGAAGATGAGTTTGATGCATTACTAGATGAGTTACACGGTAAAGGTCAGGGGCCTGGTAAAGTTCAAGAGCCTAGTAAGGTGGCTGAAAAGCCTAAGATTGCTGGTAGATCACCTGCTAGTGATGAAATTACCGAAGATGAATTTGATGCATTGCTTGATGAGTTGCATGGCAAGGGCAAGGCGCCAGGTATTG
>CANQLY010000006.1 GCA_947624795.1 uncultured Marinospirillum sp.
CTTACATAGTGTTTGGTTGGTTGCCTACCTTGCTGGTTCGGCAGGGTTACAGCGAAGCAGAAGCCGGTTGGCTAATGGGTGGCTCTATTTTAGTGCAGCTTGTTTCTGCCATTGCCGCACCTTGGTTGGCTAGATTAAGCAAAGATCAGCGACCGGCGTTAATAGCAGTGCTAGGTTTAATTGGTGCGGGGCTGCTTATGCTGCTGTTGGGTTCACCGGCTTGGCGTTGGCCGGGGGCTATTTTATTAGGCTTAGGGCAGGGCGGCTCGTTTAGCTTAGCCTTAACACTTATAGTGCTACGCAGCGGCAATGCCAAAATTGCAGGCGAACTGTCGGCACTAGCACAAGGCGGCGGCTACACTTTGGCAGCAATGGGGCCATTGGCGGTGGGCTTAATGTTAGATGCAGGCATTGGCATTCAAGGCGTTACTTGGCTGTTGCTGGTAATTCTAGCCTTTTCAGCTTGCATGGCAATGTTTGCAGGGCGTTTGCACCGAATTGAAGTCGATGACAAAGGAAAGCTAACAACCATTGACCTACGGCAGGGCTTTTAAAAAAGTAATCACATAGTAATAGCCAAGCAAAACAAATGAATTGCATAGCTTCTATACTTCATCTATTTTGAATTACGATTTTTACCCAGAGTAATTCCTAATAAAAATGGAGCAGGTGGCGCATGTCAGGAAACAAAGGGTTTCGCATTGCTTTAGATGACTTTGGTACGGGTTATTCAAGCCTTTCTTATTTGCGAAAATTGCCTTTATCCACACTAAAAATTGACCGTTCTTTTATTATGGATATGGGATTTGATGGCATTAGCGAAAACATTGTACAAACCATTGTGCAGCTGGCTAAAAACCTTAACCTAGATTTAATTGCAGAAGGTGTAGAAGAAGAAGCGCAAGTTGAAAAACGCGTTTAATGGGCTGCAATCAGGTGCAAGGTTTTTTATATCACAAGCCCCTGCCAGAACTAGAACTGGTTCAGCTACTTAAATTAAATCAAATAAGCTAATAATTGAATAAGCATGCCTTATTAGATTATCCTAAAACAAAGAATTATAATATAGCCTAAATTTTATTCATGTTATTTTTTAATTCACTTTTAAGAGAGCTTTATGAAGAATTTTCCTGAACACTACAAAGAAATCGGCGCTTGGATGGGTAAATTAGGCGTTGAAATTCCTGAGGTTATGCAAGGTTTTGGTTCACTACACGCCGCTTGCTTTAAGCCTGGTGTTTTAGATGTAAAAACTAAAGAATTAGTTGCTTTAGGTATCGCTGTTAGCATTCGTTGCGATGGCTGCATTGCGTTTCACGTACACGATGCACTAAAAGCAGGCGCAACCAAACAAGAAATTGCTGAAACTGTTTCTGTTGCCATTGTTATGGGCGGCGGGCCTTCTGTTATGTATGGCGTTGAAGCAATGCAAGCACTGATGCAGTTTGAAGAACAAGGTTTATAGCCTTTGACTTACTCCCCCATCAAAGCCTTCAGGGTTTGATGGGGGAGCCTTTTTAACTTACTTTCAGCGCTGCCCAACACACGAATGGGCAATGCAGACTGCTTGAATACTGCCTACCTCATTTACCGCCTAGCGATTCTAAACCCACCATTCTAATTCCTGTGGCGATTAGTGCTATACCAGCTACCTTATTAACAACGTTTACAACCCAAGTTTTTAACTGCCTTCTAGCTAGTTGACCGCCCGCATAACCAAACAGAGTGTAAACCAACAAGTCAGCCAAGATGCAGGTAAACCCCATAAGCAGCAATTGAAAAGCAATCGGCTTGTTCGGGTCAATAAACTGGGGTAAAAGTGCAGCAAAATACATAAGCGCTTTAGGGTTAGCTAGGTGAACAATCAAACCTTGAGAAAAAGCCTTAGTTGCTGTTGTTTTAGTCTGCTGTGCCTTAACTTTAATAACCGCTGTTTTAGAGAAGATTGCAGAAATACCCAAGTAAAAAAGGTAAAGCACACCAAACCATTTAATAACTGAAAATATAAGGTTTGATGCCACAATTAATGACGCAATACCTGTAGCAGATAAGGCAAAAAAAAGTGCATCGGCACTAGCAACGCCTAGCACGCTAAAAAATGCCATTTTTGCATTACTCGAAGCGCCTTGTGCTGCAACCGTAATAGCTGAAGGCCCAGGCACCAAAACAAGCATAATGGTGGTAATAAAAAAGAATATATATAGCTCTGCACTCATAAAAAACCTTAAATTAATGAACTAACCTAAGACAGTATAGCCAGCTTTAATACAAGCTTGCTTAGAAACTAACAAATCAAAAGGAAAACAAAATGAAGGAAAATAAAATGACAGACGACCTTTACCAAAAAGGCATCAAGAAAATTCAAGAGCTAACAGCATCACCCGATGACAACCCAACGGGCTTTATGAACATAGGTGCAGACTTTAAAGACCTAGCACCTGATTTAGAAAAATACGTGGTTGAGTTTGCCTTTGCCGGTGTTTATTCACGCCCAGGGTTAAGTAATAAGCAGAAAGTACTAACGACCATTACTGCACTTGTCGCCCAAGGCAAACCACAAATTGGTATGCACATTAAAACCGGCTTAGCCGTTGGCTTAACCCCAGAAGAAATAGTCGGCTGCATTATGCACCTTATCCCTTATGTTGGTTTTCCTAGCGTTATTAATGCGCTAACCGTAGCTAAGCAAGTTTTTGCCGAAGAAGGGGTCGTTGTAGATACCTCAGCTTTTGATTAGTAACTAAAAAGGTAAGCAAGATGACCCAGCAAAACAACTCATTTTTTAGTAATAAACCTTGGTGGTTAAAGGCAATGGCCGTGTTAGTTATTGGCATTGTAATAGGTCGCTGGCTTACAGCAGATGAGGGTTTTGCAGTCAAGTTTACCAATGCTGACCAACAACAAATCACCTCGATTAAGTTAGATTTTGGCAGCTCCGATACCCAATCAAGCATTCAAACTTTTCGCTTAGCTCCACAAGAATCTAGGGTGCTTTATTTAAACCACCCACTTGGCGCTGGGTTTAATGTGCTGATTACTTATGCCAACGGGCAGCAGCAAGAATTTTGTGCTTTAAAAGATAATAAGAACCCAAGACCAGAATTAAAGCTTGTGCTTTAGCTGCTAAAAACAATACCAAAACTTTTAAAAAAATCAGAAAAAAAGCCCCGAACTTACTAGCTCGGGGCTTTTTATTATTACTACTCTATAAAACTTAATCGTGTGGAATGCCACGCTTACGATAAATCGAGTAGTAAAGCAGCGGTATGACCACCAGCGTTAGTAGGGTTGATACTAACAAGCCAAAGATTAGTGAAATGGCCAAGCCGTTAAAAATGGGGTCATCTAAGATAAAGAAGCCACCCACCATCGCTGCCACCGCGGTTAGAATAATTGGCTGGGCTCTTACGGCACTGGCTTTAATTACTTTATCTTCCTAGCTACCTTATAACATCCAATAAAACTATTTCCTTCCTGCATTTGATAAATATCCACAATCATTAGGTTTGTCAAATGAAGCGCTGCCATCAATATATTCACGTATCATCCGACCAACCTTTGTAATAGTAGCTTTATCAGTAGAAATAAAACCCATAGGCATCGTTACGGGCAGCGTTTCAGGCAAAGAAAAATGGTATATGACAACGATTAACTCATCCGCTAGATGAAGTACTTCTACATTACCATCAAGGAATCCTTCAATCAGTCCTTTTGCGGAGCTGCTGTAGTTTTTAAGCTCATGCTTCCAACTATTTGCAGTGCGATTATCTTCTGGTCCTGAGAGTGGTACATACAAAGTCGGTTTATATAGGCTTTTATCTTTGGTTGATGCCTTTGTGATGAGATCGCTTAGTGCAACTAATAGTTTGTCACTTTTCCCCCAAAATGGATCTGATGGTGCAATCCATGTGAAAGAACCTCCACTCATGTCATCTGATTTGGCATTAATGCGCGAAACCAGAATTGGCGCTAAAGTAGCTTGTAAGCGGTCCCAGTTTTCTTGGCTATATATTTGACCAACAAAGGTTGCTCGAACAGATCCATTGTGTTCTTCCAGTAACTGTAAGTCTTCAATAAATCGAGGATTGACTGAATTGGTTTTTGGATCGAAAACCTTTAACGTCTCCTCATCACCAACCAGCATCATCGACTGCATTATTGCTAGAGTGTTGGGGGGTCGCTGAACCTCTGATAGTTGAGTTGCTATAAGATTATGAACAAGCTCTGAGTTACTAAGCTGATCAAAATCGTCACGTTCTACGGCTGTTCCGTCCATTCCAATTTTAAATTTTGTTGTCAGGCGTAGAGGAAAGTCACGTAACTTGTTCACCGCGTTTACAGTATAAACATATGGTCTTTCTTTAGTTTCTTGGCTCATGCTTTTTGGTAAAAAGCCATTATCAAGTATCTGGTTAAATTGATGCTGGAAATGTTTTTCTACTAGTTTTTCACTCTTAGACGTGTTGTTGTTTTCTACACTAAGCGAAACGCCATTTCTCCAACCATCATTGATATTCTGATTACTAAAACAACTAAAACTAGCTAGATCAAATGACAGTGAAGCCCCGCTGTCTAGTACAGCTGAAAGCTGTGGAGTTTCTCCTAAATCAGTAAAATAACCTTGTGACAAGCTAGTGAGCATAATTCGCCCGTCTTCTGATAAAGTCAATTCTCCTCGCTGAACAAGGTCTGAGACTGCCTCTTCCGTTTCAAGTCGGCTCAGCCCGAAGTAAATCGATATTTGAGACTTACTCATTGGTGCTAAGTGGATAAGACGAAGTACAAACTCACGAATAAACGGCAAGCCTTTTTGAGATACGTATGAAAACTGGATGTTGAACCGCTGAGCAGGCAAAAGAAAATCAACTTCTTGGTAAGTCATTTTATTATCTATGCTCATGATTTCTTACCGCTCTGCTTTGTAGTAACAAATGAATACCCTGCATCGTGCCCGCGCTCGCTCATAAAATGGACTACTGTTCCCAGAGGCAGGTCTTTATTATTGCCTTTCCACATGTCCGCATTGCCAACGATTAATAATCTGTCCATAGCTCGAGACATAGCTACGTTTATTCGATTTGGAGTCCTTAGGAAACCCGGGCTTTGACGTTTGTCTGAGCGTGTTAGGGATACAATAATGATGCGATTTTCCTTTCCTTGGTAACTATCAACGGTATCAATCTTAACAATATCTTTAAGCCCACTACTCCAGACTTCTTGGTTAAACTTCTGTCTAAGGATGCGTTTTTGCTCGGCATACATGCATATAACACCAATTGCCGCCTCATCCTTACTGACCAGCTCAGTGAGCTGTTCTAGGAAATCTCCGTTTTCTGAGATTTCTTTCAAAAGAGCGATAATTTCATCGGCTTCACATCGGTTATAAATACTACTTCCATTGCCCTGTGAGTGATTCGCTTTTGCTCCCAAGTTTGCTGTATCAAGCCATGTGACAACACTCTGCAACGCCTTAGGTGCGCTACTGTAAATATCTGGAATGCTTCGATCACCATTTCTGAGCTTACCTTTATAAAAGGTTTCAGAAACAAGATTTCCGATAGGAATAGCCATTCTGTATTGTGTTAGCAAAGCTGCGCTAACTTGTTCGCCGTACTTAGAGTTAAATGCCCTCGCAAAGTCGCTACGCAGAACTTCATCTAGATCAGTGTGTTTACTACTTATACCTAGCTTTCTGGCTAGGGCTTGCTTGTGAGCATCCGAATACAATGGAGGCAACTGCAGATGGTCCCCAACTAGCAATACACGTTTAGCAGATTGCATTGCGATGGCTAATTCACTAGCGATTGAACGAGCGGCCTCATCGATAATTACCCAATCGTAAATATTCTCATGAATACCTATGTGTCCTTGACCTATACCTACGCAAGTCCCTGTAACTAACTGCCTGGAACGAGCAAAAAACTCATCATAATTGACACGTTCACCTGATAGGGCGTTTTGCATATCCCTTGATATCTTGGCTAATGCTTTAACTCGTGAGGCCTCGTCAGGCCTCACTCTATAATCAGAGCATAGCTTAGATATAACTTTGTCTTTTGCATCAGAGATTCGAGTTGTTTCATCCATGAAAATGCCAAACTGAGCAGATAGATCTTCGCGTATCGAACTGTCTAATTCTACTGCGATTTTTTTCAACTGTTTGATGTCTTCCTCATCTTTCAGGTCGTTAACACGGTAAAGAAGAGTCTCAAGATGGTCGATTTTTGAGAAGAGTTTCAATTCTGCTAGAACGACACTAGAAATAAAGTCAGAATCAAGACCTAACGCATCGCTCAGAGCTTCAACTCTGTATTTACATTCCGCATTAAAAAGCTCTCTTTTTTCAGCAGTTATTGCGTTTGAGTAAATATCTTTTAGTCCGTTCGACACCGCGCCTTCTCTGTTACTAAAACGAACAACCTCAAGTTTTGTGTCCAAGCGAGCACAGTGCGACCTTATTCGCTCTGCTGCGGTATTAACCGCTTCGTGTGACTGACTTACCAATAAAATACGTTTTGTCTGTTGCTTCTCAACTAAGTAGTGAACAAAAGCTGCAATAAATTCAGTCTTACCTGTTCCTGGAGGGCCTTGTAGAAGAGATAGGGGACCATTATTGGCTAGTTTTGCGAATGCGTCTCTTTGTTGAGCGTTTAGGCTGATACTGTTTCCATGTTGGTCTTCTCTGTCATAACGTGAGAAATCATTTTCTGTCAGCTCAATACCGTACTGAGTTGCTGGTTTTTCACATGAAGGGTCAAACAAGTCCAGCAGCTCTGGCATTGCGCCTTCACGATCTAGCAAGCGTTCGAGAGCTACTTTTCTCCTGCGATATGAGGCGCGATCTTGTTTGGTGCGAAAAAAAACAGTATCACCATCTCTTAAGTGATAAGCAGATCCTCTTGTTTTTTTCAATCGTACGGCGTTTAGTGCAGAGGATTTGAGGCAGACTTCACCTAAATGTTTTTCCGCACCCTCATCATCTACAAGTATCGCCTCAACTTCATCTGAAGCACTAAATCCGCCTAATGGATCATCAATATCAGCTGAATAAGGCATGATTATCTCGCCGCCAGACTTTTGGAGAATCTCAATATCCCCACTAAGCTCAATATTTGGAAGGGATTGTGTTTCGGTTTCGAGAATTGCACGCCAAAGCTTTGTGGTCGAGATATCTATTTCAGCCGTTGCTTGCCCCTCTTCAGCTTGTCTCTGTAATCTATCAAAGGCTTCTTTTAATTCGTTCGCAATAGCATCACTGTTTTTTTGTTCTTCATCCTGGTCTTCATTAGATTCAAGTGATTCCGGCTCTGTTGCAAGCTTGAGTGCGCGATAAAAAGCTTCATTTTCATTTAAAATAAGCGACAATGCTGACATGTTTTGATGCTTGCCAGGGATAATCTTAATGACCGTATTTAGCTCAAACTGACTTTCATCCGCATCCGACTTACCTACCGTTGAGCGTTGCCTAGGGTTAAAACCAACGATAAGAGCTTGTTGCTCTTTGCTGTATATAGCAGAGAAAACACCTCCAATACCTGAAAATGTAACTCTTACATCAGCAGGGTTTTTATTGCTTTTTTCGACACGAACAAATAAATGCCCGTTATCAGGGAATAATGTAATAACTTCGCTTGCATTGCCTGCAACTATTTCAATTACTTCCTGATCCGTTCCTTTTTCAGCTGAAAGTAGATTTTTCTTAAAGCGACCAAGATCTTTAAAACCAAACTGAGAGTCATCTAACTCTGTCTTTGCAGCTCTAGCAATCTCAGGGAAATGTTCAGAATCTTCGCCCCAAGATATTCCGAGGAGCTCACAAGACATCTTGATAACAGCAAAGTTGTCTCGCTCAAATGGAGTGCATCCATCAATGTTCTCAGGGCTGTACATGTGGTTCTTAGGTTCGTCAGCAGAGTGAGTAAAATCTGGTATATCTATTAAATAAAGGGATTGTGTTTCCTTTTCGATCATCACATTCTGAGGGTGAAGGTCGCCATGAGATATTCCTATGCTATGCAAGTGCTCCACAGCAGCGATAAATTTTATGACCGTATCTAGTCTTTGATCATCATCAACTGCAGCCTTATCCCAGGTATCGCCATCGACAATATCTGTTACTAAGTACAGCGCTGATGATTTCGATGCTATTCCGTAATCTCGAATTGCTGGTAAATAAGTGGGTTTTATTGAGTTAAGCTTATCTAAGGACTTGAGAAATATGAGTATCTGGAAGTTAGATATAGATGAGCTACTTTGACCCCCACAGTCTAGCCAAGCCTTAACCATCCGTCCTTCTGAGACATAAACTTCTTTCTCTGAAGTTTCAACAATAAAATCATTATCTTCTCGGAATAGCCGTGAATAGTTTATATCGTGTCTGTATGCATCAAGCTCAGAATCATCAAATGTTGGAATGGTTTCGCCCGCAGGTTCCGCAAGCTTTAGAGCATGGAAAAACTCGCCTGCAGACGCGTATTTTGCAGCGACTGCATCCAATAACACTTCTGCATACCACTGCTCACAGCTAAGCATTTCATCCTGAATTGTTGTCAGGCTATTTGGTGAAATACGCTTGCCATTTAGCAAGTGCCAGATAATTAACCCTAAGGCATGAACGTCTTGTTGAAATGGTGATAAGTCAGCACAATCTAGCATTTCGCGAGCTTCTGTTGCACCTACAGATAGCCCTTTGCGGTAATCACCAACGGTACCAATTGGCTTGTGGTACGCAGATATGAAGTTTGAAAGCGCAATTTCCTTTGCGGGTGAAATCCAGAGACTATGGTCTGCAATATCACGGTGGGCGATCTTCATCTCATGCAGATCGCCAAACTTTGCTATTAGTAGTTTTGCGATGTTCAGTCGGTCGACATCAGAGAGGGTTTTACTGTACTTGCCAATAAATTCGTTAAAGCGGAAATGACCGGGTGGTAACTCGTACACTTCACTGTATTCTGCGGTTACCTCTTCCTTTTGGAAGCTAGTAAGTGATCGTAAGCAGTGGTTGTATAGGTCTCTATTTTTATGGTTTATATATTGTAAAACTTCACGCTCACGAGAAACGATTTCAGCACGCCCCTCAGTTGTGTAAGCCTTGTTTCCCTCAATGTGCTTAAAGTTCCATATGCGAAGCAGGGCTTCAGTATTGGTTGAGATCTCAGATTTTGCTATATATTCTTTATAGGCTTTTTTCGGATGCTCAAAGATTATTTCTTTGGCCTCATAACCATCAACCCGCATAGTTTTTGGAGCGGTTTGTGGCCCTAGAAAAAGCTCATCAAAGAGAGGAAAGTCTTGATTCAATACCTGAGCGTTTGGATGTGGTCTAAATTTTGCGTTAAACATCTTTTGATCTGCGAACTTTAAAAAACTATCAAGTGAGATCGTGTGCAGCAGTTGGTTTTCTGGTAATTGACTAAAGTCTGCATCTCCTGTCATCACAACAAAGAAATGTACATGGGGTGGGTAGCCTTTGTTGGTAAACCTGTGAGTAACTCTTGATAACTTTTTTTCAAGAGTTTGTTTTTTGACTCGGGTAACACTCACAGGTGAACGCCGCATATTTTGATTGCCTTTATACCAAGTATCGCCCTGTGCAGTTATTGGATAGTGATTCCAATCCTTCAATTCTACAATTATCACATTACAATGAGTGACAATAATTAGATCGAACTCTCCGTCATGATTTTTAGAGTCAATAAAACGAAAACCTGCGTATCCTTTCCATGGAAAGATTCCATTATCACTTTTACCAAAGCTGCTTTTTAGCTGATCTCGTAGTGATCCACCAGTGGAAATCTGTTTTGGTGATGATAATTCGATAGAAAACGCAGCTTTGATTTTATTGATGGCTGTTATTTCTTGCTCTTGCAAGCCACCATCCCAGATTTCTATTTCCAATTTTTATTCCTTAAAAAAGTATTTCAATAGCTTAACTTAAGCTGAGGTGTATTTCATCAGAGGTTGTTTTTTTCTAAACTAGAAAAAACAACCTTATAAAAACTATTTATCTCGCAAAAAAAGCCCCGAATTTCTAGCTCGGGGCTTTTTCATTGCGTCTCTAAAAACTACCGCTTTAAAATCTACTACTAAAACTTAATCGTGTGGAATCCCACGCTTACGATAAATTGAGTAGTAAAGCAGCGGTATGACCACCAGCGTTAGTAGGGTTGATACTAACAAGCCAAAGATTAGTGAAATGGCCAAGCCGTTAAAAATGGGGTCATCTAAGATAAAGAAGCCACCCACCATCGCTGCCACCGCGGTTAGAATAATCGGCTGAGCCCTTACCGCACTGGCTTTAATCACCGCATCTTCCCAACAAGCGCCTTCTCGAATCGACTGGTTAATAAAGTCCACCAGCAAGATAGAGTTACGCACAATTATCCCCGCTAGGGCAATCATGCCGATCATACTGGTTGCAGTGAATTGTGAATTAAGCAACGCATGCCCCGGCATAATGCCGATCATGGTTAAAGGAATCGGCGCCATAATCACTAAAGGCACTAGATAAGACTTAAACTGCGCTACGACTAGCATGTAAATAAGTATCATACCCACGGCATAGGCAATACCCATATCACGGAAGGTTTCGTAAGTGATCTGCCACTCACCGTCCCATTTAATCGCTGCTGTATCGGGCCAAACTGGTTGGTTGATAAAGTATTGTTCGGGTGCATCCACTTCATCACTTAAAGTGAACACAGCATCAAACATACCGTAAAGCGGCGAATCTAATTTGCCGGCCATATCCGCCATTACATAGTTCACTGGCAGTAAATCTTTGTGGTAAATAGAAGCCTGCCAATCGGCGGCTGTTACTTTAGCAAACTCTGACAAGCTCACTAGCTGACCTGAACGATTCCGCACGCTTAACGACAATAGTTGCGAAGCTTGGGCTTTATCGCCTTCGGATAGCTGCAAACGTATTGGCACTGGGTATTTCATTCGTTCATCGTGTAGGTAGCTCAGTTCAACCTGCCCTAAAGCGATGGATAAAGCTTCAACTAGCTGGCCTTGGGCTACGCCTAAACGCGCCGCACGGTCACGGTCTACCTGAATTAACCAACGATTAGCACTAGCTTCTAACGTGGTATCCACATCAATAACATCATCGGTGCCTTTAAGTAGCGTTTCTACTCTACGAGTCATCGCCGCTCTTACGGCAGGTTCTGGGCCATAAATTTCAGCAACAATCGGTGCTAAAACGGGCGGACCCGGTGGTACTTCTACCACTTTTACGTTGGCATTAAAGCGTTCACCTATGGCTTGCAAAGGCGCACGAACCGACAAAGCAATGGGGTGAGAAGCTAACTTACGATCACGACGGTCAACCAAGTTAACTTGAATATCGCCCATGTGTGGGTCTGCACGTAAATAATACTGACGCACTAGGCCGTTAAAGTTAATCGGTGCCGCTGTGCCAGCATAGGTTTGCCAGCTCATCACTTCGGGTACGGTTTCTAGGTACTCACCCAGCGCCAGCAGTACTCTTTGCGTTTCCTCAACGGGTGTGCCTTCTGGCATATCAACAATCACCTGAAATTCAGATTTATTGTCGAAGGGTAGCATTTTCATCACTACCGCTTGGAAGGCTGGCAACATGGCCGCAGCTATGGTTAAAAACACCACCGTTACACCTAAAATAACACGGCGCTTACGGCTTTCACCCAAGAAAGGACGCATGACTTTATCGAAGAAGTTAAGCACTCGATCTTTCTTGGCTTCAGCTTTAGTATCACCTGAATCATGGCCTTCATGCTTCATTAGCTTAACGGCTAACCAAGGCGTCACTACAAAGGCAATAATGAGTGAAATCAACATACCCGCCGAGGCGTTAATGGGGATAGGGCTCATATAAGGCCCCATCAAACCCGTTACAAACGCCATAGGTAAAAGTGCAGCTATAACCGTAAAGGTTGCCAAAATGGTGGGCGCACCCACTTCATCAACGGCTTTAGGAATTATTTCTACTAGGGATTTGGTGCCTAGCTTCAGGTGTCGGTGAATGTTTTCCACCACCACTATGGCATCGTCCACCAAAATACCTATCGAGAAAATTAATGCAAA
Organism: uncultured Marinospirillum sp.; assembly: GCA_947624795.1. GTDB lineage: Bacteria > Pseudomonadota > Gammaproteobacteria > Pseudomonadales > Halomonadaceae > Marinospirillum. Next base: position 12,070 of record CANQLY010000006.1, read on the forward strand.
AAGTGACACTCGGTTGAGCGTAAAGCCCCAAGCCCAAGAGAAAAACAGGGTAATCGCTAGGGTAATAACCACCGCAATACCAACTATTAATGCTTGGCGCCAGCCTAGTGCCGCTAAAATAAGTAGCACCACCGAACCTGTGGCAAACAGTAGCTTGGTAATTAAAGTATTGGATTTATCTGCCGCTGTGTAACCGTAATCCCGGGTCACTAAAACCTCAACACCTTGCGGAATCACTCGGTCTTTAAGTAGTTCTAAGCGTTCAGTAACCGCTTGAGTAATATCAACAGCGTTTTGACCCGGCTGTTTAGCGATGGCTAAAGTAACTGCCTGAGCTAACTGGCCAACAGGACGCTCACCTGCCGGTCCAAAACCAGTCATCACGCTTTGTGCTGGCACTTTGCCACCACGGGTCACTTCGGCAATGTCTTCTAAGAAAACCGGCGCACCTTCATACATGCCTACAACTAGGCGGCGCACTTCATTTATTTCACTTAATAAGCTGCCAGCCTGAACCGGTAAAGCTGTGCCATCTTGTACTACCCAAGCTTCTTGTGACGTTGCGTTAGCAGCTTGCAAGGCTTGTTGAATGTCATTTAAAGCAAGGTTGTAACCACGCAAGCGTGATGTATCGAAGATAACCTGCACTTCATCATTGGCACCACCTAGGGTGTAAATATCACGTGTGCCAGGAATACGTTTTAATTCTGTTTCTAAGGCATGAGCAACGCTAGTTAACTTTTCAGCAGTGAAATTAGCATCGTCACTAAAAAGCGTCAGCGCCATAATTGGTACATCATCTATGCCTTTAGCTTTAATTAAAGGCGGCAAAGTACCTAGGTTCTGCGGCAACCAATCTTGGTTGGTATACACCTGATTATAAAGACTAACCAAAGCCTCTTGGCGTGGAATACCCACATCAAACTGTACAGTAATTACCGCCATGCCATGACGTGAAACAGAGAACACATGCTCCACATTGGCCATTTCACTCATCACCTGCTCGGCAGGCGTGGCAATGAGGTGTTCCACTTCAATAGGACTGGCACCGGGAAAGGCAATAAAAATATCGGCCATGGTGACGTCTATTTGTGGCTCTTCTTCTTTAGGCGTAACTACCACCGCAAATAAACCCATCAGCATACCGGCGATTGCCAATAAAGGGGTTAGCCTAGAAGTTTGGAAAGCAGCCGCAATACGACCAGAAATCCTTAACTTACTATCGCTCATTGCTTGCCTCCATACTGGCTAAAGCAGCGGCAGGGCTAAGCACTAAACGCTCACCTTCGCCTAAACCTGACAACACTTCTAACTGCTCACCTTCACGGCTTCCTATGCGTACTTGGCGTAAACGAGGCAAGTTTTTATCATCTAAAATATAAACCGCACGTAATTCGCCACGCTGAACTAAAGCCGAAGCAGGAACCCATAAAGCCGAACGCTCGGCAACGGGTAAATTAACCTTCACCAACATGCCGGGGAATAAATCACCTTCGGGGTTTTCTAAATTCATACGCACACGGAAAGTATGCGTAGCAGGGTCTGCATAGGGGTAAAAAGTCATGCTGGAAGTTTCGAGTACACGACCTGTATCTAGCAACACTTGGGCTTCACGTTTTTCACGAGCGCTGGCGGTATAACGCTGCGGTAAAGCGACTACGACTCGTAACGCTTCTAAAGATAGGCCCGACATAAGCGGTTGACCTGGGTTAACAGAAGCGCCCACTTCCACATGGCGTTCAGTCATAATGCCGCCGTAGGGCGCAATAATACGAGTGTAATCCATTTGTTTACGTGCTTCTGCCACACCCGCTTCGGCACGGCTCATGCGAGCTTCAGCACCACTTAGTTGGTTACGAGCTTGGTCTAGCTGGGCTTGAGAAGCGAGTTCACGCTTATAAATGCCTTCAATGCGTGCAAAGTTTTGCTTGGCATCTTTTAAGCCCGCCTGCGCTTCACGCAAACCGGCTTCAGCTTGGTTTAAACGGGCTTTTTGTTCGGTGGAATCTAGCTCAACCAACACATCGCCCAAGGCAACTGCATCGTCCACATCAAAATAAACTTTACGAACCTGACCACTGGTTTGGGCAGATACCGTGGCCTGATGCACCGCTTCTATCACACCATCTAACTGAATTCGCTCCACTAGGCTGGCACGCTGAACCGGCTGGGTTTCCAGCGCCTGCACCTGCAGCGAGATACCAGCCAACATAGCGACAGCTAGCATCTTCCAAGAATTGTTCATCCCCATCTCTCCAGTATCAGAAATCATTGTTCACAAAAAATAGTATAAAGACTGCCAACCAATGCTTTTGCACGGTCATCAGTCAACTTGTAGTAAATTTGCTGCCCCGAACGGCGACCTTCGATTAAACCTTGCCGCCTTAAAATACCTAAATGCTGTGACAAACTAGGTTGATGCAACCCAAGCTTGGTTTCTAACTCACCCACATTTAATTCTTCTTGGCTTAGTTGGCATAAAAGCAACAGGCGTGAAGCATGAGAGCAAGCTTGCAGCAGCCCTGAAACCTCACCCGCCTGACCTTGCATTTTGTTGATATTCATTCGCCACCAAAACAGCTAGCATTAATATAGCAATAGATAATATACCAATACCTTAAGTACAAGCAAGCAGTGGGTGGTGAGCAAATTGAAGGTTGTTTTTACGCTTTTTTCTTTTTCTTAGGCACAACAACCACTTGGGTTCCAGACAAAATATCTGGCCAAGTGCGCTTGCCTTTATCAATAAACAACCAAAGAAAGCCCAAGCCCAAACAACCCCAAGCTAAAATTCCACCGACTAAACGTAAAAACGTTTGTTTAGCATTAATGGGCTGGCCTTGGGGTGTTTGCACACGAATACGCCAAGCCAACATGCCCAGCGTTTGCCCAGCTTTGCGCCAGAAATAACCATAAAACAAAAAAGGCACAATCCACACTAACAGCTTAAATAGAAGGTGCTCATTTGCCTCGCCATCAGTAAATGCCACCCCAATAAAACCCAGCAGCATAAAAATAGCGCCCAACAATAACGAATCATAAACAATCGCAGCTAAACGCCTGAACAACCCTGCAAAATAAATTTCATTTAAATCAGCAAAAACGTGTGACATAACACCTTCCAATGCATGCATTTAATTTTAAGCGAGCACTTACCTAACTCGATAAATAAACCAAAAACCAAACCCAGCACAAAAACCAGCCGGAATTAATACCGCTAAAATAGGATTAAAACCCCACAGCAAAGCACTAGGGCCTAACAAATCTTGTATAAACTTAACCGACAAAGCAATCACAATGCCATGAAACACCCGTGTTCCTGCCGGCACCGAACGCAGTGGCCCAAAAGTAAAAGAAGCACCCAACAACACCACCGCAAACACCGTAACCGGCAGCAGGGTTTTTTTCCAAAAAGCCAACCAGTAATAACCGCTTTGCTGCCCCTTGTCAGCCAAATAACCGGCATATTTCCAAAGCTGGCTTAGCGGTAAATCAGCGGCAGAAAACGCTTGCAAAGCAACGTATTCCGGCGCTATGGGCAGGTTAATAACCAGCTTTTCAAAAATGGTTTCTTCTAACTTATCAGCACTAAAAGTAATGTCCCTTGCTTGCTTGAGTTCCCAGCGTTCGTCTAAATAATCGGCACGGGGCGCGGTAATCAGCTTTTTTAATGACCAATCTTCGTTTAACTCAAACACTCGAATGCCCAACAGCTGCCCGTCATCACGTGCCACGCTGATGCTATAAAAATTATTATTTTCTTTTAGCCATAAATTATGCGAAGTCACTAGGGTTGATTGGCGCTTACTATTTAACTTTTCCCAACGGTAGGTATCGGCATACTGTCCCAAGCTTGGCAACCAAAATTCACTGGCAAGCATTGCCAAAACCAACAGCAAAAACACCGGCTTGCAGGCTTGAATAATTAGCCTTGGAATGGAAACCCCTGCCGCACGCATCACCGTTAATTCACTGGTAGCAGCTAAATTACCCAAGCCAATTAGCACCCCCACCAAAATGGCGATGGGTAAAAATAAATATAAGCGATTAGGCAAACGAATTAATAAATAATAAACCACTTCAAAAAAGCCGTAATCACCCCTAAGATTATCCATTTCATCAAGCAGTGAAAAAATAATATCTAAACCCACAATCACCACAAGCACAGCCAAGGTACTTAGCAAAACAGAAGCAGTAATGTAACGCCCTAATAGCCTCATTTTTGAAACACCCCACGTTTCCAACACAAGACCAAGCCAAGTAATAAAAAGACCGCATGAACCAACCACATGCCCGGCCAAATGGGCCATTGACCTTTATTAATGACACTTTGCAAAGACATCAAAGCCCCTAAAAAAATTAATTCCAATAACAACACCGGCAAAATAGCCATAAAGCGGCCTTGGCGAGGGTTCACCTTGGTTAAAGGCAGGGCAATAAACACCATAACTATCACCAAAGCAGGCAAACCTAAGCGCCATTGCAACTCGACTTGGGCAATTAAACGGGGGTCTGCCAACAGTTTGTTTAAAGGCAGCATAGCCACCTGCTCTTTCACACTAGGCGGCGTGTAAACACCTACACGCAAAGCATAACGCTCAAATTCTAAAAAATTACTGGTTAAATCTTCAGCGGGCAATTCATAGCGCCAGCCTTCTTCTAAAATCAAAAAACGGCTGCGTGATGTATCATTGACCTGCTGATAGGCTTGTTTGGCTAAGGCCAAGCTGGTTTTATTATTATCTGCCTGAGCAATAAACACGCGCCCTAGCAAGGTTTTATCATCGCTTAATTGGCTAACAAACACGGTTTGTTTATTAAGTTTGGTAAACTGCCCAGGCGCTATGGATTCAAAACCGGTTTTTTCTTGCTGCTCTTGTAATAGCAGTTCACTAGCAAACTTAGCCTTAGGTGTAAGGTAAAGGCTGCTAAAAGCCGTTAAACTAGCCACCAGAACCGCTAAAAAAAACACCAACTTCATTAATTGCCTTTGGCTGACACCACTAGATTGCATCACCGACATTTCGCTATCCATGTATAACCGGCCAAACGTCAGCATTAACGCCAATATAAAACTTAATGGAATAATCAGTTGCAGTGCATAAGGTGTATAAAAAAGAGTAAGGTAGCCTAGGATATCTAAGGAAATGCGACCCGAGGCCACCCGATCTAAAAACCGTGCAAAACGGCTACCCACGATCACCAAGAGTAAAACACTGCCGACTGCAAGGGTTGAAATAATAATTTCACGCGCAATGTATCGATAAAGAATCAAACTTAACTCCTAAAAACTTACGATGCTTTTCTTAAGTAAAGCCATTATCCTACAGGTGCAACAAGGTTGTCTTGCCAACAAATTAAAATCACACGTTAAAACAACAGCCTATTTAAAGACTTTTTATGGAGCAGCTATGAACTTCAAACTGGTTACCCAATCCCCAGCCCTTACAGAAACAGCCTGCGTGGTACTTCCTGTACTGGAGGATGGTAGCCTTACGCCAGCAGGCGAAGGTGTTGATAAAGCAACGGAATCGTTAGTGCGTCAAATCATTGAGCGGGGCGATTTTAAGCCCAAGCTAGGTAAAACGTTTTTGATTCCTTTTGCGCCCGGCGCACAAGCCCAGCGCATTCTTTTAGTCGGCATGGGCGAACAAAGCAAGCTTAACGAAGGAAAATTTCGTAAAGCCTGCCAAGCAGCTTACGATTACCTAGCCCAGCTTAGTCTACACGATGCGCTGCTAGTCTTAGCCGACACCCCCTTAAAAGGCCGTGATTCCAGCTGGAAATTGCGTTTAATGGCTGAAATTGCAGAAACTAGCTTTTACCGCTTCACTGAATTTAAATCTAAACCGGCAGTAGAAGACTTCCCAGCAGAGCTAGCCTTTTATTGGCCAGACAACCAGCAAAGCACCGAAGGCGAAAAAGCCCTACAAGTAGGCCAAGCCATTGGTCAGGGTAAAAACCTTGCACGTACTTTAGGCAACCGCCCCGGTAATGTTTGCACGCCCATTCACTTAGCAGAAACAGCCCAAGAGCTAGCAGCCAAAGATTCAACCTTTACCACCACAATTTTAGACGAAAAGCAAATGGCCGAGCTAGGTATGAACAGCCTGCTTTCGGTTGGTAAAGGTAGCGAGCAGCCACCCCGCCTTATTGTTGTTGAATACAAGGGCAGTAAAGACCCAGAAGCTGCACCCCACCTACTGTTAGGCAAAGGCATTACCTTTGATACCGGCGGCATTAGCCTAAAGCCGGGCGAAGGCATGGATGAAATGAAGTTTGATATGTGCGGTGCTGCTAGCGTACTGGGTGTGTTAGACGTGGTTCGCCAGCTTAAGCCAAAGCTTAATCTTGTGTTTATGATTGCCGCTGCCGAAAACATGCCTTCAGGTAAAGCCAGCAAGCCGGGTGATATTTACACGACTATGTCGGGCAAAACTGTTGAAGTGCTAAATACCGATGCTGAAGGCCGCTTAGTGCTGTGCGATGCGCTTACTTATGCTGAACGCTTTAATCCAGCTAGCGTTGTCGATATAGCCACCCTAACCGGCGCTTGCATTATCGCCCTAGGTCATAACATTAGTGCGCTATTAAGTAACAACGATGAACTAGCCGCCGCACTACTCAAAGCTGGAACCGATGCCAATGATACGGCTTGGCAGTTACCTTTGGCTGAAGAGTTTCACGAACAGCTCGATTCTAACTTTGCTGATATGCAAAACATTGGTGGCCGTCCTGCTGGCACTATTACTGCAGCCGCCTTTTTATCTCGCTTTGCAGAAAGCTACCCTTGGGCGCACCTAGATATAGCCGGTACGGCTTGGCATTCGGGTAAACAAAAAGGCGCAACAGGTCGCCCTGTTGGTTTGCTAGTCAATTACCTACTTGATTTAGAAGCCACTGGCGAATGACCCGTGTTGACTTTTATCTGCTAGCCGAGGGCGCTGCTAGCAACCGAATGGCCTTTGCTTGTAAATTAGCAGAAACCATTTGGCGGCGTGGCCACAAGCTTTACATTCATGTGGCTAATGAGCAGCAAGCACTTGCGTTAGATGAAAAGTTATGGAACTTTAAACCTGAGGCCTTTGTGCCTCACGGTTTATTAAACGCCCACCCACCGTCACCCGTTGAAATTGGCTGGCAAGATGACCCCGGCAATCACCACGATGTATTGCTTAATCTTGACTTGAAAGTACCCACGCACTTTTCTCGCTTTCAACGGGTAGCAGAAATCATTGACGGTGATGAAGCAGTAAAAACACCTAAAAGGGCTGACTGGAAATTCTACAAAGAAAGAGGCTACCCAGTAACAGCGCACGACCTGCGTTCTCGGTAGAATCTTGCTTTAAGCAGCGTTAGCCCTGCATGGGTTTTAGTAAAAAGTTATAATCTGCGCCATCAATTCTTATTCAGCTTTACCAGCAATCTACGGAACCCTCATGACCACTAAACCTGAAGCCTCTCTTGATAAAACCTATCAGCCCGCCGACATTGAACAGCGCTGGGCTAAAGAATGGGAACAACTCGGTTACTTTCGTCCATCAGGTCAGGGCGAAGCCTTTAGCATTATGATTCCACCGCCTAACGTCACCGGCAGCCTGCACATGGGTCATGCGTTTCAAGACTCCATTATGGATGCCCTCACCCGCTGGCAGCGTATGCAGCAAAAAAACACCCTCTGGCAAGTGGGTACCGACCACGCAGGTATCGCCACACAAATGTTGGTTGAACGTAAAGTTGCCGCCGAAGAAGGTAAAACACGCCATGACCTAGGCCGTGAGAAATTCCTAGAAAAAGTTTGGGAATGGAAGGAAGAATCGGGCGGTAACATTACCAACCAGCTACGCCGCCTGGGTGCTTCAGTCGACTGGGAGCGGGAACGCTTCACCATGGACGATGGCTTTTATAAAGCCGTTCAAGAGGTTTTTATTCGTTTATACGATGAAGGCTTAATTTACCGTGGCAAACGCCTAGTCAACTGGGACCCAACCCTGCACACCGCCATTTCTGATTTAGAAGTCGAAAACAAAGAACAACAGGGTAACTTTTGGCATTTCCGCTACCCACTAGCCGACGGCGTAACTACAGCAGAAGGCAAAGATTACCTAGTGGTTGCTACCACTCGACCAGAAACCTTGTTAGGCGATACCTGTGTTGCGGTTAACCCTAAAGATGAACGCTACGCTTCAGTGATTGGCAAAGACATTATTTTACCGCTGGTCGGTCGTCGTATTCCGATTGTGGCCGATGACCATGCTGAAATGGATAAGGGTTCAGGTTGCGTAAAAATCACCCCAGCGCATGACTTTAATGACTATCAGGTCGGTAAGCGCCATAACCAGCCATTAATTAATGTGCTAACCCAAGATGCCGCAATTCGTGAAGAAGCTGAAGTTTATAATATGGATGGCAGCGCCAATACTGAGGTGGATGCCAGCCTACCCGAAGCTTTTCATGGCCTAGACCGTTTTGTTGCCCGTAAAAGTCTCGTTGCAGCTATGGACGAACTAGGCCTGCTTGAAAAAGTAGAACAAGTAAACAACACCCTTCCCTACGGCGACCGTTCCGGTGTCGTGATTGAGCCACTGTTAACCGACCAGTGGTTTGTAAAAATTGCACCCTTAGCCGAGCCGGCCATTAAAGCCGTAGAAAATGGCGATATTCAATTTGTACCCAAGCAGTATGAAAATATGTACTTCGCTTGGATGCGTGATATTCAAGACTGGTGTATTTCTCGCCAACTTTGGTGGGGTCACCGTGTTCCAGCTTGGTACGATGCAGAAGGCAATATTTATGTGGCAGCCTCTGAAGAAGAAGCACGCACCAAGTACAGCTTAGACGCATCACTTAAACTCGAACAGGATACCGACGTTTTAGACACCTGGTTCAGTTCAGGCTTATGGACGTTTGGCACCCAAGGTTGGCCGGAACAAACGCCTGATTTAGAAACCTTTCACCCCAGCAGCGTACTAGTCACCGGCTTTGATATTATTTTCTTCTGGGTAGCACGCATGATAATGCTAACCCTAAAATTCACTGACCAAGTGCCGTTTAAAACCGTTTATGTTACCGGCTTAATTCGTGATGATAGCGGTCAAAAAATGTCTAAATCTAAGGGCAACGTGCTTGATCCTTTAGATATGATTGATGGTATCGACCTGCCTGCGCTGTTAGAAAAACGCACCAGCGGTTTAATGCAGCCCCAGTTAGCCGAAAAAATTGCCAAGCAAACTAAAAAAGCCTTCCCCGATGGCATTAGCGCCCATGGTACCGATGCGCTGCGCTTCACCCTACTAGCCATGGCAAGCACTGGCCGTGATATTAACTGGGATATGAAACGCCTAGAAGGCTACCGTAATTTCTGTAATAAAATTTGGAATGCAGCACGCTACGTACTTAGCAATACTGAAAATGAAGACTGTGGTTTAGATGAAACAGCAGAAATTGAACTAACCCTAGCCGACCGCTGGATTATTTCACGCTTACAAGAAACCGAAAGCACCGTAACCCGCCATTTAGAAAACTACCGTTTTGACTTGGCTGCCAATGCCTTTTATGAATTTGTATGGCATGACTACTGCGACTGGTACTTAGAACTTTCTAAGCCCGTACTTTGGGATGAAGCCTCGCCTGCTGCACGTTTACGTGGCACACGCCGCACCTTGGTTAGCGTATTAGAAACTCTGTTGCGCCTTGGTCATCCTATGATGCCTTTTATTACCGAAGAAATTTGGCAGCGGGTTAAACCTTTAGCGGGCGTTGAAGGTGATTCACTGATGCTAGCAACCTGGCCAGTGGCGAATGAAGCAAAAATTGATGCCGCTGCGGTTAGCGATATTGAATGGGTGAAAGGCGTGATTTTGGCGGTGCGTGAACTGCGTGCAACCAACAACATTTCACCAGCGGTTGCTTTGCCTATTTTAATTAACAACGCAGGCGAAGAAGACCAACGTCGTTTGGCCGATAACCGTATCTTCTTACAGAAACTTGCCAAGCTAGAAAGTGTTGAACTAGCCAGCGAACTACCCATGAGTGCCATGCACCTAGTCGGCAAAATGGAAGTGCATTTACCTTTAGCGGGCTTTATTGATAAAGATGCTGAAATTGCTCGTTTAGATAAAGAAATTGCTAAGTTACAGCAAGAGATTGAACGCACCGAAAAGAAACTCAGCAATGAAGCCTTTGTTAGCAAAGCACCAGCAGAAGTGGTTGCTAAAGAACAGGCGAAGATAGACCAAGCCAAAGCAACGGCTAGCAAGCTAAAGGAACAGCAACAACAGCTTAAAAGCTTGTAGTCAATAAAAGCAGCGTAATAACCCACGGCGACTCTAAAAAGGTGGCCGTGGGTAGAAATGCTAGAGTGCTGAATAGAATTCTTAATTATTTTCAGCTTTAGCCGATAGGTTAGGTAGTCAATTATTAGCAGGGTGCATATATAAGATGCCTTTAACTTTTTCTTCTGACTCACTTCGTTTAGCTAGTTCTAATCAAGCTAACACCAGTAAAACCAATCAAACACAGGCTGGCACTAACGCCTCTGCTACTAATGATTCTTTAACCAAGTCACGAGTAGCACCCGAAGACAGCGATGCCAAAAAAAATAAAAGCATTTACCTTCACTTATCTGAAGATTCCAAAAACAAATCGCGCCTTGAAAAAAAGAAAGAAGCGATTGATAAAAGTGATTTACCCACCAAAATCAAAGACCATTTAAAAAGAATTCATGAGCTAAAAGAAGAGCTGCGTAAGCTGGAACAAGCGCTTAAAAAAGTGATGGCTAATAACAATATTTCAGAAGAACAAAAAGATTTACAGGCAGCACAAATCCAAACCCAAATTAATGCTTTAAATAGTGCTCTTTTATCTACGATGAATAGCTTAATTGAAGATTTAAAAGAAGAGCCGTTAACAGCGGAACAAGCGTCTAGCTTTGCCGAACTGCTGCTTTAGCTAAGTATCTAGCTGGTCTTAAACAAAACAACTTATTAATACTAACTTGATCCCCACAACACCTTAAAAGGTAGTTGTGGGTTACTCACTTTAATAAAGCCCCATCACCACAGATGACAAGGTTAAAACCAGCCCTTTTTTCCTACCACATAGGTTTGCTCAAACTCTTCATCGGATTTAAGCAAGTAAATAATAAACTCTATAAACGCTACTATACTTATAATTAAAGTGGGAAAACCAAGCAGTATAAGGCCTAAAAAAAATACTAGTAGCATAATTATGCCTTGTTTTTTGTAACCTAAATAAAACTTATGAATACCTAAGCCACCAAGAAAGAAAGCAAGGAGAGCAGCAACTAAACGTTTAGATATGCCTGAATTGTTATTTGCTACAGGAGTATCAAGAAAAATTGCCTCTGCTATTTCTTCTTTAGCAGAAAAGTCAACTAAATCACCTGCTTTGGGTAAATTCGTTCCTTTCCATTCATTTATTTTGTAGCTATATCGGTTACCATCATCTCCAGATATGACTCCAGTACGGCTTTCTGCATTAAACTCAAGAATTTTACCTTTCATTTTTTTTCCTTTTAAAAAAAGTATTCAAGTTTAACTTTTAGCATACAAGGCTTTTGTCCAGAAAAAAACCTTATTAGACCATGCTTATCTATTAAAATAGTAAGTTTAAAAATCAAGTAATTTAACTTCTAGCTAGCATAATTTGCCAAGAGTTCTAACAGTTGTTGTTCATCCATTACTGGTATGCCTAGGCTTTCTGCCCTAGTAAGCTTAGAGCCCGCCGCTTCACCCGCCACTAGCTGGCTGGTTTTTTTAGAAACGCTACCCGCTACTTTTGCACCTAAGGCTTCAAGCTTTTCTTTGGCTTGGTCACGGGTCAGGTTTTGCATACTGCCAGTTAATACCCAAGTTTGCCCTGTTAGGGGTAGGTCTTCACGCCTTACTTGAGTTTCTGACCAGTGAATGCCTTGGGCTAATAAATCGTCTAAAGTCGTTAGGTTATGCGGCTCATTAAAAAAGGCATAAATATGCTGGGCAACTATCGGCCCCACATCATCCACTTCTAATAGCTGCTCAACACTTGCCTGTTTTAAGGTCTCTAGCTGAGCAAAATAGCGGGCTAAATTAGCTGCAGTCGCTTCGCCTACTTCTCTAATACCTAGCGCATAAATAAAGCGAGCTAGGGTGGTTTTTTTACTTATCTCTAAAGCTTCAAGCAGATTATTGGCTGATTTTTGTGCCATGCGCTCTAGGTTGGCTAGCTGTTCAATTTTTAATTTGTACAAATCAGCAGGGCTTTTAACCAGTTCATTATCAACCAGTTGGTCGATTAACTTAACGCCCAAGCCTTCGATATCCAACGCTTTACGACTAGCAAAATGTTTAATGGCTTCTTTGCGCTGGGCTGGGCAATAAAGCCCACCGGTACAACGGTAAGCCGCTTCACCTTCAGCACGCTCAACATGCGAATCACAAATTGGGCAGCTAGTGGGCATAATTATGCTTTGCGTTTTTGTAGGACGCTGCTCAAGCACGACACGTACAATTTGCGGAATCACATCACCAGCACGGCGAATAATCACTGTATCGCCAATGCGTACTTCTAAGCGGGCAATCTCATCCATGTTGTGTAGCGTGGCATTAGAAACGGTCACACCCGCCACCTGCACTGGCTCTAGGCGTGCGACAGGCGTTACAGCGCCGGTTCTGCCCACTTGGAACTCAACATCTAACAGGCGAGTAATTTCTTCTTGGGCTGGGTATTTAAACGAAGTCGCCCAACGGGGTTCTCTGGCACGAAAACCTAATTCTGCTTGCAAGCGTAAATCATTAACTTTTAAAACGGCGCCATCAATATCGTAGGGCAACTGGTCACGTTTGGCGGCAAGTTCATCACAAAAATTCTGCAAACCCGTATAGCCTTTGACCACTTTTAAATCGGGACTAATTTTAAAACCCCAGTTTTTAAGTGCTTGCATGGCTTTTTCGTGTGTTTCCACAGCAAAGTCTTGGCTAATTTGCGCTACTTGGTAAGCAGTAAACTCTAAAGGGCGGGTGGCGGTAATGCGTGAGTCTAGTTGCCTTAAACTACCTGCCGCAGCATTACGCGGGTTAGCAAAGGTTTTTTCATCGGCTAGGCGTGCTTGCTCATTCATGGCTTCAAAAGCCACACGAGGCATATAAACTTCACCACGCACCTCTAAGCGTTCTGGCAGTGGCTGGTTATCAGAAGAACGTAGGCTAAGTGGGATAGAGCGGAGGGTTTTTAAATTTTCAGTAATGCCTTCACCGGTTTGACCATCGCCACGCGTTACACCTTGCACTAGCTGTCCATTTTGGTAAATAAGGCTAACTGCCAAACCATCTAATTTGGGTTCGCAGCAAAACTCGAGTTCTTCGCCTGCAACAGCTCGGCCTAAATCAGCGAGTTCTCTTTCCACCCGCTTTACAAAAGCCTGCAACCCTTCAGCATCAAACACATTACCTAGTGACAACATAGGTACTTGGTGGTTAATGCTAGGGAAGTCGCTTAAAGGTGTTGATCCCACCCTTTGGGTGGGTGAATCACTAGTGATTAATTCAGGGTGTTTGGCTTCAAGGGCTTGAAGCTGTCGAAATAGGCGATCGTATTCAGCATCGGGTAAGCTAGGATCATCTAATACATAATAACGGTAACTGTGTTCATTTAATTGCTTGCGTAAATCTGCAAGCCCATTCGTCAACAAAGGTAATTGGCTCATGAATTCAGTTATCGCTATTAGGTTAGACTTCAAATTTAATTACTAACTTAGGCTTAGGTTCGTCCTGCTTTTTTAGCATTCACCCGTGTTTGGTATTCAAAATCTTTAATCGTTTGGCGGTAGTGCTCAATGGTTTGCTGCGTTAAATTACTGCGTTGTTCATCTTGCAGTTCAGCACTCCAGCTTTGCTCCATTACTTTGGCCGTGGCTAGCATCCGTTCAAAAACAGCCATGGGTAAGGGTGTATTAGGCAAGGGCATCACAAGCACCACACCGGCTGTGGTGAAATCTTCATCCATGTCTGGACTAAAGCAACCGGGTGAAAACATATTAACTAAAGAAAAACCCAAATAAGGCTGACCATCTTTTTCTTCAACATAATGGTAAAAGCCAGTTTCACTTAGCTTCATGCCTATCATGTCCATAAATTTAGCTAGGTGATCTCCTACAAACGGCTGCTCCGCAGGCGCATTCACGTTAATGGTTAGGAAAACTTCAGAGCTACCCCAGGCATTTTTTTCTAAATTAGCTAACAAAGCTGTACGCAAATCTCTTTCTCGCTCTTCTGAATCCATTTCAGCCATTTGATTTGACTGCTCTAATTGCTCTGCATGATCGGCATACACTAAAGTTTCTTCTAGCTGCATTTCAAATGCTTCAACAGACTGAGTGCTATCTTCTGTTTCTGAATTTGAATCGTACTCCTCAGCTAAGCTTTCATGATTATAATAATCCATCGCCGCTTGATCTGACTGTTCTGCTAAATACTGTGCTTCTAATGCATGATGCTCAAGCTCTTCTTTGGTTTCTTGTTCTTTGAGTGCCAAGGCTTGTGCTTTTAATTCTTGCACTTGCTGTTGTTCTGCTAGCAACCGCTTTCTTTCTTGCAGTTGTTGTAATTCCCTCTGTTTAAGCTCAATGGCAGAACGTGAAGCCTCGGCAAAAGCCGGGTCGACAGAAAACATGCGGCGCATTTTAGCCCAAGCTAATTCTTCATCGGTTGTTTCTTCATCAGGATTGCTAAGCTCATTCACCTGCCTTGGTTCTAGCTTATTAGCAAAAGCCGCCTGCAAAGTTTCAACAGTCGGCTGCTTATTCCGTAACACAGGAATAGGATCATCATCAAAAACTTCAATTTCATCAAATAATGGATCAAGCCCCTGCTGAGAAGTTTTTCTTTTTCCCTGTTGAAAAAGACCCGGCAGCTCACGCTCTAATTCAGCTCTGCGTTCTGCTTCTTCAGGGTCTTCATAATCATCATAGTCTTCTTCATGGCTTTTATTAGCAGCCCATTTGCTATGCACAACATAAATTACTGCTGATATAAAAACCAAACCACTCAGCAGCATTAAGCCTTCTTGCCAACCCATATAAACTTAGCCCTTGAACCATAAAGCTGCGAATCTTACCAATGCTAGCCACTGGTTACAGTAAAATATTAGCTAGCAACCATAGCAGAAGCTTCTTCTAGATCAACACTTACCAACCTAGAGACACCCGGCTCTTGCATGGTTACCCCCATCAACTGCTCGGCACTTTCCATCGCTTGTTTATTATGTGTTATATAAATAAATTGAATCCATTCAGACATTTCTTTTACTAAACGTGCATAACGTCCAACGTTGGCGTCATCTAAAGGTGCGTCTACTTCATCTAGCATACAAAAAGGTGCCGGATTCAATTCAAAAATCGAAAAAACTAACGCCAAAGCGGTCAAAGCCTTCTCACCACCCGACAGTAGGTGGATTGTGGCATTTTTTTTGCCCGGGGGCCGTGCCATTATAGCAACACCTGTTTCTAAAAGGTTATCACCTGTTAGCTGTAACCAAGCACTTCCACCCCCAAAAATGCGTGGGAAGAGTGTTTGTAAACCTTCATTAACCTTCTCAAAGGTTTCTTTAAAGCGTAAACGTGTCTCTTTATCGATACGGCGTATGGCGGTATCTAGCGTATTCAGTGCATCTTCTAGTTCTGCATTTTGTGCATCTAAATAGTTTTTACGCTCTGCCTGCTGATCATACTCTTCAATGGCCGCAAGGTTAATAGCCCCTAACCGCCGAATTCTTGCCTGAACATCTTCAAGGTCTGCTTTCCAACGCGATTCTAGTGCATTTTCAGGCAAATGTTCCATAACTTCACGTAATGTTATTTCTAATTCACGTAACTGCTCAAGGTGGCTGTCTCGCTTAACCATTAAAGTTTGCTGATTTAAGCGCTGCTCTTCTAAAAGATTACGTAACTTATCAAGTGCTTTCTCTTGTAGGCTACGCTCTAGCGCTAACTCACGCTGCTCTTGTTGAGCTAGCTGCTGAATTTGGCGCAGTTCTTGTACTTGCTGTTCTTGGTGTTGGTGTTCTACTAACAAAATACCTAGCTGCTCACTCTGCTCATCGCCAGGTTCTCTGGCCGCTTCTAATTCAAGCAACAGGTCTTGGTGTTTTTCCTGCTGAACTAGGCGTTGTTCAGCTAAACGCTCTAAAGCTTGGCGGCCAGCTTGTTCTTTAGTCATCAGCTGTTGTTGGCGCAACCTTGCTTCTTGCAACGCTTGTTGGCGCAAACGCAACTGCTGGCGGCCTACTTCACGTTGCTGGCGTAAATTATCTCGCCCCTGCTGCTGGCCTTGGCGTTCTTCTAAGTTAGCTTCAACTTGCAACAAAGCCATTTGCCAAATTTCTTTATCGTCTTGTAAGTTTGCTTGCAAGGTTTGGCTTTCTTCAGCGAGTTGGGCAAGTTCTTCTTCTAGCTGTTCATTACGCTGTTGGCTATGCTGAATTTTAGCTTGCAAGCTGGCTTGTTTACTAGCCAAGGCTGCAAGTTGTGCTTGCAAGGGCCTACCTTCTTGCTGAAGTTGTTGTAACGTGTGTTCGCAGGCTTCCAAAGCGTCAAGACAGGCGGTTTCTTGAAATTGTAATTCTTCTAGCTGTTCTTCTAATAGTGCTTGGGCTTTTTCAAGGCGACGAATTTCTTGTTGCCTTGCTAACATGCCAGTGTTTTGAGCCGTCGCCGCTTGCAATAACAAGCCATCGGTAAACACCTGCTCGCCCTGTGCCGTTATAACACTCAGCAAACCCGTTAACCCTGCTTGCAGGCTTAGTGCTTCTGCCAAATTAGCGGCGGTCTGAATCGTGGCTAGCTGCTCAGCAAGGCTGGCAGGCAACTGCTGAGGGTTACGGATTTTAGCCAGCAAACTGCCGGTGGATAAGTTACTTGTTGAGGCGTTGCTTGCTGGAAAGTTCTCGGCTTGTTGATAAACCAAAAGACCACCCACGGGTAAACTAGATAAACGCTGAGCAAGGTTTTTATCCAGCGGTACTTCGCTTAACAAAGCGGCTAAGGAATTAGCTAAAGCAACTTCCACTGCTTTTTCCCAACCTGTTTCTACTTCTAATACTTTGCCTAAACGTGCCCAACTGTTTAAGCCTTGTTCTTTTAACCAAGCATCTAGTTCGGCATCTTGGCCTTCTAGCTCGGCCTGCTGTAAGGCTTCTAGTGAAGCTAAGCGGCCCTGTTGTTGCTGAAACTGGCCAGTGAGCTGATTAATTTGCTGGCGTAACTGTTTTTGTTCTTCTTGGCGTTGCAACCGCTCTTCACCTGCAACGTGTTCAGTTTGTTCTATTTGCCCTAAACGTTCTTGAATGGCTTGTTCTTCTAAACTTAAGCTGTCTAATTCGGCTTGTTCTTGAGCAAAGCCCGCTAGGTCTTGCTGCTGGGTTTCTAAACGTCCACGGCGCTCTGCAAGGTTTTTTAGGCTAGTTTCATGCTGCTGAATGCGGGCTTGGGCTAAAGCAGCTTCTTGTTGGTCTTTTTCTGCACCAGCTACAAAGCTATCCCACGTTTGCTCTAATTGGTGAAGTTGTTCTTCTAGGCCATCAAGGGTTTCTTGTTCAACAGCTTCGTGTTCGGCTAATTCTTCAACTAGCGGCTGAGTTTCTGCTAGTTCTTCCTGTAACGACTTGAGTTGTTCTTGGTCTAGCTGCTTAGCGTCTTCGGCTTTGCGCTGCTGTTGGCTTAGCTGCTCTAGTTCAAATTGTAACTGCCTTTCACGTTGTTTGCGGTGGTGCAAACCTTGTTCTAAACGGGCAATTTGTAAACTCGTTTCTGTCAGCACTTTTTGGGCAATATCTAAGGCATCGCTGGCTTGGGCTTGGCGTTCACGGCTATTTTCAAGCTGTGCTTCCCCTTGGCGTTGACTCACTAGGCAAGCTTCTTGCTGTAATTCTAACGCTATTAGCTGTTCAAGTGTTCTGGCAAGCTGATGGTCCATTTCACGCCAATGCAAGACTGCAAGCTCTGACTTTAAACGCCGCTCATTCACTTTTAATTGCCGATAATGCTTAGCAGCGTCTGCTTGGCGACCTAGGCGTTCAAGTTGCTTGCCTAATTCTTGACGAATATCGCCTAGGCGTTCTAAGTTTTCTTGGGTGCGTTTTATGCGGCTTTCAGTTTCTTTGCGGCGTTCTTTGTATTTAGAAATACCGGCCGCTTCTTCAAGGTAAACACGTAGTTCTTCAGGCCGTGCTTCTATTAGGCGAGAAATCATGCCCTGTTCAATAATGGCGTAACTACGCGCCCCTAAGCCGGTGCCAAGAAAAAGATCGGTAATATCGCGGCGGCGGCACTTAGTGCCATTTAAAAGGTAGGTGGATATTGCCTCACGGGTGACGACTCGCTTAACCGATATTTCTGCGTAATCAGCGTATTCGCCGCCCATTTTACCTGAGCGGTTATCAAAAAGAAGTTCAATGGAGGCTTGACCAACGGGCTTACGGTTTCGGGAGCCGTTAAAAATAACGTCAGTCATTGATTCGCCACGCAAATACTTGGCGGACGATTCACCCATCACCCAGCGTACAGCATCGATGACGTTAGATTTACCGCAGCCATTGGGCCCAACAATCGCCGTCATATTGCTTTTAAAACTCACCGTGGTGGGGTCTACAAAAGACTTAAACCCCGCCAATTTGATGGATTTTAAACGCATGAGTGTGGGTGCATCATTAGATCGCTCACTTACAACTGCCGGTTAATTTCTAGTTCAACTCTTTGTTGACCATTCACTTCCAGCACTTGGGTTTGTCCTTGCCAATCACCTTCTTGCGCTTGCGGCGTGCCCCCTATGGCAACACGGGCTTGAATAACCACTTGTTTTACAGAAGAAAGGTTGTTTTGTGGCATCATCGCCTGCTGGTCGCTGAGCATAATGGTGGTGGGTAAATCACTCACTTTAATGCGTGTAGCGGCTAAGGGTGCACCGGCACCACCCACGGGCTGAGCAAACACAAACACCGTGGCACGTTGATCGGCTAACAAGCTGGCGGCATTACTGAGTGAAATAGTTACCGCAAATTGTGGGCCACTGGCAGAAAGTGGTGCCATGCCTAAACGCTCACGTACATCGGCAATGCCCTCACGTAACGATTCATCGGCATCAATGCCACTGGCTCTTGGTAATGCAGCTTCCCAATAACCCCTTGCAGCTTCCCAATCTTGCTGGTGATAAGCCGCCATGCCTAACAAGCTTAAGGTGGCTGGGTCTTTTGCATCAATTTTAAGTGCTTGGTCTATTAAGCTTTGTACCCGACCACTTAAACGCTGACCATCAACAAAATAAAGGGCTTGCGCTTGTTGGGCTAGTAGCATGGCGCTGGCCCCTTCAATGCGAATAATTTCACCTATTGCATTGGCACCTTTTTCTAAATCGCCCAAATCCAGATACACCCGTGCCAACAAAGACCAGCCTTGCGTATCATCAGGGTTGGCTTGTACTGTGTCTTCTAAACGGCGCAATAGGCTACCAAAATCAGTGCGCCCTTCTTCAATTAACTGTTGTTGGGCATACCAAGATTCCAAACCTAAACGGCCACCAATGCGCTCATAAAGCAACAAAGAAGTACCAAGTACTGCACCAATCACCACCACCAAAGCCGTCTTTTTTAGGAAAGAACTGGGCTGCTGCCACTCTTTTTGCTGACCTACTTTAGCGTCATCTAACAGCAAATCTTCAATTTCTGCTTTCATTTGTGGGAAAGCCGCTTCTTCAACACGGCCTTCTTCTAAATCTAATTCAAGCTGGGCTGTTTTTTGTCGGTAAAGCGTAATATTGGCTAACTGGCGTGCGTGCTGCTGAGCAACTAGGTCTTTTGTTAGTTTTTCTCTGCGTAATAACGGCCAAATTAAAAACAAGGCTGTTAAAGCAGCCAATAAAAATATTCCAATCCATAAGGAGGTCATCAGGATTCCTTAGTATTCGATGAAGAAGACGGGCGAGCTGAATTTATTTCTAAATCAAGAATCTGCTGAATTTTTAACTGCCGTTCTGATACAGACATCTTTTCAGCTGCAGGGGAAGCTTGGCGGCTACGAACAAGAAAAAAGGCTAACAACAAACCTAAGACCACCAAGGCAGGCGGCAAATACCAAAGCAACCAAGTGTCTTTACGCATGGGTGGCTCATAAAGCACATAATCACCAAAACGGTTGACCATAAACTCATAAATTTGGGCGTCGGTTTTGCCTTCTTCTAGCAGCCGATACAACTCTTGGCGCATATCGTAGGCGCTGGGCGAATTAGAATCAGCAATGCTTTGGTTTTCACACTTAGGGCAGCGCAATTTGCCACCCACATCTTTGTAACGTGTGCGGTAGCTATCATCGGTAAAATCATAAATCTCTATGGCGGCATAGCTGGTTGAGGCAAACAAAACCAGCAAAAGCACCATTAACGATTTCTTTGCCATTTCTGCACCTCCGGCATTATCACTTGATCAACCAATTGTGGCGTAATCACACCCGCTAGGTGGTAACGAACAATGCCTTCACGGTCAATTAAAAAGGTTTCTGGCGCACCATACACACCTAAATTAAATGCTAACTCACGCAAGCCATCTTCTTCAAAAAGCACCAGCGCATAAGGGTTACCTAGTTGGGTAAGGTAACGAAACGCCTTAGTTCGTTCATCTTTGTAATTCAAACCAATAATGGGCACACCGGCTTGCGCCATACGCACAATTTCTTCGTGTTCGTCATAACAACTAGGGCACCAACTGCCCCAGACGTTCAACAAAAACACTTCGCCTAACAAGTCTTCACGGGTAATGATCCGATTAGGGTCATCAAGCCTTGGTAAAGCGAACTCTGGCATGGGCTTGCCAATTAAAGCCGATTCCCTTGCCGAAGGATCCATGCTTAAACCCTTGTAAAGAAATACGCCCACCAGTACAAAAATAATCAGCGGAATAAACAGTAAAAAACGTTTCATTTATGCCTGCCCCTGATTAATAGCCGTGAGTTGCTCTTGGGCTTTTTTGCTGGAATAACGGCGGTCAGTAATGGCTAATACACCGCCCAAAGCCGCAATTAAAGCGCCCAACCACAACCAGCGCACAAAGGGCTTGTAATGCACCCGCATTGCCCAAGCATCGGCGGTTAGTTCTTCACCCATTGCCACATAAATGTCTTTTAGAAAACCCCATTCAATCGCCACCTGTGTCATGGGCATGCCACGCACGGTATAAAGGCGTTTTTCTGGCGTTAGGGTATTAATCAGCTTGCCGTTAGGGTTACGCACTTCAACAATGCCACGGTCAGCAATGTAGTTAGGCCCTTCACGGTGGGTTAGTTCTGTTAGGGTAAACTGGTAGCCTTTCACTTCAACTGGCTGGTTAATTTGCATACGCAAATCACGCTCTTCGCCATAGTTAGACACCATAGTCACGCCTAGCACAATTAACGCCGCACCTATGTGGCCAAAGAACATACCTAAACGGCTGCGGCTAATGCCTAACCAGCCTTTTTTAGTGCGTGAAGCTTCCCACAAGTCTCTAAAGCTGGTGGTGAAAATCCATAAAACCAAGGTTAAACCTAAAGCAACGTACAAGTGCCATTCGCCATCATAAACCCAAGGTAAAACAGCAAAACCTAGCACTAGCGTGACAACACCGGCTAACCAGATTTTCTTCTTGAGTTTTTGCCACTGCATTTGTTTCCAGTCAGTTAACGGACCTAAGCCCATAAACACACCCAACAGCAGCATTAAAGGAACAAATAAGGCATTAAAATAAGGAGGACCCACCGATATTTTACCCGAGCCTAACGCATCTAAAATCAGCGGATAAAGCGTGCCGAGCAGTACCATAATGGAAGCAATTACCAAGACTAGGTTGTTGGCTAGCAGCAAAACATCTTTGGATAACAGGGAATAACTGATCCGTGCTTTTAAGTTGGGCACCCTTAGGGCATAAACCAATAACGAAGCACCCACGGTAACTGCCAGCAAAATCAGCAGGAAGAAGCCCCGTTCAGGGTCATTGGCAAAGGCATGCACCGAGTTCAAAACGCCTGAGCGCACTAAGAAGAAGCCCACCAAACTCAGCGAGAAGGTGAAAATAGCCAGTAATAACGTCCAACTTTTAAATACGCCTCGCTTTTCAGTAATGGCTAACGAGGGCATTAAGGCCGTACCGGTTAACCAAGGCATTAATGAAGCATTTTCAACCGGATCCCAAAACCACCAGCCGCCCCAGCCAAGTTCGTAATAAGCCCACCAAGAACCTAGCGCAATACCAACGGTTAAAAACGCCCAAGCGCTGGTTGTCCAAGGACGACTCCAACGTGCCCAAGCAGAATCTAGCTGGCCCGACCAAAGGGCAGCCAAGGCAAAAGCAAAAGTGACTGCAAAACCCACGTAACCCATATAAAGAAGGGGCGGGTGAAAAATTAGGCCCGGGTCTTGTAAGAGCGGATTAAGGTCAGCACCATCTACGGGAATGCGGGGCAAAATGCGATCAAAGGGGTTGGAAGTAAAAACAACAAACAGCAGCATACCCACGCTAATAAAGCCTAAAACAGATAAAACACGTGCCAAGACTTCAACCGGTAAACCACGGCTTAGCGATACGGCAAAAGTCCAGCCAGCTAGAATTAACAGCCACAGTAATAAAGAGCCTTCATGCGCTCCCCAAACCGCACTCAACTTATAAAACCAAGGCAGGGCTGAGTTAGAGTTAGCGGCAGTGTAAGCCAAGCTAAAGTCATCGAATAAAAAGCTAAGGCTAAGTAAAACAAAACTAATGGCTAAGAGGGTAAACTGCGCCCAAGCAGCAGGCGGCAATGCAACACAACCTTCAGGGCC
>CANQLY010000007.1 GCA_947624795.1 uncultured Marinospirillum sp.
CCTTTGCGGCGAGTCATTTCACGGGCTTTACGAGCCGCTTCACGGGCACGGGCAGCATCGAGCATTTTACTAACAATAGTTTTAGCTTCTTGTGGGAACTCAAGTAAAAAATCAGTAAATGTTCTACCCATTTCTTGTTCTACTGCGGTTCTTACTTCAGAAGAAACCAACTTATCTTTAGTTTGTGAAGAGAACTTAGGATCTGGCACTTTAACCGAAACAATGGCGGTTAAACCTTCACGGGCATCATCACCAGTGGTGCTTACTTTGGCTTTTTTAGCCAAGCCTTCTTGTTCTATGTACTGGTTAAGTACACGGGTTAACGCCCCTCTAAAACCTGCGAGGTGAGCGCCACCATCACGTTGCGGAATATTATTGGTATAGCAGTAGATGTTTTCTGAATAACCATCATTCCACTGCATAGCCACTTCAACGTTTACACCATCTTCTTCACGTTGATTACTAAAATAAAACACCTTACCTAAAGTGGTTTTATTGGTATTTAAGTGATCAACAAAAGCCCTTAAACCCCCTTCGTAATGAAAAATTTCTTCACGGCCATTGCGCTGATCTACCAGAGAAATTTTTACACCTGAGTTTAAAAAAGACAGTTCACGCAAACGCTTGGCTAACGTATCAAAGCTAAATTCAATGTTATTAAAAGTTGCTGGAGATGGGCGGAAACGAACCAGAGTACCCGTTTTTTCTGTAGGACCAATCACTGTCAGTGGCGTTTGTGGCACGCCGTGACGATAAACCTGTTCATGCACTTGTTTATCACGCCAAATGGTTAGGGTTAACTCTTCTGACAAAGCATTAACAACCGAAACACCAACCCCGTGCAAGCCACCAGAAACTTTATACGAGTTATCATCAAACTTACCGCCGGCATGAAGCACGGTCATAATAACTTCAGCAGCAGAGACACCCTCTTCTTCGTGAATATCCGCTGGCATACCACGACCATCATCAGAAACACTCACTGATTCATCTTGATAAATAACAACTTTTACTTCACTACAGTGCCCAGCTAAAGCTTCATCAATGGCGTTATCCACCAATTCAAAAACCATGTGGTGCAAACCTGTGCCGTCATCAGTATCACCGATGTACATACCCGGTCGCTTACGCACTGCATCTAACCCTTTCAGCACTTTTATGCTGGTCGAGTCATAGGAATTATTTTCACTCATTACCCACTCCCCTTAATTCCTAATACCAAAATTCTAGTTTATTCACTTGGTACTAAGGTATGGCTTTGGACTAATTTGTCCATGTTCCACGTGAAACCATGAAATACTTTTTGGCTGTTGCCACCCTTCAGCAAGAGCATCAGCATCAACACCGGTAATAAATACCTGCCCTGATTGCTGTTCAAGCACTTCACAAAAAATCATGCGATGCTGCCTATCTAATTCAGCAGGCAAATCATCAATTAAATAAACGCATTGTTTATTTCTTAATTCAGATAACAGCGCACCCTGCGCAAGCTTTAAAGCTGAAACAACTAATTTTTGCTGACCACGGGATAAAATATCCATCGCCGCATAACCATTAATTGCGACACGAATATCGGCACGCTGAGGGCCTATTTGAGTGAACCCTTGCTCACTGTCTTTAACACGTGAAGCAAGTAAAGATTCAGCTAGGCTTAAGTTTTTATCCCAGCCCCGTTGAAAGTTTAATACAAACGCTTGAGATGCAAGAAACCTAGCTAATAAGCTGGCAAAAAGTGGCTTTAACCTCGCTAAATACTCTTGGCGATAAGCAGTTATTAGTTCACCATTAATGGCTAATTCATTTTCCCAAAGCTGAATTTCAAACGGGTCTATTCTACCACGCCTAAGCAGGCTATTGCGCTGCTTTAGCGCCCTTTGAAAACGTTTCCAAGCATGCATAAAAGAGGGCTCTACATGGAATACCCCCCAATCTAAAAACTGCCGACGCTCTTTTGGGCTGCCTTCAAGTAAACGAAAAGTATCAGGATTAATTAACTGTACAGGAAGTGTGGCGGTTAGTTCGGCCACACCCGCAGGCTTTTGGCCACGAAACAAAATTTCAGTTTCGGCTTCTTGGTGTTTACGCTGAATACCTAAAGAATAAGCCGTTGTTGCATCGGCTTTAATTTGGGCAAACACAGTGAATTGTTCAGCTGAGTGATTAATTAATTTAGTAATATTTTTACTGCGAAAAGAACGCACTAGGCTAAGTAGATAAATGGCTTCTAATAATGAAGTTTTACCACTACCATTTTTTCCAATAAACACATTAATGCCTGCAGCAGGCATTAAGTCGGCTACAGGAATATTGCGAAAATTAGTCAGGCTTAGACGCTGAATTGCCATAAAAAGACTAGCATGCCTTAAAAAGACAGGCTAACAAGAAACTAAAGGCGCATGGGCATGATGACATAAAATGCATCGCCGCCACCGGCCGCTTGAATTAAGGTACTTGCACTTGGCGTAGAAAGTGCAATCTGTACTAACTCGACTTGATCGCCAATGTTATCCATTACATCAACTAAATAACCCACATTAAAACCTATGTCTAACGGCTCGCCCTGATAATCAATACTCATACTTTCTTCAGCTTCTTCTTGGTCAGGATTTTTAGCAATTAAAGTCAAGGTATTATTAGTTAACTGTAAATGGATGCCCTGCAACTTTTCGTTAGCTAAAATACTAATGCGTGACAACATTTTACGAAACATTAAGCGATCACAAACGACCAACTTATCACTTTGACGAGGAATCACCTGTTCGTAATCAGGGTAGCGGCCTTCAATGTGCTTAGAAACAAAGGTGGCATTGGCCATATTGACTTGGAAGTGCTGCTCACCAAAAATTAACGTCACTGGCTCATCGGTATCATCTAATAGCTTAACTAGGTCATTCACAGCCTTGGCTGGAACAATCATGCTTGATTTTTCAACGCCTTCTAATTCCACAGGCGAATCAGCCATAGCGAGTCGGTGCCCGTCAGTTGCCACGGCCCTTAAACGATTAGTCGATAATTCAAAGTACATACCATTAAGGTAAAAACGCACATCTTGACGCGCCATTGCAAAATCATTGCGGCGAATAATATTTAACAACTGGCCTTGCGGCAGGGTTACCTGATGCTTAACAGGACTTAACTGTATGGAAGGAAATTCAGACGAAGGCAAAGTGGCCAATAAAAAACGGCTACGGCCAGACCTTACTACAACACGCTGATCCTCGACGCTAAAATCAAGTAGCGCCCCCTCACTTAACGATCTACAAATATCGGAAAGTTTTTTAGCAGGTACAGTAATACTGCCACCCACATCTAAATGCTGTAAACCTAACTGCCAAGTAAGCTCTACCTCTAAATCTAGCCCTGTTAAGGTTAGCCCTCCCTCATTTGCATCCATACGAATATGAGAAAGAATGGGTAACGTTGGGCGACGTGCAACTACACCTACCATAATGGATAAAGGGCGTAAAAGTATTTCGCGGGATACGGAAAATTTCATCTTAATAACCTTAAAATTAACTGGTCAATAAACGGAGTAGGTTTTTCCAGTCTTCACGAATATCGGGGTTCTCATCCTGTAAAGACTTAACTTTTCGGCAAGCATGCAGTACCGTGGTGTGATCACGGCCACCAAAAGCATCACCTATTTCTGGCAAAGAGTGATTCGTTAACTCTTTAGTTAAAGCCATTGCTATTTGCCTTGGTCTAGCAATGGCTCGATTACGACGCTTTGAATGCAAGTCAGCAATTTTTATTTTGTAATATTCCACTACTGTGCGTTGAATATTCTCAACACCTACCTGCTTATCTTGTACTGCAAACAAATCTTTAAGTGACTCCCTAACTAGCCCAATACTAATCGCTTCACCTTTAAAGCGAGAATCAGCAATGACCCGATTAAGCGCCCCTTCTAAATCTCTAACATGAGAACGTATTTTTTGGGCAATAAAAAAAGCCACTTCTTGTGGTAAATTAACCCTAGCAATTTCAGCTTTTTTCATAAGAATAGCAACACGCAATTCAAGTTCAGGTGGCTCAATAGCAACCGTAAGCCCCCAACCAAAACGACTTTTAAGCCTTTCTTCAACACCAATTTCTTTTGGGTAACGATCAGATGTTAAAATGATCTGCTGCCCACCTTCTAATAAAGCATTAAACGTATGAAAAAACTCTTCTTGTGAACGGTCTTTACCAACAAAAAACTGAATATCATCAATTAATAATGCATCAAGGTTACGATAATAACGCTTAAATTCATTAATTGCATTGAGCTGCAAAGCTTTAACCATGTCTTGCACAAAGCGTTCAGAATTAAGATAAACCACCTTAGCATTAGGATTAAGCTTAAGTATTTGATTCCCCACCGCATGCATTAAGTGAGTTTTACCCAAGCCTACTCCACCATAAATAAACAAAGGGTTATAGGCACCCCCTGGATTTTCAGCCACTTGAAAAGAAGCCGCACGAGCCAATTGATTCGACTTACCTTCAACTAAGCTATCAAATGTATGGGAAAGGTTAAGATTAGAATGGTGCTTAATTCCCACGTCCATTTTAACCCCTTCACGCTTACGCACTTTAGATAAGCTGTTGGGTAAATTAAGTAGGCTTGGCACATTTGGCACACTCGTCTTTTCTATGCAAGGCAAGCTTGACAAAGGTGTGTCGGTTTGATTTTTTGAATCTGAATCTGCTTCGTTAACTAAAGGGGTGTTGGTTAGTGCTAAAGCAGTGGCTGCTGACTGGTCATCTAATGTTTTTGATACTAATGGCTCATTTAAAGGCACTGATAAGGCATAGCTTGCAGATGAGCTTTGTACTGTTAAAGCAGGTATTGCTGCTGGCGTTATTGGCAAACTAGGCGAAGCACCCACCGCAGGCATTTTTTTATTACCCACCGCAAAACACACATCAAACACTTGCCCTGCTGAAACTTCTTGCACTAAGCCTTGTAGGCGTACCGAGTATTTATCAACAACCCACTGTAAAACAAAACGGTTAGGAGCAAATAACTGCAAGCTATCGCCATTCATTTCTGCTTGCAAAGGACGTATCCAAGTCGATATTTGTTGAGCTGGTATTTCATTTTCTAAGATCGCTAAACATTTTGACCACAAATCATCAACTGACACGTTTTTGCTCCCCTTAATAATCGCAATATTCTAGCTGTTTCACCCTAAGTTATCCACAAGCAATGCCAATACGCCAAATTATCAACACTTTTTAATCTTTTTCAACACAAAACCTGTGGATAACCCTGTGGAAAACCTATGTATAACCTAGGTATAACCCTGTGGATAACTCATGCTCTAGCCAAGCAATGCAAGTTATCCACAATCTATCCACAGCTTATCCACAAGATATCAACAACAAATGCACAGCCTTATCAACAGGCTAAGCTTATGTTAAATAAAGTAAAAATTGAGTTATCCACAGAATTATCGATCCCTAATAATAACAATAATAAAAAAGCTTTTATAAACCATTATCTATAATTATCAGCTGTGTGGATAGTTATTCAATGTGCAAGGAAAAATTGCGCTTTGCTGAAGAACGCTTTAAAATCATCGGCCTTGTATCAAAAAAGTTTCTCTAGGGTCTCCCACCCATGGAGATTCCTTAAACCTTAAATACCCTGTGGAAGTTAAAAAAAATGAAACGTACATTTCAGCCTAGCGTACTAAAACGCAAGCGCAATCACGGTTTCCGTGCTCGTATGGCCACCAAAGCTGGTCGTCAAGTTCTGGCTCGTCGCCGTGCCAAAGGTCGTCAGCGTTTGTCTGCTTAAACGTTAATCTGACGATGAAAAATTTCGGCTATCCTCGGCAGTTTAGACTTCTCAAGCCTGAGGATTTCCGTTACGTATTTGAAAATACCTGTTACAAAGTCTACTGCCCAGGATTCTTATTGCTGGCAACACCTAGTCAATCTGAAACTGCACGTTTAGGCTTTGTAATTGGCAAGAAAAACATCAAATTAGCAGTGACTCGTAATCGGTTTAAACGCATGTTTCGTGAATCATTTCGTTTAAACAAACAGCAACTGCCACACGTTGATATTATTGTTCTTGCCATCAAAGGCGCTAGCCAAGTTACAACTGAAGAACTCAGCAAAAGCTTGACAGAAGCTTGGCCACAACTCGGTAGGCGCGTAAAAAAAGCGACTGCAAATTTATCCTCCTCGATTAAGCGGCAATGATCCCATGGACGTAAAACGCATAGTGCTCTTTTCATCCCTAGCGGTAGTCGCCTATCTACTGATGCTTCAGTGGAATACAGACTATCAGCAACACGATGTTCAGACTCAGGCACCTCAAGTTCAACAACTAGCAACCAATAATAATTCAGTTATTGAAGACGATGAAATTTTACAATTAGGTGAGCCTAATAATTTAATTGAAAACCTTCAACCAACCACTAGCACGGCACAAAACTTAATCAGTGTTAAAACTGACATGTTTGACCTTCGTATTAATGCCAAAGGTGGTGATTTAGTTTATGCAGCTTTATTAAGCCACAAAGCTAAAGTTAACTCCGATGAACCCTTTGTACTCCTACAAGATGACCAGCAACGCCATTACGTTGTACAAAGTGATTTAAGTGGCTTAGGTAACAAACAACGTTTAATTTTAACCAGCACCCAAAATGCTTACGTTTTAGAGCAAGGACAAGACCAACTTCAAGTGCAATTAAAAGCCAATGTTGAAGGGGTCAAATTAACTAAAACGTTCACTTTTACTCGTGGTAGCCATTTAATTAAGGTTGATTATCAGCTAAATAATCAGTCTGACCGTGTGCTTAACACCAGTTTTATTGGTTTAATTAAACGCGATACCAGTGCCGATCCTAGTCAAAGTGAATCAATGGGCATGAAAGCTTACCTTGGTGGTGCTTTTTCAACGGATGAAAAACGCTATCAAAAAATTGATTTTGATGACATAAAAAACAAAGGCTTTAAAGCAGATTCAGTCGGTGGTTGGGCAGCAATGCTGCAACACTATTTTATTGCCTCTTGGATACCACCCCAAGATCAAAGCAGCTTTTTCAGTACCCGTACTGACAGAGCAGGCAATCACCTAGTAGGCTTTAATGGTGCTGAAGTTAACGTTGAGCCAGGACAAACCACGCAACTCTCTGCTGATATTTATGTTGGCCCAAAAATTCAAGAAGACATGAAAGCAGTAGCACCTAACCTTGAGCTAACGGTTGACTATGGTTTCTTATGGTTTATTGCCCAACCTTTGTTTTGGTTACTTGATTTTATTCATGGTTTCATAGGTAACTGGGGCTTTGCTATTATTTTAGTCACAGTTGCTATTAAAGCTGCTTTTTATAAGCTATCCGCCACCGCTTACCGCTCCATGGCAAATATGCGCCGTGTAGCACCAAAGTTAACTCGCCTTAAGGAAGAGTGTGGGGATGACCGTCAAAAGCTGTCACAGGCGATGATGGAGCTTTACAAGAAAGAAAAAATCAATCCTATGGGTGGCTGTTTACCCATTTTAGTACAAATGCCAGTATTCATTGCACTTTACTGGATGTTAATGGAATCCGTTGAATTACGTCATGCGCCTTTTGTACTTTGGATCACTGACCTTTCAATGAAAGATCCTTTCTTTGTGCTGCCTATTATTATGGGTGCTAGCATGTTTGTGCAGCAGCTTTTAAATCCTCCGCCGCCAGATCCTATGCAGGCAAAGATTATGAAACTGCTACCCATTATTTTCACCTTCTTCTTCTTATTCTTCCCTGCAGGCCTAGTGCTTTACTGGGTAGTGAATAACCTCTTATCAATTTTACAGCAATGGTACATTATGCAAAAAATTGAAAAAGACGACCAAGAAAAAGATAAGGTCAAATTAGAAAAAAGCTGATTCAACTTAACCCCCTCCCAGTGAGGGGGTTTTGCTATTAAGAGTAAAAATACGATGAGCCATCAAGACACCATTGCCGCTGTTGCTACACCACCAGGCCGAGGAGGGGTAGGCATTGTTAGGGTTTCAGGGCCTTTATGTAAGCAGTTAGCCCAACAACTATTAAGCATGACTTTAACACCACGCTATGCACACTACTTACCTTTTTTAGACTTGCAAGGTGAAGTAATTGATGAAGGGTTAGCCATCTTCTTTCCAGGCCCTAATTCTTTTACGGGTGAAGATGTTCTAGAGTTTCAAGGGCATGGTGGGCCTATGTTGCTTGATCGTTTATTAGAAAATTTATTAGCAGCAGGGGTGCGTCTAGCCCAACCCGGTGAATTTTCTCAGCGCGCGTTTTTAAACGATAAAATGGATTTAGCACAAGCTGAAGCCATTGCAGATTTAATTGATGCTACTTCACGCCAAGCGGCTGACAATGCGCTTAAATCTTTACAAGGCGTGTTCTCACAAAAAGTTCATGCCCTTGTGGATAAGTTAATTCATCTGCGCATGTACGTTGAAGCTGCCATTGATTTTCCTGAAGAAGAAATTGATTTTATAAGCGATGGTAAAGTTAAAAAAGATTTACAAACCATTATTAAGCAACTTGCAGCAGTAAAAAATGAAGCACAGCAAGGCTGTTTGATGCGTGAAGGCATGAATGTAGTCTTAGCAGGCAGACCCAATGCGGGTAAATCTAGCCTTATGAACGCGCTAGCAGGCTATGACAAAGCTTTAGTTACAGAAATAGCAGGCACTACCCGTGACGTACTAAAAGAGCACCTTCATATTGATGGCATGCCATTGCATCTTATTGATACAGCAGGCTTAAGAGAAACAGAAGACCTTGTTGAACGGCTAGGTGTTGAACGCGCTTGGCAAGAAATAGAAAAAGCGGATCGCATTTTATTATTGGTTGATGCACAGGAAACAACCAGTTTAGACCCTTTAGAAATTTGGCCAGAGTTTGTTAAGCGTTTACCTTATCCAGAGCGTTTAACCTTAGTAAGAAATAAAATAGATTTAACCGCAGAAGCAGCAGAATCAGACTTATCCACAACCCCACCAGTCATTCGCATTGCAGCCAAGCAGCAAGTGGGTGTGGATAACTTAAGGCAGCACCTAAAGCAGGTGATGGGACTAAAAAACACCCCAGAAGGTGGGTTTTCTGCACGGCGTAGGCATTTAGATGCCCTAGAAAGAGCAAGTAAAGTTATCCACAAGGGTAGTTTGCAATTAGAAATGCAGGGTGCAGGTGAGCTTTTAGCAGAAGATTTACGCAGTGCACAAAAAAGCCTTGCTGAAATAACAGGTCAATTTACCGCAGATGACCTACTAGGTAAAATTTTTGGCGAATTTTGTATTGGAAAATAATTTTTTTAGTAAAAAATCCAGTAAAAAGTAATATTTTTATAACAAGCTTTAGCGAGCAGTGGTGAAAATTTCACCATTGCTCGCTTTTTTTTAACTTTTTTTTGACTAATTTAACTTTTTAAAGTCTAGTTTTCCTGTGGATAAGTCTGTGCGTTTCCTGTGGATAACCTATGTATAACCCAGTGGATATCTTTAACATTTAGCCAATAAAAAAGTTATCCACATTCTATCCACAGCTTTTCCACAGTTAATCCACAACTAATGCACAGGGTTATACACAGCCTCTAAGCCATGTAAATAAAGGGTTTGAAAGGGTTATCCACAGAAAACACTCTCACTAATAATAACAATAATAAAAGAACTTATATAAACCTTATAGTTATTAACAGTAAGCAAAAAAAGCAACCAGCGCAGCAATCGCTAAGCAATAGATTTCTGCTGTGGTTGAATGATTTTCAGGCTATAATCGGCGGCTTTACTTAGAAATATTTCTTGAGGTGTGTCTGTGGATTACCCAACCCGCTTTGATGTACTGGTTATTGGCGGTGGCCATGCTGGAACAGAAGCTGCATTAGCTGCTGCACGCATGGGTTGTAAAACGCTTTTACTAACCCACAATGTGGAAACACTAGGGCAAATGTCCTGCAACCCAGCCATTGGCGGAATAGGCAAAAGTCACCTAGTGCGCGAAGTGGATGCGCTAGGTGGTGCTATGGCACAGGCCACTGATTTATCAGGCATTCAATTTCGAGTATTAAACTCACGTAAAGGCCCTGCCGTTAGAGCAACTAGAGCCCAAGCAGACCGTGTGCTTTACAAAGCTGCTATTCGTAAAGTATTAGAAAATCAGCCTAATTTACAAATTTTTCAACAAGCAGCCGATGATTTAATTGTTCAAGGCGATAACGTTTGTGGTGCAGTTACCCAAACGGGTATAAAAATTTATGCCACTAGCGTTGTGCTTACCACCGGTACATTTTTAGGTGGGGTTATTCACCTAGGTTTACAAAACTATTCAGGTGGACGTGCTGGAGATCCACCCTCAACGGCTTTGGCTGCAAGGCTTAGAGAATTACCGCTTCGGGTCGGTCGTTTAAAAACAGGTACCCCACCAAGAATTGATGCACGCAGTGTTGATTTTTCAGTCATGGAAGCACAAGCCAGTGATTTAATTTTGCCGGTAATGTCGTATTTAGGTAAAACTGAACACCACCCAGAACAAATTAGTTGCTACATCACTCACACCAATGAACGCACCCATGAAATTATTCGTAATAACCTTGATAGATCGCCCATGTATGCTGGTGTCATTGAAGGCATAGGGCCACGTTATTGCCCTTCCATTGAAGATAAAATTCATCGTTTTGCAGATAAATCCAGCCACCAAATTTTTATGGAACCGGAAGGATTAACAACGCATGAGCTTTACCCGAATGGCATTTCAACTTCATTGCCTTTTGATGTGCAAATTGATCTAGTACGAACCATTCGTGGTATGGAAAATGCTCACATTACAAGGCCTGGTTATGCGATTGAGTATGATTTTTTTAACCCACAAGATTTACAACCCACGTTAGAAACTAAAGTTATCCACAACCTGTTTTTTGCGGGGCAAATTAATGGCACTACCGGTTATGAAGAAGCCGCAGCACAAGGCCTTCTAGCCGGTGCAAATGCCGCTTGTAAAGTGCAAGGTAAAGAAGCTTGGTGCCCAAGGCGTGATGAAGCTTATTTGGGTGTATTAGTGGACGATTTAATTACACTAGGTACTTCTGAACCTTATCGCATGTTTACTTCCCGTGCTGAATACCGTTTATTATTACGTGAAGATAACGCAGATTTACGCTTAACAGAAAAAGGCCGTGAACTAGGCTTAGTTGATGATGTACGTTGGGCTGCTTTTGAAACCAAACGCGAAGCCATAGCGCTTGAAAAAGCCCGTTTAAAAGATACTTTTATTCACCCCAATACCCCCCAAGCCGATAGCTTAAGTAATAAACTAGAACAGCCTTTAAACCGCGAGCAGCCGTTGCTTGATTTACTTAAGCGTCCAGAATTAGATTATTGGGACCTAGCCCATTTAGCGCCGGGTGAATTGCCTGTTGATCCCCAAGTGCAAGAACAGGTGCAGATTCAAGTTAAGTATGCAGGCTACATTGACCGTCAAGCTGAGGACATTCAGCGCGTTAGACGCCAAGAAAATACTTTACTGCCCCAAGACCTTGACTACACTCAAGTTAGTGGTTTATCAAATGAAATGAAAAATAAACTAGCCAATGTTCGCCCTGCAACTCTTGCACAAGCAGGGCGCATTCCTGGTGTGACACCTGCGGCTGTATCGATGCTGCTTGTGCACCTTAAAAAACGTTCAATGTTGGTGGTTTAGCATGGTTGCAAAGATGCAGTTTGAAAAAAGGCTGCGGGCAGGATTAAAAGAACTACAAATTACAGCCAGTGATTTACAAGTAGAGCAATTACTAAGCTACTTAGCTTTACTTATTAAATGGAATAAAGCTTATAACTTAACTGCTGTGCGTGACCCAATTGAAATGATTGACCGCCACCTATTAGATAGCTTATCTATTTTGCCTTTTGTACAAGCCGGTGAATTGACGGATATTGGCTCAGGTGCTGGTTTACCTGGCATTCCTTTAGCCATTATGAAGCCTGATTTGCAAGTCTTGTCCTTAGATTCTAATGGTAAAAAAACCCGTTTTCAGTTTCAAGTAAAAGCATCATTGAAATTAAATAATTTTAAAGTAGAGCAAGTGCGGGCTGAAAACTTACAGTTGCAAGCAAAAAGTAAGCAGCTAGTAAGCCGTGCTTTTGCTAGCTTGAAAGACTTTGTGAAACTAACCCAGCCCTTAGCCGCTGATGATGCACGCTGGTTAGCGATGAAAGGCTTGTATCCAAAAGATGAGCTAGCTGAATTGCCAGAAGGTTATGCCTGCCAACAAAGCCATGTGTTACAAGTACCCTATGAAGAAGGGCAACGCCACCTACTTATTTTAGTTAAGCAAGCAAAAGAGTAAAGGTAGACTAAATAAGATGAGTAAAGATTTATGATGCCTGCAAAAAATAAAGGCTTAAGTCATGAACTTGATTCTGCTAAACAAGAAAGTGCATTTAAAAAAATAGCAGTCGAATACCTGCGTCCTGGAAAATACCAACCACGACGCAATATGAATTCTGAAGCACTAGAAGAGCTTGCCGCCTCTATACGTCAGCAAGGCATTATGCAGCCTATCGTTGTACGTCCATTATCAGGCGATTATTATGAAATTATTGCAGGTGAAAGGCGTTGGCGTGCAGCCCAATTAGCTGGCTTAGAGTTTGTGCCTGTTTTGGTGCGTTATGCTAAAGATCGTGACGTTATTGCCTTAGCACTCATAGAAAATTTACAACGTGCAGACCTTAATCCATTAGAAGAAGCGGTTGCTTTACAGCGTTTACAAAAAGAATTTGAGTTAACTCAGCAGCAAGTGGCTGATGCAGTGGGTAAATCACGCAGTTCAGTTACTAATTTATTACGTCTATTGCAGTTAGGCACGGGTGTGCAACGTTTACTTGAGCAAGGCGACTTAGAAATGGGGCATGCACGTGCTTTATTGGGTTTACCTGAAGCTGTGCAATTAAACTTTGCTCGTCAAATTGTTGCTAAAGGCATGTCAGTTAGGCAAGCTGAAGCCTTGGCAAGAAATGAACAGCAATCTTTTACAAACACTAAAGCCAAAAACCTAATCGATCCAGACATTGCAAGACTAGAAGAACAATTACAAACTAGATTAGGTGCCAATGTAAAGATTAAACATTCGGCTAAAGGAAAAGGTAAGCTTGAAATACATTATTCAAGTTTGACGGAGTTAGATGGTATCTTGCGTCACTTGCGTTAGTTAAAAATATAGACCTTGGTCGCACAAATTTAATAAAGCGAACAAGGGCTGTTGAAGGAAAGCTGCTAAGTCTCTATAATCCCGTGAGATTAAATTGAATAGTGGTACATTTATAGTGGTTGACGGAGTTTAGAAGGCTTTAAAATATATGGCACAACTTCCTCGTCCACCTTTAAATCATTGGTTTATCAAGCAGTTTATCGCTGTAGTAATAGTCTGCTTGCTAGCCAGCATTATTTGGCCAAATTCATTGCTAGAAATAGTTGCTGGGGCTATGGTTGCTTATATTCCTCAACAAGTTTTTAGTTACTTGGTTTTTATGTATAGGGGCGCAAGGCAGCAAGCAAACCTAGTTAAGATGTTTTTTTTAGCAGAAAGCATTAAGTTTGGTTTGACGGTAGTACTTTTTGTGCTAGTTTTTGTTCTAGTGCAACCTTCAAACCCAATTTCACTTTTAAGCACTTATGCGGCAGTTACTTTACTTAATTGGCTGAATTTTATGCTAGTCAAGTAAATAAAATTGCAATTACAGTTTGAGGTAGATCATGGCTGGTACACCTGTAGAGTATATTAAGCACCACTTGCAAAACATGACTTATGGTCAACACCCTGAGTTAGGTTGGAAAATGGCAGAAACAGCACAAGAAGCATCAGATATGGGCTTTATGGCCATTCACCTAGATACTATGGGTTGGTCAATTGCTTGTGGTATTTTCTTCTTGTTTGTATTTCGTATGGCAGCTAAAAAAGCGACCTCTGGTGTACCCGGTGGCTTACAAAACTTTGTTGAAGTTTGTGTTGAATTTATTGATGGCCTTGTTAAAGAAACCTTCCAAGGTAAAAACCCTGTTATTGCGCCACTAGCGTTAACTATTTTTGCTTGGATCATTCTTATGAATAGTCTTAAGTTTTTACCCGTAGACTGGATTCCTAGCTTGGCACAAGCCATGGGTGCAGAGTACTTTAAGATAGTTCCTACAGCAGATCCTAATGCTACTTTTGGTATGTCTTTAGGTGTTTTCTTCTTAATTATCTACTATAGCATTCAAGTTAAAGGGTTTAGTGGTTTCATTAAAGAGCTTTCTTTTGCACCTTTTAACCATTGGTTACTGATTCCTGTTAACTTGGTTTTTGAGTTGATCGGATTGTTCACTAAGCCAGTTACTTTAGCACTGCGTTTGTTTGGTAATATGTATGCTGGTGAAGTCGTATTTATACTGATTGCACTTATGTACGGTGGTGGATTAATTGTAGGTATGCTAGGTGTTAGCATGCAGTGGGCGTGGGCTGTATTCCACATACTTGTTGTTCCCCTGCAAGCCTTTATTTTTATGGTGCTAAGTATTGTTTACTTAAGTTCTGCACACCAAGAGCACTAAACATTAAAAAAGCACTAGACAGTAACCAGCCAACTTGCTGCAATGCAGGTTGGTGAGTTTTAGCAGTAAATGAACGAACCTTAAAGTCTTTAATCAACCTTAGTAACCTTAGGAGTAACTCATGGAACTAGTATACATTGCAGCTTCAATTATGATCGGTATGGGTGCACTTAGTACCGGTATTGGTTTTGCACTGTTAGGTGGCAAGCTACTAGAAACTACAGCACGTCAAC
The DNA here is from genome assembly GCA_947624795.1 of uncultured Marinospirillum sp. Lineage (GTDB taxonomy): Bacteria > Pseudomonadota > Gammaproteobacteria > Pseudomonadales > Halomonadaceae > Marinospirillum. The sequence continues at coordinate 14,792 of CANQLY010000007.1, forward strand.
CTGAACTTGGCGCTCAGCTGCAAGTAAAAACCTTCTTAATGGCTGGTTTACTTGATGCTATCCCAATGATCGGTGTTGGTATGGGGATGTACCTAATTTTTGTTGTTGCCGGTTAAGACAGAGTGTAGGGCGCTAAATTTAGCCCCCTAATACTCTTTTCGAAACCTTAAATAATGACAAAAGGTGTATCGCAATGAATATGAATATGACTCTTTTGGGTCAATCTATTTCCTTCGCACTCTTTGTCTGGTTTTGCATGAAGTACATATGGCCGTTTATTACAACAGCCATGCGCGAACGCCAGAAAAAGATTGCTGAAGGCTTAGATTCAGCAAGTCGTGCGCAGCGCGATTTAGAGCTAGCACAAGAAAAAGCGACCCAACTTTTGCGTGAAGCAAAAGATCAGTCAGCCCAAATTATAGAGCAGACTAACAAGCGTGCTAGCTTACTAATTGAAGAAGCCAAAGAACAGGCTCGTGCTGAAGGTATCAGACTAGTTGAAGCTGCAAAAGCTGAAGTTAGTCAAGAGATTAGCCGTGTTAAGGACGATTTACGTGCTCAGATGTCTGAATTAATTATTCAGGGTGCTGAACAAATCCTAGAAAGCACTGTTGATAAAAAAGCACACACCCAGCTGGTCGGCAAACTTGCCGCTCAACTCTAAGCGAGGTGTCTGATGGCAGATTACAACACACTTGCCAGGCCTTATGCGAAGGCCGCCTTTGAGTATGCGTTAAGTGAAGGTAAATTAGCAGAATGGTCTGTCATGTTAGGCCAAGTTGCTGACGTTGCTTCTAATAAAGAAGTAGCACAATTTTTACTTAACCCTTCATTAAGCAGTGATGCTAAAGCCGCGCTTTTTCTTGAAATTTGCAAAGCAAAGATCGATGACAAGAGCAGCAATTTCATCAAACTGTTAAGTGAAAAAAGCCGTTTACCATTAATTCCAGTGATTGCTGGAATGTATGAAGCCTTTAAGGCTGAGCAGGAAAGAACTGTTGAGGCAGTAATTACTTCAGCTTTTAAGCTTGAAGCGGATCAACAGAAACTGCTGGTAGAGGCATTGCGCAAGCGTTTAGACTGTGAGGTAACACTCAAAGTTGAAATCGACAAGCGTCTCATTGGCGGTGTAATTATTCGCACCGGTGATCTGGTGATAGATGGCTCGATTCGCGGTAAAATCGCGAAACTAGCCGAGTCATTGAAATCCTGATTTTGAGGGACAAGGCATGCAGCAACTGAATCCATCCGAGATCAGTGACATTATCAAGAAGCGCATCGGTAGCTTGGATGTCACTTCTAAAGCCCAAAATGAGGGCACCATCATAAGCGTAGCTGACGGTATCGTGAAGATTCACGGTCTTGGCGGCGTTATGTATGGCGAGATGATCGAATTTGAACAAGGCGCCTTTGGTATGGCCCTTAACTTGGAGCGCGACTCCGTAGGTGTAGTAGTACTGGGTGATTACCTTGGTTTAGCCGAAGGTCAAACTGCCCGTTGTACTGGTCGCATCTTGGAAGTACCTGTTGGTAACGAACTCCTAGGTCGTGTTGTTGACGCACTAGGTAATCCTATTGATGGTAAAGGCCCTATTGAAGCAAAAGAAACAGACGCAGTGGAAAAAGTTGCGCCCGGTGTTATTTGGCGTAAAAGCGTAGATGAGCCACTGCAAACGGGTTATAAAGCAATTGATGCCATGGTACCTGTTGGTCGTGGTCAGCGTGAGCTGATTATCGGTGACCGTCAGATTGGTAAAACAGCCATTGCAATTGATGCGATTATTAACCAGAAAAATACGGGTGTTAAGTGTGTTTACGTAGCCGTTGGTCAGAAGCAATCGACCATTGCTAACGTAGTACGCAAACTAGAAGAACACGGCGCTTTAGCGCATACAATTATTGTAGTTGCCTCTGCTTCTGAAGCCGCAGCACTGCAATTTATTGCACCTTATTCTGGTTGCACCATGGGCGAATATTTCCGCGACCGCGGTCAAGATGCCCTAATTGTTTATGATGATTTAACTAAGCAAGCTTGGGCTTATCGTCAAATTTCATTACTACTAAAGCGTCCACCAGGTCGTGAAGCTTATCCTGGTGATGTTTTCTACCTCCACTCACGTCTACTTGAGCGTGCATCGCGCGTAAGTGTTGAGTATGTAGAAAAGTTCACTAAGGGCAAGGTTAAAGGTAAGACAGGTTCTTTGACTGCTCTACCTATTATCGAAACCCAAGGTGGTGACGTATCTGCTTTTGTACCAACTAACGTAATCTCCATCACTGATGGTCAGATTTTCGTAGAAACTAACCTGTTTAACTCAGGCATTCGTCCTGCAATGAACGCAGGTGTTTCAGTTTCTCGTGTTGGTGGTGCAGCGCAAACTAAAATCATTAAGAAACTGGGCGGTGGTATTCGTCTAGCTTTGGCTCAGTACCGTGAGCTTGAAGCTTTCTCTCAGTTTGCTTCTGACTTAGATGAAGCTACTCGTAAGCAGTTAGAGCATGGTCAGCGTGTTACTGAATTAATGAAGCAAGATCAGTACAACCCCATGACAATTGCACAAATGGGTATTTCTTTGTTTGCTGCAGAAAACAATTTTTTAGATGACATCGAAGTTCGTAAGGTGCTGCCTTTTGAAAAGGCTTTACACGCTTATATGGCGAGTGAACATGCAGACCTGGTCGTACAGATCAACGAAAGCGGTGACTACTCTAAAGATATTGAAGCGGCCCTCAAATCTGCTGTTGAGCAGTTTAAGGCCACCCAGTCCTGGTAGGCTGCTTCGAATCAGTTGGTATTAATCAATTGATTCAAGCAGTTGTTGGCTAAGAAGGTGAAAGCTTATGGCAGCAGGTAAAGAGATCCGCTCCCAAATAGGGAGCATAAAGAATACGCAGAAAATCACCAGCGCTATGCAAATGGTAGCTGCGTCGAAGATGCGTAAAGCTCAGGATCGTATGGCAGCCAGCCACCCTTATGCCACGCAGATTAGAAACGTAGTCAGCCACCTTGCTGAAGCTACCCCTGATTATACTCATGTGTATATGCAAGAACGTGATATAAAAAGGGTTGGTTTTATTGTTATTTCTACTGATCGCGGTCTTTGTGGTGGTTTGAACATTAACTTGTTTAAAGCTGCTGTAAAAGAAGTGATGGAATGGAAAGACAAGGGCGCAGAAGTAGATATTTGTGCTATCGGCAGTAAGGCTGGCAGTTTCTTCCGTCGTTATGGTGGAAGTCTGGTGGCTGCCAAGAGTGGGCTGGGCGACACTCCTGAAGTAAATGAGTTGGTAGGCAGTGTTAAGGTCATGCTGGATGCCTATGAAGAAGGCAAAATTGATCGGCTTTTTGTGGTGTATAACGAATTTATAAACACTATGTCACAAAAACCATTGGTCCGGCAGCTGTTACCCCTGGAAGCTGAAGCAGAACAGGAAAGTGACAAGAGCAAGGTAATTGGATGGGATTATATCTATGAGCCAGATCCTAAGCATCTATTAGATAGCTTATTGATTAGGTACATAGAATCTCAGGTTTACCAAGCTGTAGTCGAAAACATTGCTTGTGAGCAGTCTGCGCGAATGGTTGCAATGAAAAGTGCAACAGATAATGCGGGTGACTTTATTGATGAGTTACAGCTTATTTATAACAAAGCGCGTCAGGCGGCAATCACACAAGAAATTGCCGAAATTGTTGGCGGTGCTGCAGCGATCTGATAAGTGCTTCTGCTAAGTTTAAGTGGAAGTTAAAAGGGTAGCAGATTTTATTTGCAGGTTTGAGAGGAACCAAGATGAGTAGCGGACGTATCGTACAGATCATCGGTGCCGTTATCGACGTAGAATTTGATCGGGCAGGCGTACCCAAAGTGTACGACGCTCTGACAGTCGACGGCAGCGAAATGATTCTCGAAGTTCAGCAACAGCTCGGTGATGGTATCGTGCGTTGCATTGCAATGGGTTCCACCGAAGGTCTAAAGCGTGGCCTGGTGGCAAATAACACTAATGAAGCCATTCAAGTTCCTGTGGGCGTTAAAACCCTAGGACGCATCATGGATGTTCTAGGCCGTCCTATCGACGAAGCCGGTCCGATTGGTGAAGAAGAGCGTTGGGGTATTCACCGCAAAGCACCTTCCTATGATGAACAGTCTAGTTCTGTTGAATTGCTAGAAACAGGTATCAAAGTAATCGACCTCGTTTGCCCCTTTGCTAAGGGTGGTAAAGTAGGTTTGTTTGGTGGTGCAGGTGTTGGTAAAACAGTTAACATGATGGAGCTTATTCGTAACATTGCGATTGAGCACTCAGGTTTCTCTGTGTTTGCCGGTGTTGGTGAGCGTACTCGTGAAGGTAATGACTTCTACCACGAGATGAAAGACTCCAACGTACTTGATAAAGTGTCTTTGGTTTATGGTCAGATGAACGAACCACCAGGCAACCGTCTGCGTGTCGCGTTAACTGGTCTAACCATGGCTGAGAAATTCCGTGACGAAGGCCGTGATGTATTGTTCTTTGTGGACAACATCTACCGTTACACCCTAGCCGGTACTGAAGTATCTGCACTTTTGGGTCGTATGCCTTCTGCGGTGGGTTATCAGCCTACACTTGCTGAAGAAATGGGTGTTTTGCAGGAGCGTATTACTTCTACAAAAACAGGTTCTATCACATCAGTACAGGCCGTTTACGTTCCTGCCGATGACTTGACTGACCCCTCTCCAGCAACCACCTTCTCCCACTTAGATGCAACGGTTGTATTGTCGCGTGATATCGCTTCGCTAGGTATTTACCCAGCAGTTGATCCACTTGATTCTACTTCACGTCAGCTAGATCCTTTAGTGGTAGGTGTTGAGCACTATGCAGCTGCTCGTGGTGTGCAAACGGTTCTACAGCGCTACAAAGAACTAAAAGATATCATCGCCATTCTTGGTATGGATGAGCTTTCAGAAGAAGATAAGTTGTCAGTATCGCGTGCTCGTAAGATTCAGCGCTTCCTGTCTCAGCCTTTCTTCGTAGCAGAAGTATTTACTGGTTCATCTGGTAAGTACGTTTCACTGAAAGATACTATCCGTGGTTTCCAGGGTATTTTGGATGGTGATTACGATCATCTGCCCGAACAGGCTTTTTATATGGTTGGCTCTATCGAAGAAGCAGTCGAAAAAGCTAAGGATATGAAATAAGTTTGTCGGGATAACCCAAGGGGGATACCCATGGCGATGACAATGCATTGCAATGTTGTTAGTGCTGAAAAGAAACTGTTTGATGGCCGAGTCGAGTTTATTGTTGCTTCGGGTGTAATGGGTGAGTTGGGTATTTTACCTGGCCACGCCCCTTTACTATCAGAGCTAAAAGCTGGCACGATAAAGCTAACCAAACAGGGTGGTACAGAAGAGCTTATTTATGTTTCAAGTGGTTTCTTAGAAGTTCAGCCAACCGTTGTTACTATCTTGGCTGATACAGCAGAGCGTGCTGTGAACTTAGATGAAGCGGCTGCCAAAGAAGCATTAGAAGCTGCTAAGCGTGCTACAAGTGATGATCTAGTTGAATTAACTTACGATCAAGCTGTAGCGCAACTTCGTACTATTCAGCTACTGAAAGGCATACGTGGCAAGTAACTAGGTTTACTTATTACGAGTGTAAAATGCAGTTTACTGCATAATCAGAGAAGGCGGCTTTGGTCGCCTTTTCTGCTTTTTACTGTTTAGCTTTTATGTGTGATTTTACAGTATGGAGGGTGCAGTGTATGACTGAGGAACACCAAGGTAAGCCGGTAGATTCAAACCTAACCTTAGAAGAATTAGTACCCGGTAAAGATAATTGGCATTATGCCCAAGCTAGTTTTCAATCAGTGGATGTGGCCGAGCAGCTAACCACCTTGCTTAGCGCTGAAGAGATAACGGCTTGTTTAGATTTATTACCCTTAGCCCGTCGTACTGACGTGTTTGATTACTTACCTGAAGGAATACAGGAAGAAGTTGCCACGGTTTGCAGCTTGGAATCATTGATGGAGCTTTTAGAAGAGCTTCCTTCAGACAGTGCAGCCGATCTTTTTAAATTACTAAGCACAGAACAGCAAGCCGATCTTTTAAGGGATTTACCTGCCCGCAATAGAGCAACTTTAGAACACCTTTCTCGTTACTCTGAAGGCACAGCGGGTGCTTTAATGACTTCAGAGATTTCATTGTTACCCACAGGCATCAACGTAGAGCGTGCGTTAGAAATTTTACGTCGTACAGCCGCAGGTTCAGAAACCATTTATCACACCTACATTGTCGATCCACGTCACAGATTAGTCGGTGTGGTTTCTTTGCGTGAGCTTATTCTTTCACCCCCTAAAGCTAGCTTAGATCAACTAATGACCGAAGAGCTGGTGACTATTTTACCCGATCAACACCAACAAGAAGCTGCCAGATTAATCAGTCGTTATGATTTACTTGCCCTACCTGTAGTCGATGAAAATCAACGCCTGTTAGGCATCATTACTTACGATGATGCAATGGATGTAACTGAGGAAGAAGATACCGAAGACATGCATCGTGGCGCTAGTATTATGCCATTGGAAGAAGGCTTGTTACGCACCAGCTTATTTAACCTTTACCGCAGCCGTGTTGTTTGGTTAATTTTACTTATTTTTGCCAACTTGGTTTCGGGGGTAGGCATTGCTTTTTTTGAGGACACCATTTCTGCCAAAGTGGCCCTCGTGTTTTTCTTACCCTTATTGATTGGTAGTGGCGGTAATGCCGGTGCTCAAGCTTCAACACTTATGGTGCGTGGTTTGGCTGTGGGCGATGTAGGTTTAGGTGACTGGACTCGGCTTTTAGGTAGGGAATTATTGGTAGCCGGTGCACTAGGTTTAACCATGGCTGTTGCGGTATCGCCTATAGGCATGTTTCGTGGTGGGCTAGACATTGCATTTGTGGTAGGCATTAGCATGATCGTTATTGTGTTATTTGGCAGCTTGTTAGGCATGAGTTTGCCATTTTTACTGCACCGCTTAAAGTGGGACCCTGCCACGGCTTCTACGCCTTTAGTAACCACCCTAGCCGATGCCGGTGGTGTAGTGATTTACTTTGCTTTAGCTACTTGGATGCTGGGTTTAAATTAAAAATGTTAAATAGAAAATTCAATTCATTATTAAAATTTAGTTTACTGCTGGCTTTATTGACTTTAGTTGCCTGCACTGAACAGCAAGATAAACAGCCGGTGCGCTTACAAGGGCAAATTTTTGGTAGCTTTTGGCTTGCCACTTTGCCTGATGAATGGACCCCTACGCAGGTAAAGCAATTGCAAGCAGGTATTCAGGGGGAGTTAGATAAGGTTGATGCGTCCATGTCAACTTATAAACCTGATTCAGAATTAAACCGTTTTAATCAAGCACCCTTAGGGCAATGGGTGGATTTGTCAGCAGAGCTTTTTGAAGTGTTTAATCTAAGCCAATCCATTGCAAGCCTTAGTCAAGGTGCGTTTGATATTACGGTGGGTGGCTTAGTTAACTTGTGGAATTTTGGCCCTGAAGTACGCCCAGAAGCAATACCAGAAACCAGTTTATTAAAAGAACGCCTAGCCGCTTCGGGTTACCAATACTTAGAACTAGATAATGAAAACCAAGCTGCACGCCGCCTTCGCGATAGTTCTATTGATTTATCGGGTGTGGCTAAGGGTTATGCTGTGGATAAAGTGGCTCAGTGGTTGCGGCAACAGGGTGTGGATAACTTTTTAGTGAATGTAAGTGGTGAAGTTATTGTTGCTGGGCAGCGTGCGCCGGAACAAGCTTGGCGTATAGGTGTTGAAGTACCTGATGGTAGCCAACAAAAAGCCCACCATATTTTAGAATTAACCGATGAATCGGTTGCCACTTCAGGCGATTACCGTAATTTTTATGAATTTAATGGTAAGCGTTTGTCGCACACAATTAACCCTAAAACTGGTTCGCCTGTCGATCACAACCTAGCTTCAGTGACTGTTATTCATCCAAGTAATGCAGCAGCAGATGCTTGGGCAACTGCCTTTATGGTGTTAGGAACAGAGGCAAGTTTAAATTTAGCTAACCGTGAAAACCTTAAAGTGCTGTTAATTAGTAAAGAAGAAGGTGCATGGAAAACGCAAGTTTCCAATTATTTACAGCAAAGTTTGGGTGCTGAATTAACGAATAAGCTACTTAACTAAGTGCATTTAAGTGTTTGTTGCTGGAGAAAAACATGATTAATGATGAACAGTTAGCCAGTTTAAATAAGGCAGTAACAGAGGGCGATGCGCTTACTTTAGAGCGTTTAGTGCCAGACATTAAGCCTGTTGATTTGGCTGAACTTGTGCGTGATCAAACCATAGACGTAGGCCTTAAGCTTTTAACTTACCTTTCTATTGAAGAGCGTGCCGATGTTTTTGGGCACCTTGACGTTATTACTCAATGTGATTTAGCCAAGAGAATGACGGAAGAAGGCTTGTCGCAGTTGTTTGTTTACATGAACTCTGATGAGCGTGCTGATTTATTTAACGAGCTGTCTGAACAGCAGCAGCAGAGTATTTTAAGGCGTTTAGCTAAAGAAGAGCGGGAAGATATTCGCCGCTTGGCAAGTTATGAAGAAGGGACGACCGGCTCAATTATGTCAAGTGACTATGTCACGGTCGTGGCGCAAACTAGCGGCGTTAAAACCAGTGTTGCACAGGCGCTTGAAAGGGTTCGCCACACCGCCCCTAATGCAGAAACTATTTATCAGGTTTATATTTTAAATGCTGATCAGCAGCTAGCAGGTGTGCTTTCTTTACGGCAATTAATTTTAGCAAAACCTGATGCGGTGGTTGATCAAATAATGACCACTGAATTAGTTAGCATCAATGCCACTGAGCCTCAGGAAGAAGCTTCACGTTTAATCAGCCGTTATGATTTACTGGCCTTGCCTGTTGTAGATGATAATCAGCGTTTAATTGGCATCGTCACTTATGATGATGCCATGGACGTTGCCGAAGCTGAAGCCACTGAAGACATACACAAGGGTGCCTCTGTCGGGCCTTCAGACACGGGATTTGGGCAGGCAACCATAGGTAACCTTTACAGTCGCCGGGTTAACTGGCTGGTTTTATTAGTATTTGCCAATATTCTTTCAGGTGCTGGCATTGCCTTTTATGAAGAAATGATTGAAACCTATGTGGTTTTAGTGTTTTTCTTACCTTTATTGGTTGCCAGTGGTGGTAATGCTGGCTCTCAGGCTTCAACCCTGATGATTCGTGGTTTGGCAACGGGTGATGTGGGTATAAAAGATTGGGGTAAATTATTAATACGTGAATTAATTGTGGCTTCTTTTTTAGGCTTAACCATGGCGCTGGCCATTGTTGGTATTGGTTTTTGGCGAGGGGGTGCTGAAATAGCGCAGGTGGTGGCTTATAGTATGTTTATTATTGTAATAATGGGCAGCTTAATTGGTTTAAGCTTACCTTTTTTACTAGTAAAACTAGGCTGGGATCCTGCCACTGCAAGTGGCCCTTTAGTTACTTCAATTGCTGATATCATAGGCGTACTGATTTACTTTGCTATTGCCACCTCTGTTCTTGCTTTTTAATGTGGGTTGCTAGTCTAAGACGGCTAGCAGTAGCCCTTTTTTATTAACTTTTGTGGAGCTGTTATGTCCCTTGAAGTCATTATTCTTGCAGCAGGTCAGGGAACACGGATGCGTTCATCCCTTCCCAAAGTGCTGCACGCACTTGCTGGGAAGTCGATGGCAGGGCACGTAATTGATACAGTACGCAGCTTAAATTCAGCCAATATCTACCTTGTTGTTGGGCATGGCGCCGATAAAGTACGCAACACTTTAGCAGCAAAAGACATTACTTTTGTTGAACAGCTAGAACAGCTCGGCACAGGCCATGCCGTGACTCAAGCCTTGCCCAAGCTAAACAAAAACAGCCAAGTGCTGATTCTTTATGGCGATGTGCCGCTAATTAAAGCTGCCACCCTAGAAAAACTTTTAGTTCATGCCACAAAAACTAGCCTAGGTTTATTAACTGTTAACTTAGATAATCCCAGTGGTTATGGCCGTATTATTCGTGATGAACAACAAAAAGTAGCGGCAATTGTTGAACAAAAAGATGCCAATGCCCAGCAGCTTGAAGTTAATGAAGTGAATACCGGCATTCTAGCCGTTACTAGCCAGCAACTTAACCGCTGGCTGCCACAGTTGTCTAATAATAATGCACAGGGCGAATATTATTTAACCGATATTATTGCAATGGCTTACCAAGAAGGTACGCAAATAGAAACCGTGCAACCTGCCTCTAGCGCTGAAGTGGAAGGTGTGAATAATCGCCTTCAACTGGCAGCCCTTGAAAGGGTTTATCAGCTAGAGCAGGCCAATGCTTTAATGGCGGCTGGCGTTGGCTTAGCCGACCCTGCACGGATTGATGTGCGTGGTGAATTAAGTACTGCCCGCGATATTTTTATAGACGTAGGTTGCGTTTTTGAAGGCCAAGTTGAACTGGCCGAAGGGGTCGAGATTGGCCCTTATTGCGTTCTAAAAAATGCCCGTTTAGGGCCAGGCGTTAAGTTAGCGGCTTTCAGTCATTTAGACGGCGTTGAATTAGATGGCGATAACCAAGTCGGGCCTTTTGCGCGCCTACGCCCCGGCACCCACCTTGAAACGGGCGCTAAAATTGGTAATTTTGTTGAAACCAAGAAAGCGCAGGTTAGAAGTGGTGCCAAAATAAACCACCTTAGCTATATAGGTGATGCTGAAGTGGGTGCTAATGCTAACATTGGTGCAGGTACCATTACTTGCAATTACGATGGCGTGAATAAACACCTCACTAAAATTGGAGCCGATGCGTTTATTGGTTCTAACAGCTGCCTAGTTGCGCCTGTTGAAATTGGTGTCGGTGCTATTATTGGCGCCGGTTCAACCATAAGAAAGAATGTTAAAGATCAAGCCTTGGCTGTTACCCGTGGCGAACTATCAGAAATACCTAACTGGCCTAAACCGGCTAAAAAATAGGAAGATTACTATGTGCGGTATTGTTGGTGCAGTGGCTGAGCGCAATGTTAGTGCCATTTTATTAGAAGGTTTAAAGCGCTTAGAATATCGGGGTTATGATTCGGCAGGTTTGGCGGTCATTAGCCTAAATGATGGCCTACAACGTTGCCGTGCCCAAGGCAAGGTGGCAGAGGTTGAACGCAAGCTGTTAGATAGCCCTTTATTGGGGCATTTAGGGGTGGCGCACACCCGTTGGGCAACGCATGGTAAGCCCAGTGAAAAAAATGCTCACCCACACCTTTCAAGTGATGAAATTGCTTTGGTTCATAATGGTATTATTGAAAACCACGAACCGCTAAGAAAGCAGCTGCAAGCGGCTGGCTATGTGTTTACTTCAGAAACTGACACTGAAGTGGTTGCCCACCTTGTTCACCAAATTTATGTGCAAACCCAAGACTTAACCGAAGCCGTTAGGCTAGCTACTTTGCAGTTAGAAGGTGCTTATGCTTTAGCCGTTATTCACCAGCAGCAGCCTAACGAGCTAGTTTGTACGCGTAAAGGTAGCCCTTTAGTGATTGGTGTGGGCATCGGTGAAACCTTTTGCGCCTCAGATCCATTGGCTTTATTGCAAGTAACTGACCGTTTTATTTACCTAGAAGAAGGTGATTTAGCTACGCTGACTTTAACCGAGCAGCGCATTATTAATCAGCAGGGTGAACCCCTTCATCGCCCAACCTTGCAGTGGGAATATGGTAATCAAGCCGCAGAAAAGGGCGAATACCGCCACTTTATGCTGAAAGAAATTTATGAGCAGCCTGCGGTTATTGCCGCCACGCTAGAAGGCCGTTTGTCTGATAGCCGTGTATTGCCTCAGGCTTTGGGTACAGTAGCGATGGAGCTATTACCCAAGGTTAAACAGGTGCAAATTATTGCCTGTGGCACCAGTTACCATGCCGGTATGGTGGCACGTTATTGGATAGAGCGCCTAGCCGGAATTCCTTGCCAAGTGGAAGTTGCCAGTGAATACCGCTACCGTGATGTGGTGGTGGCTGATAACTGCTTATTTGTAACCATTTCACAATCAGGCGAAACAGCTGATACTTTAGCCGCCTTGCGTTTTGCTAAAAATGCTGGTTATTTAGGCTCTTTAGCGGTGTGTAATGTGCCAGGCTCTTCATTGGTCAGAGAATCTGATTTAAGCCTTATGACCCATGCAGGGCCAGAAATTGGCGTGGCTTCTACTAAAGCTTTTACTACCCAGCTAACGGCTTTATTGTTGCTAACTTTAGCCTTGCGCCGTGCAAATTTAGCTGATCCAAAAGCCACTGATGCAATAGAAAGTGAATTGGTGCAGGCATTGCGTTCTTTACCTAACATTGCCGAAGCCACTTTGCAGTTAGATACACAAATAGAAGCCATGGCGCAAGATTTTGCTGATAAACACCATGCTTTATTTTTAGGCCGAGGCAGCCATTACCCCATTGCGCTTGAAGGGGCGTTAAAGCTGAAAGAAATTTCTTACATTCATGCCGAAGCCTACCCAGCCGGTGAATTAAAGCATGGGCCTTTGGCTTTGGTTGATAGCAATATGCCGGTTATTGCAGTTGCGCCTAAAGATGATTTGATTGAAAAATTGAAATCAAATTTGCAAGAAGTGCGTGCACGTGGCGGTGAATTGTATGTGTTTGCTGACCCAGACAGTTTTTTAGAGCCAGAAGAAGGCATGAAGGTTATTCACCTGCCCGTGGTTCACGATGTGTTAGCGCCCATTATTTATACCTTACCCTTGCAGCTACTGGCTTACCATGTTGCCGTGCTTAAAGGCACCGATGTTGATCAGCCACGTAATTTAGCCAAATCTGTCACGGTTGAATAAACTGCTGGGGTTTAAATGGTGGGCAAGTGCTAACAGCAAGTTGGCTGTAAGTAAGCCTATAATGGTTAAATAAGCTGCTAGCCATTGAATAAATAGTTTAAATTTTGGAGTGACTGTGTCTCAATTAAAAATCGCCACCCGCCGTAGCCCACTTGCCCTTTGGCAGGCTGAACACGTTAAAGCCCGTTTAGAAGCTTTGCACCCGGGCCTTGAAGTGGTGTTGGTACCCATTAAGACGCAGGGCGATATTATTCTAAACACGCCCTTGTCAAAAATTGGTGGTAAAGGCTTGTTTGTAAAAGAACTCGAAGCCTGCATGTTAACTGGTGAAGCCGACATAGCGGTGCATTCGATGAAAGATGTGCCAATGGAATTTCCAGAAGGTTTGATGCTTGGCCCCATTTTAGAACGCCATGCGCCAACCGATGCTTTTGTGTCGAATAAGTACGACTCCTTTGATGCTATGCCAGCTGGCAGTATTGTCGGTACTTCTAGCCTGCGCCGTAGTTGCCAAATTTTGGCTAACCGCCCCGATTTAAAAGTGGACTGGCTGCGCGGCAATATTCAAACCCGTATGGGCAAGCTAGATGCCGGTGATTACGATGCAATTCTATTAGCCACCTCTGGCCTGCAACGCATGGGCTTGGGCGAGCGAGTGCGCTTAGATATTCCAGCCGAAATTTCTTTACCGGCTTGTGGTCAGGGTGCGTTAGGCATAGAACTACGCCAAGGCGATGAACGCTGCGCTGCTTTAGTTGCGCCTTTAAACGACAAAGATTCAGAAACCTGCGTACTGGCTGAAAGAGCCATGAACACTCGCTTACAGGGCGGTTGTCAGGTGCCGATTGGTGGCTATGCTATTTTAGAAGGCGATCAGCTTTGGCTGCGAGCATTAGTGGGCGAGCCTGAAGGCACACTTATTTTACGTGCCGAAGCCAGAGGCCCTGCCAATGACCCTGTTGCTTTGGGTATAAAAGTAGCCGAAGACCTGTTAGCTCAGGGTGCAGGTGATATATTATCTAAAGTTTATGGTTTCAAGGTAGACTAAACTTGTCCGTTATTCAGGCTGTGAAAATATTAACAACCCGCCCCGAAGCAATGGCAGAGCGTTTAGTCTTGCCCTTGCAAGCGGCAGGTTATCAAGTCAGCAACGTGCCTTTGTTGGCCATTGAACCTTTGGTTCTGGCACCACAACAAAGGCAATGGCTTATAGATTTAGATCAATTTAGCCGTGTTGTAGTGATTAGCCCTAGTGCTGCTGATGTATTATTAGAAGCGCTTGAAGATTACTGGCCTCAATGGCCGGTTGGCCTAAGCTGGTACACGGTTGGTAAAGGCACTAAAGTTAGATTGCAGCAAGCCGGCATTGAGGCGTGCTGCCCTGAACAAGGTGACCGAAGTGAAGACCTGTTATTGCACCAAGACTTACAGCACTTAGCAGGTGAAAAAGTAGTGCTAGCCAAGGGTGTTGGTGGTCGAGATTTATTGTATAACACCCTAACAGCAAGGGGCGCAAAGGTTAGCATTTTACCTTTGTACAAGCGTGTTAAACCTAAATTAGGGCCAGCACAGCTTGCGCTTTTATTGGCTGGTGATCATCAAGTATTGGTTGTAACTAGTGGTGAATCGTTACTGCAGTATTTGTCTTTTATACAAGCCAAATTAACTGACCCACAAGAAGTAAAGCAGCAGCTTAACCGCTGTTGGTTGCTAGTCCCTAGTTATCGAATTGAACAACAAGCACGGCAACTAGGTTTTAGTTTAGTTATTAATACCGAAGGTGCAGGGGCCGAGGCCATTTTGGCTGCAATACAGGCTTTAGTTTTATAATCCATCGCTTAGCATTTAATCTACCGCCTAGCATTAAAGAGGAAAGGGCATGTCCGCAAAGCAATCCGCTAACAAGCAGCAAAACCGGGCAGCAGAATCAGCCACTGAATCAGCGGCTAGTGAAAAAAATCAAGCTGCTGCTGAACCCAGTTCGAACCCAGATAAGCTATCTAAAAAGCCGTCCCCCAACTTAGATAAAAACAGTGCCGGTTCGCCACCATCAAAACCCCAAACATCAGAACTTAAGGCTGAATCAAAAGATAAGACTGAACCAGAAAATCAGTCTAAGGCTCAGCAAGAATCTAATAAGGTTAATCCTGTGGCTAAAAAAATAACGCCAGACGACAAGGCAGCACCGCCGCCGCCCAATGAACCCCCTAAAAACAAAGGAAATAAGTTTTTATATTTTCTGGTTTTGCTGTTGTTTGTTGGGGTCGCTTTTTTAAGTTGGTGGGGTTATCAGCAATTAACCAACCTACAATCTAGCGTGCAAACCAATTTGCAAACTAGCTTTCAAGGCCAGCTTAAAAGCTACCCAACACACCAAGAATTACGTGCATCCTTAAGCGGTTTAAATGCTATTGATGGTTTAGAAAACCGTCAAAACTATTTGCAACAAACCCTTAATAATCATCAGGTAGAACTGGTGAATATGCAGCAAGCATTGGTTAAATCAAATGAACCTAAACCCCGTGATTGGCAGTTAGCCGAGGCTGAATATTTGTTGCGTTTGGCAAATCAGCGCCTACAAATTGAAGAAGATATTGACGGTGCATTAGCACTAATGAGAACCGCTGATCAGCGTTTAAAAGAAGCTAGTGTGCCGGGTACTTTAGGTGTTCGTAGCTATTTATTAGAAGACATCGAAGAACTTAAAGCTTTGCCTAGGCTTGATAAAGTATCCATAGCACTTAGCTTGCAAGCTTTGGCTGATCAAGCTTTAAGCTTAAAAACTGAAGTGCTTGCTACAGGCCCTTCGTTGAATTTAGATGCCGTGATGCAATTAAATGCTGAATTAAACTGGTATGAACACCTATGGCAAGAAATTCGTAGCCTAGTTATTGTTCGTCAGCGAGATTTACCCGTTGAAGCCTTGCCCTTTGCAGCCGATGAGTTGGCTTTGCGTCACCAATTAAGCGCTTTATTGCTACAAGCTTCTTGGGCCGCTTTGCGGGGCGAGCAGCCACTTTATAATGCAAGTTTAACCGCCGCAAATAAACGCCTTGCAGGTTTTGATGCACGTCAGCCTGAAGTGCTTGATTTTACTCAGCAGTTAACTGATTTGTTAGATCAGCCAGTGCGTCAAACGCTGCCTGAAATTCAAGCAAGTTTAGATAGCCTGCAAGCTTTTATTGCTCAGCGTTACAGTTTGCAACTTCCTTTAGATGCTGAAAATTTAGACGTTAAAGATTCAGATGCTAAACAAGTGGATGATCAACCAATCACCACAGAAGAAGCAATTAGCCTACCACCTTCTTTAGATGCTGAAAAATCAAGCATTGAAAACACAGCACCTAAAGCAGATAGCCAAGAGGCGCAGCCATGATTAAGCGGGTATTTTTGTGGTTAGTTTTTTTAGCTTTTGCCGTGGTATTAGGGCAGCAGCTATTAAAAGGCACAGGTTACCTTTTAGTGGTATTACCTGATGGGCAAACCAGTGTTGAAATGTCTTTTTGGACAGGTTTGGCGTTGGTCGTTATCAGCTGGTTTGCAGCCGCTTGGGTGCTAAGTTTGCTGGGTTGGCTTGCTAATCCTTTTCGTGGGTTGCGTAATCAACAAGCCAGATTTAAAAGCCAGCGAGCAATTAAATTAACCGTTAAAGGCTTGGTCGAGCTTTCTCATGGGCGTTGGTCTAAAGCCCGTAGGTTACTTACCGGCGTTGCTAAAAACAGCGGTGTGCCACTGGTGAATTACCTTGCAGCAGCCCAAGCAGCACATTATGAAGGCCGTGAAAAAGATGCTGAGATGTTTTTGCAAGAAGCAGAAAAAACCACGCCCGATGCTAGTGTGGCGGTTGATTTTGTGCAAGCGCGCATTCAGCTAGATAAAGGCCATTACGAACAGGCTTTAGCTACTTTGGTTCGCTTGTATCAAAAAACACCCAACCACCCTGTTGTCTTGCATCAATTGCGGGATGTGCATTTAGCTTTGTTTGATTGGAAGCCGCTTATTCAGTTAATGCCAGAGTTTCGTCGTTATCAAATTGGCACACCTGAAGCGTTGGATCAGCTAGAAAGAAACGCTTATTTGCACCGGTTTGATGAGCTATTACAAGACGTGCATCGCACTGACAACTTTGAGGCCATAAAAGAGCTATGGAAAGGTTTGCCCGCACCAATGAAGCTAGAAGAAACGCTTATTTTAGCTTGGTTGCGAGTATTAATTAAACAAAATGAGTTCACTTCAGCAGAGCAGTTGTTAAACCGCAGCTTAAAAGTGGTTTGGTCGGCAGCACTGGTTGAAAAATATGGTTTGTTGCCCAAAAGTGCAGAGCCTAAGCGGCGTTTAATGGAGGCTGAGCAGTGGTTAAAAGAGCGCCCAGATGATGCTGTGCTTTTGCATGCTTTGGCTAGAATTTGCCAGCAACAAGGCTTGTGGGATAAAGCGTTAGATTATTATCAGGCAAGTTATAAGTTAAATGCAAAAGATCAGCTGTGTGCAGAAATTGCCCAGCTTCATTTTGCTTTAGGCGATGCCGACCAAGGCCAGCGCTTTCAAGACTTAGCTTTGCAGGGGTTGCAGCGTCAATTACCTGAACTGCCTTTGCCTGAAAAGCCTTTGCCTGAAAAAAATCCTGAGCTAGGCAAGCCTGAACCTACAAAAATTGCATTAGAAAAAAAATGAATGCGAACTATTCTTAAATAAAGCTTGCTATACGTAATGAGATTCATTATCATTGCTTAAGGGTTGAGAGACCCTAAACCTGAACAGAATTTAAGCTTTTAGCTGTGCGATAGGTTCTCACTCTTTTCAGGTTCTCCTCATCATCAAGCGAGTCTTTAGCCATTCCGCCCCCGGAGTGGCTTTTTTTTCTAAATTTTTTATAGGCTTAATGCACATGGATGCTATTGTTTAGTTTTTATTTAAATTTGATATTGGCTTGCTAAGTTTTGTAGCTCTTGACTTAAACGAGCTAACTCATGAGCCTGAGTAGATATTTCCTCTACTGCAGTAGCAGACTGATCTGCAACATCATTAACCCTTACAACACTTTGGTTGATTTCTTCTGCAACACTACTTTGCTCTTCTGCAGCGGTGGCTATTTGGTTGGTCATATCTTGTATACCTTGAATTGCAGCTATAACAATCTTTAACTCTTGAGCAATTGATTCTGTTAAGTCTGATGTTTCACCTGCTAAATTACGGCTAGTTTGCATTTGTGCTACTGCATTTTTACTTCCTTCTTGTAAGTTAGCAATTAGCTTTTCAGTTTGACTTGTTGACTCTTGAGTTCGTTGAGCAAGGTTTCTTACTTCATCAGCAACTACAGCAAAACCACGACCAGCTTCACCCGCTCGTGCCGCTTCTATGGCAGCATTAAGCGCTAGAAGGTTTGTTTGCTCTGCTATATCGTTAATAACATCAAGTACTGTATTAATTTCTTGACTTTCTTGATTTAGTTTTTCTATGGCTAACCCTGCATTTTCTATTTCTTGAGCTAGTTGGCTTATTTTTTTAACGCCTGTATTTAAGCTTTCGGCACTATTATTAATTTCTGTAGCCGCTGTGTTGGTAGCTGCTGCAGTTTGTTCACTATTTTGGGCTACTTCATGTACAGTAGCAGTCATTTCATTCATAGCAGTTGCTACTTGTTCTGTTTCAGAGCGTTGGTTTTCAACACCTTCACTAGCTTGATTGGTTACAACTGAAAGTTCTTCTGCTGAAGAAGCGAGTTGTATTGAGGAATTAATTATAGCGCTAACCTTAGTATATAAGTTTTTTTGCATAATACTTAAAGCGTTTAGCATTTGAGTAGCTTCATCTTTTCCTGTAATTTTAATTTTTTGTGTTAAATCATTCTTTGCAATAGTTTGCATTATTTCTACTGCATAACGTAAAGGCTGGGTTAAGCTTCTAATAAATTTTATAGCTACTATTATACTAGTCATTAATATAATAGACATCAATAAAATCGAATCTCTAAGGCCTTTATAGTATACTAAATCAGCTTCTTTAGAGGTTTTAATTAGTCTATCATTTATTATTTTATTCATTTCTGCAATTTGGTTTATGGTGTACTCTTCATAAATAGCTACCTTGCTTTCTGAAAGCTCTCGTGCCTCAACCTTTTTTTTATTTAATAACAAATTATAAACTTGTTTAGAGCTTTCAGTAAGATTGCTTCTAGAATTTTTATATATTTTAAATAAATCAAAAACTTCACCATTTAGTATTAGGTTATCTAGAATAGCTTCGCTATTTTTGATTTTATCAATAATGACTTCTAAGTCAAAAGACGTGTTTCTTAGAGTGCTTTCTCCTCTATAATGATCTATAATATTTTCCATACGATGTCGACTAACTTGATTAAGGTAAATTCTAATGTCAGTAAACTCATTAATGATAGGTATGTATTGTTCTTGCATTAATTGTAATTTATCATTAATATTTTTTTGACCAAAAACACTCATTAAATTACTTGTTAAAATCATTAAAATAAAAAAAGTTAAAACTAAAGTTGCTCTAACTCCTATCGTAAAATTACGCATCTCATCTCCATTGGTTACTTAATTTATTTAAAAGGTAATGTATTGTATTACTTTAAATGAAGTAAGGTAAAG
>CANQLY010000008.1 GCA_947624795.1 uncultured Marinospirillum sp.
CTGCAATCGAGTGTTGCGTGGGCGTGATGAATATTATGCTGGTTTCAGTAAATGAGCGTACCCGAGAAATAGGTATACGTTTGGCAACAGGCGCACGCACCCGCAATATTTTGCAACAGTTCTTAATTGAAGCCTTAACCATTTCTGCGTTTGGCGGTGTGTTGGGGGTTGTAATAGGTTTGGGCACCGCTTGGCTAGTGGGCTATTTAGGCACCACGGTTTATTTTTCGGTTTTTCCTGTGGTGCTAGCATTCAGTTGTGCTTTTGCCACGGGGCTTATTTTTGGGTTTCTACCAGCACGCAAAGCGGCGCATTTAGACCCAGTTAAAGCTTTGTCTTCGGAGTAGTCGTTGATGTTATTGCCAGTTAAAAGAACACTACTTACCTACCTAGCCGTGGGTTGCTGCACCTTGCTGTTAACGGCTTGTGGCTATAATCCTAAGCACGAAACTTTACCGCTTGAATTAAGTGCAAAGTGGCAGGCAGCAGAAGAATCAACGCTTGAATACACGGCTGCTAACAGTGAGTGGTGGTTGTCTTTTCAATCGCCACAGTTAAATGAATTAATTGCCAAGGCCTTAGAGGCCAGCCCCGATTTATTAATGGCCCAGCAACGTATTTTACAAGCCGAAGCCCAGCTAGGTATTACCCATGCTAGTGCCTTGCCTAATTTAGATGCCAGTGGTTCGGTAGGTTTTAATAAGCAGTTAGGTGAATCAGGCAATAAAAAATCATCGGGCTTGGGTTTAAGCACTAGCTATGAAATTGACTTGTGGGGCAGGGTAGCGGCGGAGCGTTCTGCCAGTGAAGCAACTTTAGCCAGTAAAGTGTATGACTGGCATGCCACCCGCCTAACTTTAACCGCAGCCGTGGCAAGCAGTTGGTTTAAGTGGTTGGTGTTAGATGGTCAGCAGCGCAATGCCGTTTGGTATTTGCAGGCGGCTGAGCAGCAACTAGACTTTATTGAAGCGGGCTATAAGCGTGGCAGTACTACGCGGGTAGATTTAGCCAAGCAGCGCAAGCAAGTATTAACTCGCCAAGCCAATTTAAATAAACTCATTCATCAACGCTTTGCTGCCAGCAATGCTTTGGCAATTTTGCTAGGTGAAGTGCCGCAAGGTTTTCAGCCGCCCCAAGGTAATTTAGTAAGCCTGCACATTCCACGCACCAACCCAGGCTTGCCGACAGAAATATTAACTCGCCGTCCCGACCTTGCCAGAGAAGAAGCCATGTTAAGGGCGGTGGATGCTAATGTCGCCGTAGCAAGAAAAGCCATTTACCCAAGCTTTAGCCTGAATGCCTCGGCCAGATTAGCCAGCGATACGCTAAGCCTAAGTGACCCGACTAAAACTTTAAACCTAGGCGCTGGCATAACCCAAAGCATTTTTGATTTTGGTAAACGCCGCCGGCAAATTGAATTAAGCGAAGCTAGGCAACAAGAAATGCTTCTAAGTTATTACAAGGTGGTTTTAACTGCTTTGGCTGAAGTGGAAGATGCGTTAAGCAACGAGCAGCTAAGCCGTAAACTTGAAGTTCAGCAACAGCAATTAATCAAAGAAAACCGTTTAATTGTGACCCATACCGAGCGGTTATATAAAGCCGGTGCGGAAAAGCTAACCAACCTGCTAGATGCACAAGCCGATGAATTACAAGCTGAAGACCAGCTATTAGTGCTTTACCAAGACCGCCTGAATGCCAGCTTAAATGTATACAAGGTTTTAGGTGGCGGTTGGCAGGTAAACGAATAAAGCTATTTTATATAAATATTATTGAACCATTTTTAAAAAATGGTTTGAATCAACTTGGCTTTTAGATTTTCATCAAGTAAGATCCTGAATGCAAATAGTAACTATTGTCATTCGTGTTAGTTAAAAACATACAAATTCAGGATTCCTTCAACCATGCCTTCTCAACCCTCTAGCGCTAAACAGTTGCGTAATACCGTTCTTTACAGTGCCATCTGCAGTGCCTTGACCATTTCAACAACGGCTTTAGCAAATCAGCAGCAAGAAAATGCACTTGAACTAGACAATGTGATTATCACTGAGCAGCACAGCAGTGACTATCAAAATAAAAATGCCAGTTCACCCAAATTTACCGCCCCACTCGTTGATACACCCCGCACCGTTAACATTATTCCAGAACAGCTAATAAAAGACCGGGGTGCCACCTCGCTACAAGACGTATTACGCAGCACGCCCGGTGTAACCCTAGGTTCAGGCGAAGGTGGAACGCCAACGGGTGATCGCCCATTCATTCGTGGCTATGAAGCCAGTACCGATATTTTTATTGATGGCATGCGTGACTATGCGCGCGGTTCACACGAAACCTTTAACTTAGAAGCTGTTGAAGTTATTAAAGGCCCAAGTTCTGCGTACACAGGCCGTGGTGGTACGGGTGGCAGCATTAACTTGTCGACCAAAAAACCGCAACTAGAAAACTTTGTTGAAGGCACTGTAGGTATCGGGAATGGCGGACAAAACCGTCAAACCCTTGATGGCAACTCTACTCTGAGCGATACCACTGCAGTCCGTTTGAATTTGATGCGTATGGGCGGTGATGTTCCAGGCCGTGATGACGTTGAATATGACCGTTGGGGTATTGCGCCAACCATTACTTTTGGCTTAGATACGCCGACCCGAGTTACGTTGAGCTATGCACACATTGAAAACAAAGATACGCCAGACATGGGTATCCCTTTCAGAAATGATGCCAACCCAGATCGGACTCAACCGATAGACGTTGATCGTAATAATTTTTATGGTCGAAAAAATGTCGACTTTAATAAAAACACCTTTGATACGGCAACGGTTGAGCTTGAGCATGATTTAAATAATGCCTTTACTTTGCGTAATGCGACTCGCTACGGCACCAGCCTGAACCATTATCTGTTCACCCGTCCAACATTTGATAACTGCTCTGCAGGTGATACTGGCTCATGCGCTACTGAAGATGCTGATTTACAATTCACACGTGCCAACCGTGGACGTTACAGAAAAAGCGAATCCGTTATCAACCAAACTGATATTTTCGGCACCTTTAATACGGGCGTATTTGAGCACAGCATCACTGCAGGTATGGAATTTAGTCGCGAAGAAATCAGCTCTAAAACAATGGATATTAAAGCAGAAACGGGCACTGATTCTTTCTGGAACCCTAACTCTGGCGGTCAATACGATAAAACCATTGGTTATGGCCCTAAGCTAAAAGACGGCGATATTAAAACCATGGCTTTCTATGTATTTGATACCGTTAAGTTAAATGAGCAATGGTCGCTTAATGGTGGCTTGCGTTATGACAAATTTAAAGTCTATAAAAATGCCGTTGGCACAAGCTCCTCTGAAAGCCGTGAAGACGGCATGTGGAACTACCAAGCAGGCATCATCTTCAAACCTGCAGAAAACGGTTCACTTTATCTGTCTTATGGCACGTCTTCTAACCCCTCTGGCGAAAACCTTGGTCAAAATGGCGGTGCTGATGGCCCTGCCGGTGCAGCGCAAGTTAACGACCTTAAACCAGAAAAAAGCCGTTCGATTGAACTGGGTACTAAGTGGGACTTGTTAAATGAAAAGCTGTCTTTAACAACGGCAGTCTTTGAAACCACTAAAACGGATGCTCGCTCTACTGATCCGCTAACCGGTGACGTTAGCTTGGCTGGTGAAAACCGTGTGCGTGGTATTGAATTTGGTGTAACGGGTTCGATCACCGATAGGTGGGATATTTGGGCAGGCTATACCTATTTAGACCCTGAAATTAAAAACTACCGCAGTGGTAAAAACGTATACGATGGCAATCAAATTAAGTTTATTGCTAAAAATAGCGCAACCCTATGGACAAGCTATGAGCCAATCAAAGACTGGACGGTTGGTGGTGGCGTGTCTTATGTCGGAGAGCGTTTTGTGAATGATGACAACACACTCACGTTGCCGTCTCATACACTTTATGATGCCATGGTGGGTTATCGCATGAGCCGTAACCTTGAATTGCAATTAAACGTAAATAATATTACCGACACGCGTGTTTACGATGCATCGCACGTGGGTTTGTTTGCTAATGTAGGCCAAGGCCGTTCTTACATGCTAAATGCTAACTACTCCTTCTAAGCTATAGTTTGCTTGCACAAACCACGACTTTAATAAACCACGACTTTAACAAGCCACTAAAGGGCCACCTGTTTTATAGGCGGCCCTTTTGACTTACTTTTTAACAGAAGCGATAAAGTATGCTTATCACCATCCCAAAAGTGCTAACCCCAGAAGAGGTTAAAATTTGTCGAAGCTTGCTAGAAAACGCACAATGGCAAGATGGTAAAAAAACTGCCGGTTACCTTGCCCAAGGGGTTAAAAGTAACTTACAACTTGCTATTGATGACCCTAGCGCCCAAAAAATCAGTGAGTTTCTGTTGGGTATTTTACACAGCAACCCTACATTTATTGCGGCAGCATTACCGAGCCGTATTTTGCCGCCCCGTTTTAATAAATACGAAAGCAGCGGCGCTTATGGTTTTCATATTGATAATGCCATTTTTCCACACCCCGCCACAGGGCAGCAAATACGTACCGATGTTTCTAGTACTGTGTTTTTTAGTGACCCTGATGAATACGACGGTGGCGAGCTAATTATTGCCGACACTTACGGTGAACAAAGCATCAAATTAAATGCAGGCGATGCCGTCGTTTACCCGGGTAACAGCCTGCATAAAGTGAATCCTGTCACGCGCGGCACCCGTTTTGCATCATTTTTTTGGACACAAAGCATGGTGCGTGAAGCCCATAAACGCAGTATTTTGTGGGAGCTAGACCAAAGCATTCAAACATTGGCACAGTGTGGTTCTGACCCTGAAAACCTTGCCCGCTTAAGTGGCGTGTATCACAATTTAATACGTGAATGGGCGCAAACATAATGACGAATCAGCACCCCCCATTAAACCCTATACCGGCGCATATTGTGGCTGTAAATGATTATGTGCCCTATGCCAAGCAAAGGCTTAGCTTGCAAGCATGGGCTTATTTTAGTGGCGGTTCAGCCGATGAAACGCTGCTAGGGCGTAATAATCATGCCTTTAACCGCTTTTCAATTTGGCCCCGTGCACTTGCCGATTTAAGCCAAGCCCATACAACAACGCAATTGCTGGGTAGTCGCCACCCTTTTCCTATTTTTTTAGCCCCCATTGCCTATCAGCGTATGGCGCATTCAGATGGTGAACTAGCGACTGCTTTGGCCGCTGCTGCCATGCAAACGCCTTTTATTATCAGTATGCAGGCTTCTTGTAGTTTAGAGCACTTAGTCGAGCAGGCGCCTGGGCCTAAGTGGTTGCAGTGGTATTGGCAAGCAGATAAAAATGCCACCAAAGCGTTATTGGCAAAAGCCCAAGCGCTTAATATTGAAGCCATAGTTTTGACTGTGGATGCGCCTGTTAATGGCTTACGCAATACCGAACAAAGGGCACAATTTATGCTGCCTCTGGGAGTTGAAGCGGTTAATTTAAAAGGATTTAAACAGCCCAATAACACCCTAGGTGCCGCCGGTAGCAGCCCATTGTTTGGTAGTGGTTTTTTAGCCAATGCACCCAATTGGCAGCAGGTTGCAACCTTTATAAGCGATTGCCCGTTGCCGGTTATTTTGAAAGGCATTATGCATCCAGCGGATGCAAAGCGTGCGGTAGAGATTGGCGCTAAGGGGCTTATTGTTTCAAACCACGGCGGACGCACATTAGATGCTGCACCCACTAGCCTTGAAGTTCTGCCGTTAGTTTGCAAAGCTGTAGAAGGCCAGATTCCAGTTTTGTTTGATGGTGGTATTCGGCGTGGTAGCGATGTTTTTATTGCTTTGGCGCTGGGTGCTAGTGCAGTATTGGTTGGCCGCCCTTATATTTATGGATTGGCTGCGGCAGGTGCGCCGGGTGTCGCCCATGTTTTGCATTTACTACGAACCGAGCTAGAAGTGACCATGGCGCTGGCAGGCTGTGCAACGCTTGATGATGTAACACCCGATTGTTTGTATGGCGCTTAAATAACGCGTTTGACCCATAGTTTCACTTTACTGCGATGTGTTAGGATAAAAAGTATGTTAAAATGAAAGCATCTTAGCCACTTTCGGGAATTTATGTTTAGTTGCAGCTTTACCTTCATCCCATCTTTAACACCCCACCTTTTTGAAATCACTTGGCGTGGTGGACTCTGACAGCGTTTGCTGATCTTGTCTGCTTCATGCTTTTGGTTGTTTATTGATTTTAAAAATGTATGGAAGCTCTAAAAAAGCGCTGATTTAATTTAAATAAGTTGCAACGAGTGTTTTTTCAGAGACTCCCTCAAGGGGTTTCAAAATGTATTATTGGATAATGCTTGCTTTAGCAGTTCTGGCTGAAGTTGTTAGTACGATAGGCATGAAATTTGCCGCTACTAGTTCACCTTTTCTTGGCTACCTATTAATGGTAGTGATGATCTCTTTCTCTTTTTATGCCTTCTCGCGTGCGGTTCTTCATATTCCTTTAGCTGTGTCTTATGCTGTTTGGGAAGGTTTAGGCTTATTTTTTATTGGCCTTTCTGGTGTTGTATTTTTTGGTGAATACTTAAGCCTTGGTGAAATACTTGCCGTAGCATTGATGATGTTTGGTTTAATGCTGGTGACTTTTGATAAAGGGCCTAAAGAAGAGCAAGATGCCTTAGCTCAACCTCAAGCAATTTCGTTGGTTAAAGTGGCGAAGGAGCTAGCAGCATGATTATTCCCGTGTCCTTACTTTTAGGTTCAGTGTCTTTAGATTTAGTGTCGCTTTATTGTATCAAGCGTTCTAAGGGGTTTAAGCGTGTGACTTGGGGCGTGGCGGGCTTAGTAGCCATTATGGCGGCCTTTGTTTTGCTTAGCTTTGTTGTGCGCTACATGCCGTTGGGTGTTGCCTATTCTATTTGGGGCAGTTTAGGTGTGTTGGGCACCGTATTAATCGACCGTTACGTGTTTAATTCTCGTTTAGGTAAGCAAGGTTTGATTGGTATTGTGTTTATTGTGGCTGGCATCGTTGCATTGCAAATTTAAATTTAAAAACAGCAGCCTTGCTTTTAGATAACAAAAGCCTCTGAAGCTTAAGCTTATAAAAAATAAGCAAGCAAATCCAGGGGCTTTTTAATGGTTTTTAATCAGCTTTAAAGGCTTTTAATCAATTTTAAAAACTTAATGCTAGCCAATGCCTTGGTCTTCTGGATGAAATGAAGTCGTAAGCTGTGGGCTGCGACTGCAAAGGCTGATGAGTAAGCGGGCAATTAAATCATGCATGATTAAGGTTTTGCGGTTACCGGTTTGCTCGTACAAGTTTTTGATCTGTTCTTTAAGCTTAAGGTCACCTGAAACTTCAACAAGTATATCCACTTGGCCCACTGTTTTAACAAGCTCCATTGGGTCGGTAAAACAAGCAATTTTATGTTCTTCTGCAAGCTGCATACCCGGTGACTTAGTGTCTATATCGGCTACACCTAGAATTTTAATGTAGTCGTATTTTAATAAATCTTGTAAAAGGGGTGTTCCTGTTCTTCCTGCACCAATTAATGCAATGCTTAGTATTTCACCCATGCTTTATCTCCATTTTTTTAGCGTTTACTTAATGTATGTATTTAGCTTACCTTTAAGTTGTGCTGTTAGGAAAGGTTGATTAGCTAAATCTATAAGTTCTATTTATGCTATTTTCTTGTAGCATTAGGAAAAAGTATTAAAAAAGTAGGTTAATTTAAGTGGTATTTTTGATTGGTCGCTTTGAATAGGGTGGTTTTATGGAAAAAAAATCCGAAAATAACAATACTAAACCCGCCAAGCAGCCCAGTCTTGAGCAGCTAGGCATTGTTTTTAGTATTAAAGAAAATAATGAGTTATGGGTTGAATTTAACCCAACAGAAATAAAAGCGGAGCTAAATACAGAGCAGTTTACTTTGCTTACGTTTGAAGCGGGTTATTTACCTAAAAACTACCCACTAGTGGGTGCCAATGTCGCTGTATTAATTGACGCTATTCGTCGTCGTCAGCCTTTGTCTGTTTGCATCAGTGTGCCAGAAGATGCGCGCATAGAAGTATTTTTGCGTGGCAATAAGTTATTGGCAGGCATTGTGCTTTATGGTGCTCAAGGTTTAGGTAAGCCGCTAGGCCATGAAGCATTAAACTTATTGCTTAAAAAATCTAAGGTAACGCATGGGTTAATTGAAGAGGTGATGGGAACACTGGTAAGCCCTGAGATTGCCGAGGCTTTACACAATACCAGCAACACCTATTGCACAGTGATTGCCTATGGTGAAAAGCCCGAGAACGGCGTGGATGCTGCTTTAGAAGTGTTAATTAAAGATGCGTCTGATCGCCGCCCAATAACGGATGAATACGATCGTGTGCATTACCTTGAAAAAGGTGATTTTCCTTATGCCGAAGAAGGCGAACACCTGCTAAGACGGCACCCACCCACTAAGGGTAAGCCTGGCTTTACTGTGGATGGTAAAACCCTGCGTGCTAAAGATGGCAAAGACCTACAGTTTCGCTTAAAAGATGCCAGTGTGGTTATAGCTGAAGACGATGAAAATTTACTGCTTGCTGCTATAGCAGGTATGCCGGTGATCTATGATAAAGGCGCTCAAATAGAAGAAACGCTAAAAATAGAAAACGTTGATTTAGGCACCGGCCATGTTCGCTATCGGGGCAGTGTTGAAATTAAGGGCGATGTGCGTGACGGCATGCAGGTGGTGGCAACGGGTGATATAAAAATTGGTGGCGGTGTTGATGCTGCGTTTATTAAAGCAGGCGGCCATATCGAGCTAGTAGGCGGTGCCATTGGCCACCAAGACGCCCAATACATGACTGAAAAAGCCGCATTAAAAGCTGAGTACAGCATTAAAGCCCGCTTTGCCCATGAAGCAATTTTAGAAGCAGGCCATGAGATTATTATTAGCAATCAGGTGATGCACTCTAAATTAATTGCTGGTACTTTTATTCAGATATTAGGCAAAGGGCAAATGGTGGGCGGCAGTGCAAAAGCGGTGGATTACATTGAATTAAATACCACCGGCGCCATTGCTTACAGTGAAACAAAGCTTGAAGTGGGGGAGTGTGCTAAGTTGCAGGAAAGGTACACTGCTTTGTTAGCAGACTTGAGTAAAATTGACGATAAAAAATACAATTTAATTGAATTAGCACGTCAAGTACGTAAAAAAGGCCGTGAAGAAATTGCCAAAATGAAAGATAAACTTATTGCTACCAAAGAAGCCATTCAAGCAGAAGCGCTTGAGCTTAATACGTCTTTAGCAGTGGTTGAAGACCAGTTGAAGCGTTTTTATGCAGCCAAGGTGGTGGTGAATCGTCGCGCTTATCCTGGGACTTACATTGTGCTGGCTGGTGCACCTTTTGATGTGAATAAAGAGCTGGATAAAATTACTTTTTATTTACAAGACGGGCAGGTAAAAACCCGTCAGTAGCGGTTAGTTAATATTAAGGCAATACTTTTTTAAAGGGTTTGATGCTGACCTGCTGATAAACCCCTGCCAAAACATAGGGGTCTGCATCTGCCCAAGCTTGGGCTTTTTCAAGGCTTGCAAACTCTGCTACCACTAAGCTGCCTGTAAAACCTGCATCCCCTGGGTTTTCGCTGTCAATGGCAGGGTGAGGGCCGGCTAACAATAAGCGCCCTTCATCACGTAAAGCTTCTAAGCGGGCGAGGTGCTCTGGCCTTGCCTGCATTCTTTGTGCCAGTGTGTCGGGTTTATCGGTGCAAACAAACGCATAAAACATTCAACTTTTCTCCTTACAAAAATGTTAATCTGATTACCTTTAAAAGCAACCAGTGGTCGTTATGTCGTTAACTAGTCAACAATGTGATTATCACATGCATTCAACTGCTTCTGACGGTTCTTTAAGTCCGACTGAATTAATGGCTTTTGCTGCCAAGCAAGGCATTAAAGAATTGGCGCTGACCGATCATGATACCTTTGACGGTGTTGTTGAAGCCAGCACCGCTGCACAGCAACAAGGTATACGCCTGTTACCTGCAATGGAGTTTTCTTGCAGCTGGCTTGGCGTGACGATTCACCTTGTTGCTTTATGGCCGCAAGGCTTAACTCAAGCAGCACACGCATTAGCCGCCCAACAAGCCAAAGCGCGTTGGAGCCGTGCCGAGCAAATTATTGAACGCCTTGCTAAAACATCGGTCCCGCTTGAACTGGAAACCGTCCTGCAATATTCTAACGGCGGTGTGCCGGGTCGCCCCCATTTTGCCGATGCTATGGTGGCTGCAGGTTATATTACTAACCACAGTCAAGCGTTTCGCAAATGGTTAGGTAGCGGTAAACTAGGCGATATTAAAAGCCATTGGAAACCACTCGCTGAAGCGGTGCCTTGGCTTATTGAAACGGGTGCTTTTGTCAGTTTAGCGCACCCGCATTATTATAAATTAACCGCCACAAAACGTAAGCGTTTAATTCTGGCTTTTGCCGAGGTGGGCGGCCAAGCAGTGGAGGTGGTGAGTGGGCAGCAAGACGCACAACAAACCCAAAGTTTATTGGGTTTAATTAAAGAGCTGCAACTTAAAGTGACTTGGGGTAGCGACTTTCATAACCCCGGCATTATTTGCCCCGCCCCCGGTCGTTATGCTGCCTTGCCTGAAACTTGCATCCCTTTAAGTCAAGTGTTCAACCTTTAGAGTATTTATATTATGAGCCAATATTTTGAAATTCACCCCGATAATCCGCAGCAGCGCTTTATTCAGCAGGCGGTTACTATTTTACGTAATGGCGGTGTTATAGCCTACCCAACCGATTCGGCTTATGCTTTAGGGTGCTGTGTGGGTGAAAAAAAAGCGATTGATCGCATCAAGCGTATTCGTAACCTAGATGATAAGCACAACTTTACGTTAATGTGTGCTGATTTATCTGATTTGTCTGTTTATGCCAAGGTCGATAATACTGTTTTTAGAATGCTTAAAAATGCGACCCCAGGCCCTTATACTTTTATTTTAAATGCCACCAGTGAAGTGCCCCGTTTATTACTTCACCCTAAGCGCCGCACCATCGGTTTGCGGGTACCAGATCACACCCTAACCCGTGCATTGTTAGCTGAGTTAGGCACTGCCATGATGAGTGTAACGCTGATTATGCCCGATGAAGAGCTGCCTTTGTTTGATGCAGACACCATTCAAGAGCGTTTGGGTAAATTGGTTGATCTAGTCATTGATGGCGGCGCTTGCTCTATTGAACCCACGTCAGTTATTAATTTGTGTTCAGGTGTGCCAGAAACAACCCGTGAAGGCCGTGGCGACTTGTCTATTTTTGGTCATTAATTCGTGCCAAAAAAACCTGCTGGGCCTGTGCAGCTTGAGCTTTTAGCAGCCACTCAGCCTGAACCCTTAGCGCTTTTAGCAACGGTGGATGGCAAGCCTTTTACGCAGCTGCCAAATGATTTATTTATTCCACCTGAAGCGCTTAGGGTGTTGCTTGAAACTTTTGAGGGGCCACTTGATTTACTACTGTATTTAATTCGGCGGCATAACCTAGATATTTTAACCATTAATGTGGCTGAAATTACACGTCAGTACATTGGTTATTTAGATTTAATGCAAGATTTACAAATAGAATTAGCCGCTGAGTATTTGGTGATGGCCGCCCTTTTAGCAGAAATAAAATCACAGAGTTTATTGCCACGCCCTGCCGTACTAGGCGAAGAAGATGAAGCCGACCCACGGGCAGAATTAATTCGTCGCCTGCTGGAATACGAGCGCTTTAAAGTGGCAGCAAAGCGTTTAGATGCCCTGCCACGGCAAGAGCGTGATATTTTCCCTTTAGAACCTGAACTACCTAGCTTAGACAGCCGTGTGTTGTACCCTGAGGTTGACTTGCAGGAAATGTTGCTTGCTTTTGCACGCCTAATGCAGCGCTCTGAAATGTTGGCGCACCACCAAATTAGCCGTGAACCCCTTTCAATTCGTGAGCGGATGGCGCAAGTATTGGCGCAATTAAGAAAAACATCAAATTACCTGACCTTTGATGCCTTGTTTGATTTAACTGAGGGGCGTCAAGGTTGGGTGGTTACGTTTATCGCCTTGTTAGAGCTGGTAAAAGAACAGTTAGTGGAATTAGTGCAAACCCAATTATTTGCCATGATTCATATAAGAATCAAGGTCAGGGGTGCAAAAGGTCAGGCAGTATTTGATGAAGTTTTGGAATGAACACATTGTCTTTGCAGCAATTAACACGCATTGTTGAGGCTTTGTTATTGGCCGCCAAGTCGCCTTTAACACTTGAGCAGCTAGCCAGTGTGTTTGATGAGCACCAGCGCCCCGCATTGGCAAGTTTTCAAGAAGCGCTGGTTATTTTACAACAAGAAACCGCCAGTACAAGCCAAGAGTTAGTTGAAGTAGCCAGTGGTTTTCGTTACCAGATAAAAGCCGATTATGCACCTTGGATTAGCCGTTTATGGGATGAAAAACCGCCCCGTTATTCCCGTGCATTATTAGAAACTTTGTCGCTTATTGCTTATCAGCAGCCAGTGACGCGGGGTGAAATTGAAGAGGTGCGCGGGGTAAGCGTTAGTTCGCAAATTATTCGCACCCTTGAAGACAGGGAGTGGATACGCGTTATTGGCCACCGAGAAGTGCCTGGCCGCCCTGCGCTTTATGCTACTACACGGCATTTTTTAGACTATTTTAATTTAAAAAGCTTAAATGAATTGCCGACACTTGATGCTTTGCGCAAGCTAGCAGAAAATGAGCAGTATGAATGGCAAGACGATTTAGACCAAGCACCACGTTCGCCTTTGTTTGACTTAACCGACCCAGAAGCAAGTGTGCAAGACCAAGCAGCAGACCCTGAATGCTTGGGTGATTTATTTGATAAAAATTTACCTGATGTTAAAGAGCTAACTTTTGCTGATTTAGCACAGCGTTTTAAGCCTGACGGAGAGTAACTCTCTACCCATTTCCCTACCGTGTGTGAACACCTAACTTATGAAAAACAAACAATATTTTAATCCTTCTAAAACAGAAGCCACTGAAACTGCTGTTACAAAAACTGAAAAACTACAAAAAGTGTTAGCCCGTTCTGGCATGGGTTCACGCCGTGAAATGGAAACAGTGATTGATTCAGGTTTAGTGACCATTAATGGCCGTACTGCAGTATTAGGCGACCGGATTTCTGAACAAGACCGTGTGACCGTAAAAGGCCGCCCAGTGCAATTGAAGACAGAGGATGAGCTACCCCGTAGGGTCATCATGTATAACAAGCCTGAAGGTGAGCTAGTGACCCGTAAAGACCCTGAAGGTCGCCGCACTGTCTTTGATCACTTGCCTCGCTTGCGTGGCGAGCGTTGGATTGCTATAGGTCGCTTAGATATTAACACGGCAGGTTTGCTGTTATTTACTAACGATGGCGAACTAGCTAACCGCCTTATGCACCCTTCGCATCAGGTTGAACGTGAATATGCAGTGCGTGTGATGGGCGAAGTGACCGATGACATGCTAGATGCCATGAAAGAAGGCGTCATGCTAGAAGATGGCTTGGGTAGTTTTTCTGCCATTGAATTGGTCGGCGGCGAGGGCATTAACGTTTGGTACCATGTGGTCATAAACGAAGGCCGTAATCGTGAAGTGCGTCGTTTATGGGAATCGCAAGGCGTAACCGTAAGCCGTTTAAAGCGTGTTCGTTATGGTAATATTTATTTAGACAAACGCACCAAAATGGGTGAATGGATAGAATTAACTCAAGCAGAAGTCGATGATCTTTCTGCTTTGGGTGGCTTGGCTAATAAATCGGTAGAAGCCATACCCACTGGGCGTCCTGGGCAGAAAAATCGTGGTAATTCACGCAAACCTGTGCACGCAATTGGTCGCCGAACTAAATAAATAGTAATTATTTTTGATTTAGGGGTTGCAACTATCTGAGAAAAAGTTATTATATGCGCCGCGTTCAAGGGTCGTTAGCTCAGTGGTAGAGCAGTTGGCTTTTAACCAATTGGTCGAAGGTTCGAATCCCTCACGACCCACCAACGCAAAACCTAAGTACAGGTAAAAGTACAGCCCTATCTGGGTCGTTAGCTCAGTGGTAGAGCAGTTGGCTTTTAACCAATTGGTCGAAGGTTCGAATCCCTCACGACCCACCAGATTTAAAAAACCGCCTTAGTTTAGGGCGGTTTTTTTATTTGCCTGCCGTTTAGTTTATTTTTGCTGATTTTAAAAACGAATAAATTTGTATTGGGTGACAAGTTTGGCATTATGTTATCATTCGCCATTAACCCATTACTAAGAACAACGATATTCGCCTAAAATGAACAGTGTTTATGATCAGTTATTGGTGCGTGAGCACCTTTCTCGTGCCACCCCTTCTGCTAGTCTTACTGCGTTAGATGAAGTAGCTCTGCGTGAGCAGGTGAAGCAATTGCTTACCGAACATAATGCTGTACTCATTGCGCATTATTATACTAGCCCAGTCATTCAAGCTTTGGCAGAAGAAACCGGTGGTTTTATTGGTGACTCCCTAGAAATGGCCCGTTTTGGTGCCCGTCATTCAGCACAAACTTTAGTGGTTGCTGGAGTGCGTTTTATGGGGGAAACTGCAAAAATTCTTTCACCTGAAAAGCGTGTGTTAATGCCAACGCTTGAAGCAACCTGTTCCTTAGACATAGGTTGCGATGCCGACGAATTCAGTCAGTTTTGTGATGAACACCCTGACCATACGGTGGTTGTTTATGCCAATACTTCGGCTGCTGTTAAAGCACGTGCTGACTGGGTTGTTACATCAAGCATTGCCTTGCAGGTGGTTTCTTATTTGCATGAGCAGGGTAAAAAAATTCTTTGGGCGCCCGACAAGCACTTAGGCGACTACATTTGCCGCCAAACGGGTGCCAAAATGCTTTTGTGGGACGGTGCTTGCATCGTGCATGAAGAATTTAAAGCCAAGGGTATTTTAGATTTAAAGAAAATTCATCCTACTGCTGCGGTGCTAGTTCACCCTGAATCCCCTGCCAATGTTGTTGATGTGGCCGATGTGACGGGTTCAACTAGTCAGTTACTGAAAGCGGCAGGTGAGTTGCCTAATGACACATTAATTGTGGCAACTGACCGTGGTATTTTTTATAAGATGCAGCAGGAAAACCCCAATAAACTTTTCCTTGAAGCACCCACGGCAGGTCAGGGTGCTACTTGCCGCAGCTGTGCTCATTGCCCTTGGATGGCAATGAACAGCTTAGAGCGTATGGCAAGGTCTTTGCGTGAAGGCAGTGATGAGATTCAGGTAACGCCTGAGTTAATTCAAAAAGCGTTAGTGCCTTTGCAAAAAATGCTTGATTTCCCTAAGCAATAAATAAAAAAGGCTGCACTTGGTTAAGTGGCAGCCTTTTTTTGCACTTAAGTTGCTAGTGGCTTCAATCGGTTTTGGATCAATCAGGTTTTATATTAATCTAACTGCGATTGGTCTAGTTTGGCGATTTGCATTTGCTCTTCGCCTTCTGGGTAAAAAGCCGTTGGCCAAGCATAGAAGATAGCTTTAAACATGGTAGCCAAAGGAATAGCAAAAAACACCCCCCAAAAGCCCCATAACCCACCAAAAAATAGCACTGCAAGAATAATGGACACAGGGTGTAGGTTAACTGCCTCAGAAAAGAGCAGCGGAACTAGCACATTGCCATCCAATGCTTGTATCACACCATAAACACCAATCACCCAAATAAACTCACTGCTAAAACCAAACTGAAAAAAGGCCACCAAGGCCACAGGTAGGGTTGCAACGGTTGCGCCTATGTAAGGTACAAGTACCGACAAGCCTACCAGCAGTGCTAGCAGTTCAGCGTAATTTAAGCCTAAGAAAATAAAGCTTACCCAGCTAACGATTGCAATGATAATGATTTCTAACACTTTGCCACGAATGTAGTTAGCAATTTGTGCATCAATTTCATACCACACATGGGTCATTAGGGTTCTTTTTTTAGGCATCAAGGACGTAATAAATCCCACCAGCTGGTGCTTATCTTTTAGCATAAAAAATACCAAAATAGGCACTAGAATTAAGTAAACTAACCAAGCGATTAAGTTAGGAATACTGGAAAGTGAAAAAGATACTAGGGTTTGCCCTAGCATACGCATATCATTTACCACTTCGTTTAGCAGGTTGTTGGCTTGCTGTTGGGTAATAAGTTGAGGGTAAGCTTCGTGTAGCTGATCTATCCAAATTTGTGTTGCTTTAGCCATCATTGGTAGCTCGCGTACTAGGCTAAGCAGCTGATTCCAAAGCAGCGGAAACAGCCAAAAAATAAGCGTAAGTAAAATGCCCACAAATAAACTAAAAGCAATGATTACAGCCATTAGAGGTGGAAGTTTTAAATACGTTTTTAAAGGCGTCACTATGCCTTGTAGTAAATAAGCAAAAACAATGGCGCTAAGAAAAGGGAGTAGCATAGCGCCAAAGAAAAATAGTGCAGCAAAGAAAAATACTAATAAGAGTGCAAAGATAACGGCTTCTTCATCAGAAAAATAACGGTGTAGCCAGTTAAGTGTTACATCACGAAAGGACATCTTATTCTCCTTTTTGTAATAAAAAGTGGAGGGTATTGTTATGCTTTTCACGGCTTATTAGCTGATGCTTGCTGAGCTTGGCATAGCTTGCAAAGTCGTTCCAAGAACCTGAGTCGGTTGTTTGAATAAACAACACTTGACCTGCATTAATTTGATTAAGGCATTGCTTTGCTTTTAGTAGAGGTAATGGACAGCTAAGCCCGCGTGCATCTAAGTGCTTATCATAGCTTAGCTTTGGGTTATTATTAGGTAGAGTTGGATTATTTTCTGAATTCAAGAGGCGTTACCTTGTCGTATAAAAAATGCTTTGACACTCCAATTATTACAAGCAAACCCTTGCTAGAAAAGCGCCTGCTGCATCAAAATAATTGGCTAGTTAGTTTTTTATTTGTTTTGTTTTTATTTATGCCGCGGCAAAGTATAACAGCAGAAGCACCTGAATTACCTAGTCTGGGGTTAGCTAGCACTTATGACATAAGTTTGAATCAAGAAACGTTATTAGGGCAGGGCTGGTTAAGGCAGTTTCGTTCCCAAAGCAAGCTTTATGACGACCCTTTAACGCAGGAGTATACCGAGCATTTAATTCAACGCCTAGCCACTTGGAATCGCCATTTAGAAAATAAAAGCTTGGACGTTGTATTGGTTGATCAGCGTCAATTAAATGCTTTTGCCGTGCCAGGGGGTGTGGTGGGTATTAACACCGGCCTGTTTACCTTTGCGCCCTTTGAAGATGAATTTGCTTCTGTAGTGGCGCATGAGTTAGCCCACATTAGTCAGCGGCACTTTGCACGCCGTGTACAGGCATCGCAAGACATTCAATGGAAGACCATGGCAGGTTTACTAGCAGGGGTTTTAGTCGCAAGCCAAGGCCATGCCGATGCAGGCATAGCGGCCATTGCCGGAACGCAAGCCGCCGTCATTCAAAACCAGCTAGCATGGAGCCGTGGGTACGAGCAAGAAGCTGACCGCATTGGCATGGAAACCTTGGTTGCTGCTGGTTATGCCGCCGAAGCGATGCCAGAAATGTTTAATCAAATGCAGCGCATTGCCAGTTTAAGTGGCAGGCCGCCTGAATTTTTATTAACTCACCCCTTAACTGAATCACGCATTGCCGATGCACAGGCTAGAGCCGATCAGCAGGCAATTAAAAAGCCCAGAATAACGGGGCGAGATTATGAAATGATTCGTGTGCGGGTTATTTTTTCTCAGTACGCCAATTCTGATGATGCTTACAGCTTGTTTTCTCGCCAACAAAGCTCTAGCCAATCATTGCGCTATGCAAAGGCTTTGCGTGCCAAGGCAACGGGTGATGTGGCCACAAGCCTTGAGTTGTTAACAACCTTGGCCGACCAAGACCCTAGCTGGCTGTTACCACAATACCTGTTAGCAGAAGCTTTTGTAAAAGAGCAGCACTGGGAAGGGGCGGCTAAAGTATTGGATGATTTACTGCTGTATGCGCCTAGCTATTACCCTGCTTTGCAGTTGCAGGCCGATATTTTTAGGCAGCAGCAAGCATGGGATAAAGCCCGGCTAATTTTGCAGCAATTAAGCCAAAGTAGACCCAAAGACCCCGTGGTTTGGTTTCAGCTAGCAGAAGCTGCAGGGAAGGTGGATGCACAAATTCAGCTGCACCGTGCTCGTGCAGAATATTTTCAGTTAAATGGCCGGTTTAGGCAGGCATTTCAACAGTTAGACTTAGCCCAAGAACAAGCCCGTTTACAAAACCAGCCTTGGGCGGTGCAGTCATCGATTCGGGAACGGCGCAGGGAATTAGAATCCCTACGCAGCCTAATGGATATGTAACGGATTTTGGGGTTTTAGCTCAGATTACTTAGCAGGCTTTAACGGCATCTAGCACTTCTTGTACATGCCCTGGCACTTTAACCTTGCGCCATTCTTTAATAAGCTTGCCGTTTTCGTCTATTAAAAAAGTGCTGCGTTCAATGCCTAGGTGTTCTTTGCCAAACATTTTCTTTAGTTTAAGCACATCAAACAGTTTGCAAAGGGCTTCATCTGCATCGCTAATCAGTTCAAAAGGAAAGTTTTGTTTGGCTTTAAAGTTTTCATGGCTTTTAAGGCTGTCACGCGAGATGCCAAAAATTTCAGTATTGGCGGCTTGAAAGTCGCTGTATAAATCACCAAAATCACCGCCTTGGGTAGTACAGCCGGGGGTGCTGTCTTTGGGGTAAAAATACAGCACTACTTTTTTACCTTTAAGGGCAGGCAAGGTAACTTGTCGATTGCTGGTGGCTTCTGCAATAAAGTGAGGTAAGGTTTGACCTAGTGTTAAGTCCATGATTTATCTCCATATTGGCTAAAAATAGCTAAAAGATTGTGGGAATAGGCTTAAATATAACATAGGCTCTATTTTCTGCTTGAGACAAAACGCCTGAGGCGTGACAATAGAGCACACGTTTTATTTCTGAATTTTTTGGAGAAGCGGCATGATTAAAGGCAGCCTAGTGGCATTAGTAACGCCTATGACAGTGCAAGGTGAGGTGGATTGGCCTGCACTGGATCGTTTGGTAGACTTTCACCTAGAAAACGGTACTGACGGTATAGTGGCCGCTGGCACAACGGGTGAACCCTCAACCCTAAGCTTTGATGAGCACTTTGAAGTGATTCGCAAAGTTGTTGCCCGTGTAAAAGGGAAGATTCCGGTGGTTGCAGGTACGGGTTCTAACTCGACCAAAGAAGCCATAGAACTGACCCGTTATGCTAACAAAGTTGGCGTAGATTACTGTTTAATAAGTACGCCCTATTACAATAAGCCTACCCAAGAAGGTTTATACCTGCATTACAAAGCCATTGCCGAAGCCAGTGACTTGCCCATTATTTTGTACAATGTGCCCGGTCGTACTGCGGTGGATATGCACAATGAAACGGTGCTACGTTTAGCAGAATTAGATAAAATTGTTGCGCTAAAAGATGCAACGGGTGATTTAGAGCGTGGCAAGGTATTAATTGAAGCCATTGCAGGTACTGGCTTTCAAATTTTTTCAGGCGATGATGCAACGGCTTGTGAGTTAATTCTTATGGGTGGCAGTGGCAATATTTCAGTGACAGCAAACGTGGCGCCTAAACAGATGCATGATATGTGTGCGGCTGCTTTGGCAGGTGATACAAGCAAAGCCCACCAAATTAATACCCGTTTAATGCCATTAAATACGGGCCTGTTTGTTGAATCGAACCCCATTCCTGCCAAGTGGGCACTTTATGATATGGGCTTAATTGATTTAGGTATTCGTTTACCTTTAACGCCTTTATCAACCAAATACCACACCACCATTCATGAAGCGCTTCAGTTAGCTGGAGTTTTGAAAAAATGAAGTTAGGAAAACTGCCACTGCCCTTAATTTTGCTGGCAGGCTTAATGGTAGGTTGTAGTAGCAGTGAGTACCAAGACCGCAACACTGAGTATTATCAAGCCAAGGAGGCAAGCAATGACTTGCCTAGAAGCTACCCTGACCAAGATGCCATGCCCATTGCCAAGGCTGAACGCAGCTTTAACGAACCTCAACTTAAAGCGCCTCGCCCCGAATCATTAAGGGTGATGGATGATTCAGAAAGCCTAGTAACTGAACGGGTAGATGATGACGGCGCTTGGTTATTGGTGTTGCGTGGCCCAAGTGAAGTTTGGACTAGCCTGCGTGCGTTTGCAGAAAGCCGTGATGTAGCGCTGGTTTCTGCCAGCCCTAGGCGGGGTGAGCTAGCTTTAGAAGCCGACCTTGCCAGTAAATTGCCGGCGCAGCGCATTGACCTACGCCAAGGCGTGCGTCGTGGCACTTCTGAGATTCGTTTGCGCTCTTATGAAGCGGGTCAAAATTTGCCGTGGAGCGATTATGACCGCAGCCGGGTTAAATCGTTGTCAGAATTTTTGATGGTCAGTTTAAATGAATCAAGCCACAGCGTTTCTTTGCAGGCACAATCTTTGCAAGACAATCAGCTGGTGCGTTTAGTTGACCGTGATAATCGTCAAGTGTTGGTTATGCAGCTAGATTATGAGCGGGCTTGGGCTGAATTGGTTAACTTATTAGAAGACAAGTTCAGTGACGATTGGCAAAAACTAGAGGATTTAAACCGCAGTGAAGGGCGTTTTTATATTCGCTATGTACCCAAAAGTGAACGTCCCTCTGGTTTTTTTGCGCGTTTATTTAGCCGTGACCCAAAACCTGAAGCACATTATTACCAGTTGCACTTAACAGAACACAGCCAAGAACTTGATTTAGTGCTAGAGAGCCTGCCAGATCAAGCCGCCCCTGCTAAGGTTGAGCTTGAGCTATTAACTTGGCTTGAGCGGCAGTTGCGTTGAGAAAAAGTCAACGCATTCAGTTTGCTTCTTTAGGCAGTGGCAGTAAGGGCAATGCCACTTTGGTCAGTTGTGGTAACACGCACTTGTTAATTGACTGTGGCTTTGCCATGAAAGAAACCACCCGCCGCTTGCAGCGCCTTGGGTTAGAGCCTGAACAGCTGACAGCGGTGCTGATTACTCATGAACATGCTGACCATATTGCGGGCGCTGGTGCATTAACACGGCGTTACCAGCTGCCGCTTTATACCACCAGTGGCACTAAAATTTCAGGGCGTTTTAAGGGGGAAGTACCCGACTGGCGGCCAATTAACCCTGAGCATTCGTTTGCGGTGAATGATTTGGAGGTTTTGCCGGTCACTGTGCCGCACGATGCCCGTGAACCTGTGCAGTTTGTGATTAGTGACGGTGCTAATAGCTTAGGAATATTGACCGATTTAGGTAGCATTACACCCCATGT
Organism: uncultured Marinospirillum sp.; assembly: GCA_947624795.1. Taxonomy (GTDB): domain Bacteria; phylum Pseudomonadota; class Gammaproteobacteria; order Pseudomonadales; family Halomonadaceae; genus Marinospirillum. The sequence goes on from CANQLY010000008.1 coordinate 21,286, forward strand.
GGTGCGTCATTATAAGCCTTGCCAAGCCTTAGTGTTAGAAGCAAATCATGACCCCATTATGTTGGCTCGTGGCCCGTATCCTGCTTCGTTAAAGCACCGAGTGGGTGGCGATTTTGGCCATTTAAGTAATCAGCAAGCGGCAGATTTCTTAACTCAAATGGAATTAAAACACTTAACTCATCTAGTGGCTTCCCATTTAAGCGAGCAAAATAATGAGCCAAACTTGGCCTGTTTTACGCTTGCCGAAGCCATTAACACCACGCCAGACTGGATAACCTTAGCCAGCCAAGATGAAGGTTTTGGTTGGCGCGATATTCAAGCTTAATTTTGTATTAATAACCTACCTTCCCGGAGACGTTTGTGGAAAAGCGCGAAGAACTTTATGCAGGTAAAGCCAAATCTGTTTATAAAACTGATGATCCTGATTTATTAATTATGCATTTTCGTGATGATACCAGTGCTTTTGATGGCAAAAAGCTGGAACAGTTAGAGCGTAAAGGCAAGGTTAACAATATTTTTAATGCTTTTATTATGGAAAAGCTAAAAGCAGCAGGCATTCCTACCCATTTTGAAGAACGCTTAAGCGACCGTGAATCATTAGTTAAGTGCATGAAGATGATGCCGGTTGAATGCGTGATACGTAATATTAGCGCGGGCAGTTTGGTGCGCCGTTTAGGTGTGGAAGAAGGCTTAGAGCTTAACCCGCCAACCTATGAATTGTTCTTAAAGAATGATGCGCAGGGCGACCCGATGATAAACGAATCTTTGTGCCTTACTTTTGGCTGGGCAACCGAAGCACAGCTGGCTGAAATGAAAACGCTAACCTATAAAGTGAATGGCATTTTAAAACAGCTGTTTGATGAGGCCGGCATGTTGCTAGTTGATTACAAGCTAGAGTTTGGCGTGTTCAAAGGCGAGGTTTTTCTAGGCGATGAGTTTTCGCCCGATGGTTGCCGCTTGTGGGATAAAACTACCCGTGAAAAACTAGACAAAGACCGTTTCCGTCAAGGTTTAGGTGGTGTGGTTGAAGCGTATGAAGAAGTGGGTCGCCGTTTAGGCATTAACTTCGACTAGGTTGTTTGATGCATTAGGTTTTAGTGTAGAAGTAGTAGTGGTTAGTGAATCGCTATCACTTCTATGCTTGTATCAGCTAAGTAACAAAACTGCACGTTTAAATCGGCTAGCTTTACGCCATAAACCCTTGCAAGGTCTGTTTTTTGATAGGCAGGGCGTGGGTTTTGTGCCAAGACTTCACTAATGAGTTGTTTAAGGCGTTTACCTTGCGGGTGGGCAGTTAGCTGTAATTCTGCTGTATTTTGAAAGCTAACCTTGAGTAATTCAGGCGGTGCGGCTACCCAAGCTGCCAAGGCTTCGGGCTTACCATCCACCCAAGGAATGTAAGGCTTAATATCCACCACGGGTGTGCCATCAATTAAATCGGCACCCGATAAATGCAGCCTTACCCCTTCGTTTAAATCTATCCCTTCCAGCTTTACCACCGATAAACCCAAACCATTGGGGCGAAAAGTGGAGCGACTAGCAAACACCCCTACTTTTTTATTGCCGCCTAATCGGGGTGGGCGCACTTTAGGTTTCCAGCCTTGTGCTAGGTTTTGATGAAAAACAAAACTTATCCACAGGTGCGAAAATCCTTCCAGCCCATCAACGCATTCTGGCAGATTATAAGGCGGCAGCAGCTCAAGGGTTGCATAGGCGCTAGGAGCCAGCCCCGGTTGGCGTGGCACGGCAAATTTTTCTTGGTAGCAAGAATGCATGATGCCTAGCGTTTCCAGTGACCAGCGCATATTAACTAACCACGCAGGCTGATAATAGGCCAGCTTGCCTGAATCGCCCGTTGGCGCAGCGCATCATCAGGGTCAACTGCTATGGGGTTATCCACCACTTCTAGTAGCGGCAAATCATTGTGTGAATCACTATAAAACCAGCTATTTTCTAAGCTAAGGTCTTTTTGGGCGAGCCATTCATTTAGGCGGGTAATTTTTCCTTCACGAAAGCTTGGGGTGCCGACTATTTTCCCCGTGTAGCTGCCGTTAATAAACTCAGGTTCAGGGGCTATCAGTTCTTCTACGCCCAGCAGCCTTGCAATGGGTTCGGTAATAAAACGGTTGGTGGCAGTAATAATTAAAATGTGGTGCCCTTGTTCGCGGTGCTTGTTTAAAAGCTGCGTTGCTGCAGGTAAAAGTAACGGGCGGATGCACTCTTCAATAAAAACTTCACGCCAAGTTAGCATTTCTTGGGTAGAGTAGAGCGTTAAAGGTTTAAGTGAAAAAGTTAGGTAGTCATGAATATCTAAAGTGCCTTGTTGGTAGGCAAGGTAATAATGGTCGTTGGCTTTTTTATATTCAGCGGCATCAACCAATTCTTTATTTACCAAAAATTCACCCCAAGCGTGGTCGCTGTCGCCAGCAATTAGGGTGTTGTCGAGGTCAAACAGGGCTAAGCTCACTTTATTAGGTTTCCTTGCGTTTAAATTTATATGGTTTATTACATTTTACATCAGTGTTAAATTGAATACTTTTGATTCTTCTAAAGAACATTCAATAATAAAAACTTTTTGAGGGCCAAGTGTTGATAGATGAGGACGGGTATCGCCCTAACGTTGGAATTATTATTACCAATAGTGATGGCCAGTTGCTTTGGGCTAGGCGCTATGGTCAAGATGCTTGGCAGTTTCCTCAGGGTGGTATAAAAAATGATGAAACACCTGAGCAGGCATTGTATCGCGAATTAAAAGAAGAGATAGGCTTGTCGCCCGATCAGGTTGAATTACTTGGTGCAACGCACGGTTGGCTGCGTTATCGCTTGCCTAAGCGAATGGTGCGGCGTAATAGTCGGCCTTTGTGCATAGGGCAAAAACAAAAATGGTTTTTGCTACAAATACGCTGTGCTGATTCAAAAGTTTGCTTTGATTGTTCTGTAAAGCCTGAGTTTGATAGCTGGCGCTGGGTAAGTTACTGGTACCCTTTGGGTCAGGTGGTGCCTTTTAAGCGTGACGTGTATCGCAAGGCGCTATTAGAGCTAGGGCCAAGGCTGCACAGAATGCTACGTGATAACTCATGACGGGCATACCCGATGCGCCAACCACCCTGAATATGCTGGATGTGTTGCGTAAAATAGTGCAAGAAGTCAGTGCTGCTAGAGATTTACAAACGGCGTTGTCCATTGTGGTGCGTAGGGTTCGTAAAGCCATGAATACGGATGTGTGTTCAGTTTATTTAATGGATACACGTCAAAACCGTTACGTGCTAATGAACACTTTAGGCTTAAATGCTACGGCGGTGGGGGTGGTTAGCCTTGCGCCTTCTGAGGGCTTAGTGGGCTATGTGGGGCAGCGTGAAGAGCCAATTAATCTTGACGATGCGCCGCTTCATCCCCGTTATTGTTATTTGCCAGAAACAGGCGAAGAACGCTACCACAGCTTTTTAGGTGTGCCCATTATTCACCAGCGCCGTGCTATGGGGGTGTTAGTGGTGCAACACACTGCTAAGCGCAAGTTTGATGAAGGTGAAGAGGCTTTTTTAGTCACCATTGCCGCCCAGTTAGCGGCGGTACTTGCCCATGCCCAGTTAAGCGGTAGTTTAAAAATCATTCCTGGTCAACGCCAAGAAATGGTGCGCTTTGAGGGTTTGCCAGCGTCCCCTGGTGCGGCCATTGGCAAGGCAAGGGTGATTATGCCACCGGCAGATTTAGATAGCGTGCCAGACCGTGAATGCGAATCTATTGAAGAGGAACGGGTTGTCTTTTTAGCTGCCCTTAAATCGGTGAGAGACGACATTCGTGCGGTGGGTTTAAAGCTTGCTAATCGGGTGAGTGTGCAAGAGCAAGCCTTGTTTGATGCCTACATTCAAATGCTTGATGAAGAATCATTGGGCGCTGAGGTGTTAAAACACATTGACGAAGGCCAGTGGGCGCAGGGTGCTTTAGCTTTTGTGGTGCGGCGGCACGTTAAATACTTAGAAAAAGTAGAAGATTCTTACCTGCGTGAACGCGCTGCAGACATACGTGATTTAGGTCGCCGTGTGTTGTCTTATTTGCAAGCCGGTGGTGAAGCGCCACGCGAATACGAAGACAATACTTTGCTGGTAGGTGAGGAGTTATCGCCTGCATTATTAGGCGAGGTACCCAAAGAAAAACTGGCTGGCTTAATTAGCGTTAAAGGGTCTAGTAATTCTCACCTTGCCATTTTAGCCCGTGCAATGGGGATTCCAGTGGTCATGGGGCTAACAGATTTACCCTTTGCACAATTAGAAGGCCAGCAGTTAATTTTAGACGGCTACCGTGGGCATGTTATTTCTAACCCAGATGACTTAATACGCCACCAATACGAAGTGTTTATTGAAGAAGATAAGGCGCTGTCGGATGCACTAGAAGCCGAAGCAGGCTTGCCGTGCATTACCCGTGATGGGCATCGCATTCCTTTGCTATTAAACACGGGCTTAGCAGCAGACCATGCTCGGGCGCTAGCCTATGGTGCCGAAGGCGTTGGGCTGTATCGTACCGAAGTGCAGTTTATGCTAGCCGAACGCTTTCCAAGTGAGCAAGAGCAAGTTAGCCTTTACCGCAAGCAGCTGTCTGCGTTTGCACCCCGTGAAGTCACCATGCGAACTTTGGACATTGGTGGCGATAAACCCCTGCCTTATTTTCCAATTGCAGAAGATAACCCCGTTTTAGGCTGGCGTGGGATACGCTTTACGCTAGATCACCCTGAAATTTTTCTAACCCAAGTGCGTGCCATGCTAAGGGCTAGTGAAGGGTTAGATAATTTACGCATTTTACTGCCGATGATTTCTTCGGTACGTGAAGTGGAAGAAGCCCGTGCTTTAATTCGCCGTGCGTGGGTTGAGTTACGTCAAAATGAAGGGCTGCGCCTTGCCAAGCCATTGGTGGGTGCCATGATAGAAGTGCCTGCGGCAGTTTTTCAAATACAGGCATTGGCTGAACGGGTAGATTATTTGTCGGTGGGCAGTAATGATTTAACCCAATACATGCTGGCCGTTGACCGTGATAATCCCCGTGTTGCAAGGCTATACAGTGGCTATCACCCTTCTATGTTGCAGGTGTTGGCAAAGATAGCCATTGATGCCCATGCAGCCCGTTTGCCGGTGAGTATTTGTGGTGAACTGGCCGGTGATCCGGCAGGCGCTATTTTACTTTTGGGGATGGGTTATCAAAGCCTTTCTATGAACTTAACTAGCTTACCTAGGGTAAAAGCCGTTATTCGTCGGGTAACTCTTAATCAGGCAAGGGAGCTATTAGCACGGGTTTTAAAGTGTGCTAGTACCGATCAGGTGGTTGGGCATTTAGGTGTGTTTATGGGCGAGCTAGGTTTAGGTTGGCTTTCAGGGCCAAAAAGCTAGTTTTACTAGGCAAATAAAGTGGCTGTTTCTAGCAAGCCACTTTACTTGTTTGGTTAGTAAAAGTGCTTAAAAGAAAATCCAATAAATTAATAAAGCATAGAAAACATACTGGCTAGCATAGTAAAGAAACGGGCTAAAGCGCTTAAGTTTTTTACCCTGCATACGCAATTTTTGTACGCTACCAAACATTCTATTTAGCAAGCCAACCTTGTCGCCTTCTAAATTTTTAGTGGCTGAAGCGGCTAAAACAACCCTAGAAAACACCGAGTTAAACCAATCAACTGCCACAAAAGTAACGGGGCGTTTTACATCTAAAAAGAAAATAATGCGGTTTTCTTGTGTGTTATTTACCGCATAATGAATGTAGGTTTCGTCAAACATCACGGCTTCACCGTCTCGCCAAGCGTATTTTTCGCCGTCGACATCAATGTAGCAATCGTCTGAATTAGGCGTAACTAAGCCTAAGTGGTAACGAATGGAACCTGCGTAGGGGTCGCGGTGATTAACTAGCCTGCCGCCAGGTGGCAGCATAGTAAACATTGCCCCTTTAATTTCAGGCACCGAGTTAATTAGTTCAATGGTGCGTGGGCAAAGTTGCTTGGCAGAAGGCAGGTTTGCGCCATACCACTTTAAATAAAAACGCTTCCAACCGGCTTTAAAAAACGAGTTAAAACCTAAATCATCCAGCTCATCAGATGCTTTAATGTGGGTTTGTTGGTGAAGCGCTAAGGCTTCATCACGAATTTCTTCCCAATGGTCTTCAAAAATCTTTAACCGTGGGAACAGTTGGGTATCAAAATAAGGCGTATTACCTACTTTAGAAAAAGTATAAAAAAGGCAGTTAACCGGCGCAAGTAGATTAGAATGGTCGGTGAGTTTGCGTGATAATTTAGTGTGCTTAACTTTGCCACGGTTTTGTACATAAATAGCGCACACAATAAAAATCAAAAGAATATAAAGCCCCATTGTTTGAGTGCTCCTTCAAGGATCAAGGTGAGAGTTTGTAATGGTTTTTTAGTTATTAATGACTAGAGTAGACCGCTAATTTTAGCAAAGTAATGGATTAGCGCCTACTGAGTTGCTGGTATAGCTAAAAGTTCAAGCGCAAGCTGGTCAATTTCTTTTAGTGTGTCTTTGTGGTAAATGTCTTCACGCCATTGCAAGCGGCCTGCGTTATCAGTCCAAACCGACCAATACATTAAATAAACAGCCACTTTAGGGCGTATTTTAACGTAGCGCTCTTCACCTTGTTGGTAAGTGCGGTTAATCCGTTCTACTGTCCATTTTTTGTCGTCTTTAAGCACGGCAAGCACTAGCTGGTCGGCGTCTTCTAAGCGCACGCAGCCTGCACTTAAATCACGGTTATCTTTGTTAAATACTTGGCGATAGGGCGTGTCGTGCATGTAAATGGCTTGTTGGTTAGACAGCCGAAACTTGGCTTTGCCTAGCTGATTATAATGGCCTGATTTTTGTACAATCCGATAACCTGATTGCTCATTTTTAAAGGCATCGGCGGGCACTTGGTTAATCGAAACAAAGCGTGAAGGCGTGTGCCAACCATCAACTAGTGCATAATCTCTTGAATTAAGGTAATCCGGGTTTTTTAATGCTTGTGGAAAAATACTGTTTTTAGCAATGTTATTAGGTACATTCCAAAGGGGATTAAGCACAATGGAAGTCAGCCACTGGTTCATAATGGGGGTGCGTAAACCCTCTTTGCCTATCACAATTTTCATATCCAGCTTAAGCTGCTGCTCTTCTGTAAAAGTTAAGCGCTGGTCAGCTATATTTACCATAAGGTGGCGTGGGTTAAGCTGTTTTGGTAAGTGGTGTAAACGGCGAATATTGTGCGCCAATAAACGCAACCGTTCTTTAGGTGCCATGTTTAACCACTGGCGTGTCAATGGGTTGGTTTCGCCGGTGGTTGGAAGGTTATGCCTTTGTTGAAAGCTTTTTAAGGCAAGGGTAAGTGTGGCATCAAAAAAAGGTTGCTGATTGTTATGTGGCAAGTAGTTATTTAGATGGTTTAAATCGCCTTGGTGCAGTAATTGCGTGGCCAGTTGTTTGACTTCAGCATGCTGCATGCCTTCTTTTAAATCGGCTTCAATGGTTGGCCAATCACCCAAATCAGCTAGGGTTTCTAATTGGTTAAAGGCTTTTTTCCAAGGCAGGTAATACTGGCTGATAGGTTGTGATTCTTGAAGGCGCGCCAGTGCCCAAGCCACCGGTTGCGTGCCTTTAAGTTCTGTTAGCCAGCTGGGGAAAACAGCATCTAAATTTTGCCTAACAATTTCATCGGGCCAGTTATCCCAGCGCTCATAAGCATTGGTAATGCCGTGGTCTTGGTCTAAATCAAACTTTGTCCAATAACCTTGCAGCAGGTCATCTTGGTAGCTAAGAAATAAATCGGTTATAAGTAAATCAGTTGCTTGGCGTTGCCTTGGGAAACTTGAATTAACGGGCTGTTGTAAAAGCTTTGCTAGTTGTTGATAAAGGGCAAGCTTTGGGTGGTATTCAAGTGCTAACCAAGGTTTTAAGTCGTCAAGTAACCAATGCGCTGCTGCATTGTGCTCACCTTTATTATTAAACCAAAAATTATTAAATTCAGCGTGCTGATAAAGCTGAGCTAAATAATCAAGGTGTTTAAGTGAAGCGTGTGGGTAATAAGCTTTAAATGTGGTGTTAACCCAACGCACCAAGGTGCTATGGTTTGTCATTGAAATGGGGGTTGTGCTTGCTTGGGTTTGCGTACTTTTTGAGCTAATTTGGGTAGTAGGGTTTATGGGTGTAACAGGGTTTATGGGTGTAACTAAGCTAGAGGCCGTTGCTGGTAAAGTGAAAACGAGTAAGCAGAAGGCGCAGGCTTGCAAAACTAAGGCAAGTTTAGGTGTCTTCTTAAGTAGCTTCTTAAGTGCTTTTTTAGGCACTTTAAAACAGGGTTGAATGAACCTTTGCATGTTAGTTAGGCGCGTCGCTTTGCCATTTAAAGTAATGTTCATTGCCTAAAATTTTATTGGTTGGATGATTTTTTTCATGTAAATGCCAATACCCCTTTGCTTCTTGCCAAAGCAGCGTGGATGTTCGCGTTGCATAAATGTCGCCTTTAATAAAAATAGGCGATAAGAAGCGTTCTTTTTCTAAGCCAATGTGGGTTTGTGGTAAATCGGCATCTTTAGCAGGCGTTGGGTCGGTAAGTGTAGCAAAAAGCTGACTTGGATGGCAGTTTTCTTGAGTTTGCCATGTTTCTACGGCTTTTTTTAAGCGGCGTGTTTTTGGCCAATCGGTGTTTAGGCCGGCATTGCTGAGCAGGTAAAGTCCCGGGCTTAGTGGGTAAGGTGCCTGTGCTAAGCCATTAGAAAAGTACCACGCTTGGTTGTTATCGCCCCAAAGTAAATTATAGCCAGCAAAATTATGCCGATTGGCTTCTAGCCACTTGGGCAATTCTGTTAAAGGTTGCTGCATGGCCTGTATGACGAGTTCGCCGCGCGATACGTTTCCAGCCCCAAGATTGTGCCCATCCCTGATATTGGTTAGTGTCGCCCAGCGGCCTTGTTTGCTTGCTAATAACCAGCTGCCACCGGCTTCTAAATCTTTACTGCCCAGCAGGTGCGGGTGTTCAGGCCAAAAGCTTGCGGGTCGGGTTGGCCTTAGTAAAAATTCATCGCGGTTAGAGGCTAGCACTAAAGGGTAGCGTGCATTTTGCTGCCAAGATAAAGCAAGTAGACACATAGTAGATTCCAAGCGGTGTAGCAGAGTATTTTAAAAGCCAGTGTTGCTATAGTTGCTATACTCGTTTTTTTAATTGCCTTATACAAGGAGTTTTAAGTGCTGATTTCTGATTCGTCATCAATAACGACACAGCAGCAGCTAGTGAAAAGTCGCTGGTTTCATTTATTACTACCGATGGCAATTGTAGGTTTAATACTTTTTTTGTTAATGGCTTTGTTGATGAATCTTAGCTATCACTCAATAAAAAACTTGACTGAGCAAGAGGTCGAAGAGCGGCTGCTTGAATCGGCAAGCAGCATGGCAAAACAGTTAGGCAATGAGTTAAAACAGGTGGAGCACCTTGGCGTATTACTCGCTAATCAAGCCCGTGATTTATTAACAAATCCGTTCCCTTATGCACCACCTGACTTTATGACTGGGTTACAAAAAAATTCTGAAGGCATGATTTTTAGCACAGACATGAGTCAGTCAGCCATTTACCTACTAACTGATCAGCAGCCTAGCAAAGACTTGCAAGAGCAAAGTTTACAGCAGCTAAACGCACTTTCGCCTTTGTTAAAAGGTATTTATAATAGCCACTTTTTAATTAATTTAGCTTATTTTAATGGTTTGGATTCAGCCACTGTTATTTTTCCATGGCTTGAATTAAGTAAAAAATCCATTGAATCTTTTTATGTTAATGAGTTTAAAGAGTATATATTTCCTAAAAATAAGGCTTGTTTTCAGCATAAACCTTTTTTTACTGACGTTTATTTTGATCCTTCTATTAATACAGAAGTGGTTACTTTAAGCCACCCTGTTATTCAGCAAGAACGCCTTATGGGTATTATAGGATTAGACATAACGCTCGATAGGTTAGGTGACCGGCTTGCTAAGCTGCCAGTGCCTTGGGGTGGTTATAGTGTATTAATTAATACCCAAGGTAATTTTTTGGTCTGTCCTTTTCAAGTGGAAGATTACTGGCAACCAATTGCTGGTAAAAAATTACAAACTGAATTTAACCATGAAAACTTTGATTCTTTAGAGCAGTCTAGTTTTTTAAAAGCGTTAGCACCCTTGCGCTCCGATGCTTCGGGCTTGATAAGCATTGAAGGGAAGGGTGAGGATTTACTCATAAGCTGGTCAAGTATTGATGCGACAGGCTGGAAGTTAATTAATGTTGTTTCTGAAGATAAAGTTTATTCTGTTAGAAATCAGTTAAAAAAATATTATCAATCAACGCTTTTTTTTGGTGGCATTTTTCTAGTTTTTGTATTGTTAATAATTGTTTTTTTAATTGTGCGTCGTGACAGTAAGTTAGTATTTTTTTATCCAGCCGATGATGGTGAAGAATTAAATAATAATGAATTATTAAACGTTGATTTAACGGTGAGTGATTGCAAAGTTTTAAATTTTACTGATGGCCCTTTGATTATTTGTCAATTTAACGCTTTAGGTAAAGTTGCAGCTTGCAATGCAGCTTTTGAGCAGCTGATGGGTCGTACTAAAAATAAATTAATAGGCTGCAGTTTGGTTAAACTTTTAAATTTAAAAAAACTAACCAGTATCAGTGAAAGTAATGAAATTACCTTGTACCTTGGGCAGCAAGAAATTGCTAATATTTATTGGGTAAGTTTGCATTGTTTTGATAATAACGAAGGTTTACTATTTTTGCTTGATGTGAGTGAATACAAGCAAATTCAGCAGCAACTTATTGGCGATAAGCAGCGTGCCCATTTAGCAGAAAAAATGAAAGCTGATTTTTTTCAAGCCGCCGTCAGTGATGCTAATGAATTGTTACTTGAGCTTATAAAAAATGCCCGTGGTTTTGATGCTAACTTAACCAGCTATTGCCAAGGTAAGTTATTAGATATTCAGCATTTACTTGATGACATACGTGATATGTCAGATATTGGTGAGTTTGAATCACCAGAGTTGTCGGGTGATGTATTGGTGGTTAGTTTGTTAATAGCTGATTGTTATACGCTAAGTAAAAACTTGCTGGCTAATACAGGGCGTCAGTTAATCATTGAATCAAGCATTAACCTTCCTGAGCAGCTAGTGCTAGATAGGCGGCGATTATTGCGTTTAATGCGGCATTTATTAAGGCAGATTATTCAGCTATCAACTCAGGGTGATATTTATTTGTGGTTAGATTGGGTTGGGTTATCTAGGTTGCAGATAACGCTTCAAGACCAAGGGGGAGGGCTAACTGAAAGTGAGCGCTTGCGACGTTTTCAATTAACAACCCCCATGAGTAGCGGTTATGAATCCAGTTCGGGTGCTTTAGGGTTAGGGCAGTTATTAACACGGCAGCTAGTGAATGAGATGCGGGGTAATTTTGAAGTCAGTGCCCAGCCTTTAGGTGGTTTGAAGCTACAAATTGAATTGCCTTCCAAATTAGTGGGTGAGCCTATGTTTAGTCACCTTGCTTTTGGGCGCATTTTAGTGGTGGATGATGGCCCTGTGAATGCCATGTTAGCTTCAAGTGTGTTAGAAAAGTCGGGCTATCAAGTGAATGTTGCCAATAGTGGCGCTGAGGCGTTAGAGCTAGGTAAAGAAAAGATTTATGATTTGGTGTTAATGGATATTTTCATGCCCGACATGGATGGTTTAGAAACAACCCGTTTATGGCGGCAGCTAGAAGGTACGAATGCAAAGGTGCCGGTGATTGCTTTAACAGCCAATGCATTGGCTGAAGATCGTCAGCGCTTTTTAGATCAAGGGATGGATGATTATTTGGCCAAACCCTATAAGCCAACAGAGTTGCGTGAGTTGGTCTTACGCTGGTTACAAAAAAAATGAGGTGAAAAAGTGGTAGTTTATTTAACGTATTTGGTTTTAGGTGCGGTGGCAGGTTTGTTAGCAGGCTTGTTTGGTATTGGTGGTGGTTTAATTATTGTTTCTGTTTTAGTGATAACTTTTTCAGCCTTAGGGGTTTCACAAGAAGTTTTAGTGCATTTGGCTGTGGGTACTTCATTGGCCACTATTATACCTACCTCGTTAAGCTCAAGTTTTACTCACCATAAAAAGCAAGGTGTGAAGTGGGCTTGGGTTAAGTTAATCATCCTTGGCTTAGCTGTGGGTGCTTTTGTGGGTGCTTGGACTGCAAGTTTGTTAAGTGGTTTTGCCCTGCAAGCCATTATTGGTGTGTTTGTTATGCTAGTTGCTGTGCAAATGGTATTAAAACTGCAACCTAAGCCCAAAGAAAGTGAGCCGCGTGCAGGGTTGCTTATTTCAGCGGGTGGGGTTATTGGTTGGGCATCGACGATTTTTGGCATCGGCGGTGGCACTTTAAGTGTGCCTTTTTTAACTTGGTGCAATGCAGGCATGCGCCAAGCTGTTGGAACCTCGGCTGCTTTGGGTTTTCCCATTGCCATGTTTGGCGGCACGGTGAACAACGAGACCTTCC